>NZ_KE332518.1:2059582-2359582 GCF_000413055.1 Treponema maltophilum ATCC 51939 | reverse complement strand
TAACGCGCGACGGTCTTTCGTTCCGCATGAAACTCGAAGATTGGGAAGCCGTTTTGCGCGTCAATCTTACGAGCGCCTTTATCGCGTCGCAAATCGTATCTTCGGATATGATCCGCAAGAGGAGCGGTTCGATCATCAATATGTCGAGCGTTGTCGGTTTGCACGGACAGGGCGGTCAAGTGAATTATTCGGCAAGCAAAGCCGGGCTTATCGGTTTTACAAAAAGCCTTGCAAAAGAAACCGCAGGCCGCGGGGTCCGTGTAAACGCGATTGCCCCCGGTTATATAGAAACGGATATGACGGCCACCGTAAACGAACAAATGCGCAACGTATGGATTGAAAGCATTCCGCTTAAACGAGCCGGTCAGCCGAAGGACATCGCGAATGCCGCCGTATTTTTAGCTTCGGATTTGTCGCAGTACATTACCGCCCAAGTGCTCGGCGTCGACGGCGGCTTGGGAGCATGATTACAGGAGAGGCGATAAAAAGCGCCGTCTAAAGCAGCGCCGGCACTTTTTATCAAATCGGAAACGGATGTTTCCTCTTTGATTTTTTATAGGAGAAAGTATGAGAAAAGTTGTTGTTACGGGAATGGGCGTCGTTTCGCCCTTGGGAAACAGCCTTGACGAAACATGGCAGGGGATAAAGGAAGGAAAAAGCGGTATTGCAAACATCACCGGTTTTGACTGTACCGATTACAAAGTGCAGATTGCCGCCGAAGTAAAAGATTTCGACGCATCGCAGTTTGTCGACAAACGTGAAGCGCGGAAAATGGCGCGCTTTACCCAGTTTGCCGTTGCCGCAGCCGTTCAGGCGGTAAAAGACGCGGGCCTTACCAAAGAAACCATAGATGCCGACCGCACGGGTATTATGCTCGGCAACGGAATAGGCGGTTTTGAAATATACGAATCTTCCTTTAAAAAATATTTCGAATCGGGTCCTGCGCGCATTCCGCCGATGACCGTTCCGCTGCTCATTCCGAACGAGGCGGCGGGAAATATCAGCATGCTTTTGGGCATTCACGGCCCCTCATGGACTTTGGCAACCGCCTGCGCTTCCGGTACCGACGCGCTCGGAAACGCTTTGGATATGGTGCGCTCGGGCCGCGTGGATATGTGCCTTGCAGGCGGTACGGAAGCGACCGTTACGGGATTCGGCATAAGCTGTTTTACGATTTTGCAAACCCTTGCGTCCGACTACAACAGCGAGCCTGCAAAAGCCTGCTGTCCCTTCGATAAAAAACGCTCCGGCTTTATTATGGGCGAAGGCGCCGCTATTTTGATTTTGGAAGAATACGAACACGCGAAAAAACGCGGCGCAAAAATTTATGCCGAATTTGCAGGCTACGGCTCATCTTCGGACGCCTACCACCTTACCAGCCCCGATCCTTCGGGAACCGGCGGCGCTCTTGCGATGACAAAAGCGCTTCAGGATGCCGGCGTAAAACCCGAAGACGTGCAATATTATAACGCGCACGGAACTTCCACGCCGATAAACGATCCGGCCGAAACGGCGATGATAAAAAAAGCTTTCGGCGATCACGCGTACAAGATGAAAGTATCGTCTACAAAATCGATGACCGGACACTGTTTGGGTGCAGCCGGCGCGCTTGAAGCCGTATTTTGCGTAAAGGCGATACAGGACGGTTTTTTCCCGCCGACCATCAATTTGACCGAACCCGACCTTGAAGCGCACTGCGATTTGGACTATGTGCCGAACAAGGGCCTTTCCGGCGACATACGCTGCGCCGCATCCGGCTCTTTGGGGTTCGGCGGGCATAACGGTGTCGTTGTGTTCAAAAAAATATAAGAGGCACAAGCATGAGTCTTACCAAAGATATAGAAAAATTACTGCCTCACCGCAGCCCGTTTTTGTTCGTCGACGAAATTATTTCGGCGGATGAAAAAGGCAGCGTCAGTGAGCACGTATTTACGGAAAACGAATTTTTCTTTAAGGGTCATTTTCCCGAATATCCGGTTGTTCCCGGCGTTATCCTGGTTGAAACGATGGCGCAAGCGGGAGGCGCGGCGCTGAGTTTTCAAAACGTTTTTGAAAAAAACGCTTTGTTTTTTTTGGCGACGGTGGATAAAGTTAAATTCCGCTCGCAAGTACGCCCCGGCGACAAGGTCCGCGTGGAAGTAACGAATTTGCGGGTTTCGCCGCGTATGGTAAAACAAGCGGGTAAGGCTTATGTCGGCGATACGCTCGCCGCAGAAGCCGAATGGATGTGCCTTGTAGGCAGCGCGGAATAATCCGGCCTAACCGCCGTTTAAGGAGTAAGTTATGATTATAAAACCGATGGTACGCGGCAGCGTATGTTTGAATGCGCACCCTGCCGGATGCAAAAAATCAACGGACGATCAAATTGCATACACGAAAAAGAAAGCGGCTTCTTACGCAAAGGACCGCGCGCCCAAAAACGTTTTGGTGCTGGGCTGTTCGAACGGCTACGGATTGGCAAGCCGCATAACGGCCGCCTTTGCATACGGAGCGGCGACAATCGGCGTGTCGTATGAAAAAGCCGGCAGCGAAACCAAATGGGGAACGCCCGGCTGGTACAACAATTTGGCCTTTGATAAAGCGGCCGAAAATGCGGGACTTTTTTCATGCACGATAGACGGAGATGCCTTTTCCGATGAAATAAAAAATCGGGTTATCGAAGAAGCGAAAAAAAAGCATATACGCTTCGATTTGGTCGTATACAGCTTGGCCAGCCCCGTGCGGACCGATCCCGACACGGGCATTATGTATAAATCCGTACTCAAGCCATTCGGCAAAACGTTTACCGGAAAAACGCTCGACCCGTTTACCGGCGAGCTGAAAGAGATTTCGGCGGAACCCGCGAACGAAGAAGAAGCTGCCGCAACCGTTAAGGTTATGGGCGGCGAAGATTGGGAGCGCTGGATAAAACGCTTGGCGCAAGCCCGCGTTCTTTCCGACGGTTGCATTACGGTCGCGTATTCGTACATCGGGCCGGAAGCCACCCAAGCCCTGTACCGCAAAGGAACAATCGGCAAGGCAAAAGAACACCTTGAAGCAACCGCTCACAGCCTGAATTCCTTTATGAGATCGTTTTCGGGCAAAGCCTTTGTATCGGTCAACAAGGGGCTGGTTACGCGCGCAAGCGCCGTCATTCCGGTTATTCCCCTGTATTTGGCTTCACTGTTCAAAGTGATGAAAGAAAAGGGCCTTCACGAAGGCTGCATCGAACAGATAAACCGCCTCTTTTCCGACAGATTGTACCGCGCCGACGGAACAATTCCCGTCGATTCCGAAAACAGAATCCGTATAGACGATTGGGAACTTTCCGACGAAGTGCAAAAAGCGGTTGATGCCCTAATGGTACAGGTAACGAGCGAAAACAGCGAACGATTAACCGATTTGGCAGGCTACCGGCACGACTTTTTAGCCGCCAACGGGTTCGACATTGCAGGCGTAGATTACGATGCCGATATCGAACGCTTCGACAGGATATAAATTGAAAACCGGGAAATGAATAAATTCAAGGATTTTAATAGATACTTATGAAAAAATTTTTGACGATATTATTTTTAACAGGACTGTTGACAGCGGGTATTGCAGCGGCTGAAAATCCTGCAAAAACCGCAGGCGCAGGAAGAGCAATACTCGGTATAAACGACGACCCGAAAGAGATAGTCGTAACGGCGGTAACGGCAGACGGTTCCGCAATACAGGTTGAAGGTTGCACGGTTACGGAATTACCGAGCGGAGAAGAAACAATTCTCACGGCAACAGGATCAAAGGTTACCCTTAAAGGCGCTATTACCGAACTGAACTGTAAAGGAAACCGGCTTTCTTCGCTTGATGTACGGGAGCTTACCGCGCTACAGGTACTGCGCTGTGGCTCTAATCGGCTGACCTCACTTGATGTACGGGGGCTTACCGCGCTGCAGGTACTGTACTGTGACAATAATCGGCTGACCTCGCTTGATGTACGGGGGCTTACCCTGTTACGGAACCTGAGGTGTCATACCAATCAACTGACATCACTCAACGTGCAAGGTGCAGCCGCTTTACAGGAGCTGAGCTGTGACAATAATCGGCTGACCTCGCTTGATGTACGGGGATTAACCGCCTTACGAGTACTGAGCTGTGGTGACAACCGGCTTACTGCACTGGATGTACGCCGTTTGACCGCTTTACAGGAACTGCACTGCGGTTCCAACAAAATCGCTTCCCTCGATGTACGGGGTCTTTCCGCACTACAGGTACTGTACTGTGACAATAATCGGCTTTCCTCCCTTAATGTACGGGGGCTGAGCGCTTTACAGTGGCTGATATGCTGGGATAATCAACTCACCGCACTCGATGTGCGGGGGCTTACCGCTTTACAGTGGCTGGAGTGCGGGGATAATCAACTCACCGCACTCGATGTACAGGGCTTACCGGCCTTACAGGCACTGGGCGTTCAGTATAATCGATTTGAAGAAGATTCCGTTATACGGATATTGAACGCCTTACCCGATCGAAGTGAGGAACAAGAAGGCAGCGTCGTACTGTACGCCGAAGATGAGATACACCCTAAAGAAAACGGGTCGGTCGTTTACACAATCCGTAGAATACTTGCAAAGGGGCGTGATACGCACCCTAAAAAAAGCGGGTCGGTCGTTTACGCCTCGGCCGAATTTCGATCGGCATTTGAGGCTGCAAAGCAAAAAAACTGGAAGCTGTTTATGCAAACCGAGGATGAAGAGGGTACGGAAATCCGGTTGCAGGAGGAATAAGCGGTATTTGAATTGCGGTTATTTATAGATAAATTTAATGGGAGTTTTTATGAATGAAGAATTGATTTTAAAGCTGTTCGAAAAATTCGAACAAAGCTCGTCGGTATATATGCGGATAAAGGACGGCGAAAATGAATTCGTTTTGAAAAAAGAAGGCGCCTTTACTCCCGACCGGATCATGCCGATTGTACAAAGCGCGCCGCCCATTCCGATTCAGGCGCCCGCCGCACCGACGGCTGCGGGCTTTGTCGCGGGGGCTGCCGTACCGTCAGCTTCGGCTGTCGCGGCAGCTGCAGGCGGCAACGCTTCCGCATCGGGCGCACAATCCGCCGATCCTGCGGCAAAAAATCTTATACAAATAAAAAGCCCGATAGTCGGAACTTTTTACCGTTCGCCTTCTCCCGATTCTCCGCCCTATGTAGACAAGGGCGCGAAGGTAAAAAAGGGACAGCCGCTGTGCGTGCTTGAGGCGATGAAAATGATGAATACGCTCGAATCCGAATTCGACGGAGTTATAGAAGACATTGCCGTTTCGAACGGCGATTTGGTCGAATTCGATCAGGTTTTGTTTACCCTCCGCACCGTATAGGAGCGCGGCCGATGATAAAAAAACTGCTTGTTGCGAACCGCGGCGAAATTGCCGTACGCATTATCAGAGCCTGCAAAGAGTTGGGAATCAAAACGGTCGCCGTTTATTCGGATGCCGACCGGGAATGTTTGCATGTGAAATTGGCCGACCAATCTTATTGCATAGGGCCGGCTCCCTCGGCAAAAAGTTATTTGAACCGCAGAGCTTTGATTACCGTTGCCCTCGGCACCGGCTGCGAAGCCGTGCATCCGGGAGTCGGTTTTTTATCGGAAAATGCCGACTTTGCCCGCGAAGTTGAAAAGGCGGGCATGTATTGGATCGGTCCCGATCCGGAAACGATCGACATGCTCGGCGATAAAGTTCGTGCGCGCGAAACCGCGGTAAAAAATGGTCTTCCCGTAACGCCCGGTTCGGACGGGGCGGTTAAAAACGCGCAGGAAGCGGCAAAAACGGCCGAAAAATGCGGCTATCCGGTTATCATAAAAGCGGCTTCCGGCGGCGGCGGAAAGGGTATGCGCGTCGTATGGAAAGAGGCCGATTTGGCCGAAAACCTTAAAATCGCATCCGCCGAAGCCGAGGCGAACTTTGCCGACGGCACCGTATACATCGAAAAATACCTTGTCGATCCGCGCCATGTCGAATTGCAGATTTTGGGAAACGGAAAAGGCGCCGTTGCCGTTTTGGGCGAACGCGATTGCTCCGTTCAAAAAAATCATCAAAAGCTCATAGAAGAAAGTCCGTCGCCCGGCGTGAGCGAACAAATGCGCGAGGCCATGTGTTCGGGTGCAATCAATTTGTTTTCGTCGCTTAAATACCGCGGCGCGGGCACCATAGAATTTTTAGTTTCCGGCAGCAATTTTTATTTTATGGAAGTAAACGCGCGCATTCAGGTTGAACATCCCGTTTCCGAAATGGTAACGGGAACCGATCTTATCTGCGAACAGGTCCGCGTGTGTACGGGGCAAAACATGAGTTTGCCGGCGGGAATTCTTCCCGTTCACGGTTGGGCGATAGAAGCGCGCATAAACGCATTTACGCCCGGCACGATTAAAACGCTGCGCATCCCCGGCGGAAACGGTATCCGCTTCGACAGCTTTTTGTATCAGGGCTACACGGTCGTTCCCTTTTACGATTCCATGACGGCAAAGCTGATTGTTCACGGACAAAACCGCGCGCAAGCCGTCCAAAAGCTTTTGTGCGCCTTGGATGAACTGTGCATAGAAGGAATCGGCACAAATATAGAAGAGCAAAAAAAGATTTTACGCTCGGCGCAATTTCAGTCGGGACAATTCGGCACCGGATTGTACGCGGAACTGTTTGCGAAAAAAGCCGTAAACGGCAACTAAGGAGGTGCTTATGGACTGTCCCCATTGCAAGGTTTCGCATGATGATGAAGTTTTTATCGATAATTTAATGGTGTGTCCGCATTGCGGCTGCCATTTGCGTATAGACGCCGCGCAGCGCATAGAATATCTTTCGGACGAAAATTCCTTTGAAGAACTGTACGCCAATTTGAAAACGGGCAACCCGATCGAAATGGAAGGCTATGAAGAAAAACTGTCGGCGGCGGAAGCAAAAACGTCCATGAACGAAGCCGTCGTTACGGGTTCGTGTTCGATAAAGGGACGCAAAGTGCTGCTTGCCGTTATGTCTTTTAATTTTATGGGAGGCTCGATGGGTTCGGTTGTCGGCGAGAAAATTTCCCGCCTTATGCTGAAAGGCGCCGCCGAACGACTTCCCGTTATTATTTACGCGACGTCGGGCGGTGCCCGAATGCAGGAAGGCCTTTTTTCTCTTATGCAAATGGCGAAAACCTCAAGCGCGGCCGCCGAACTCGACGAAAAAGGCGTTCCGCTTTTTATACTGCTGTGCGACCCGACGACCGGCGGCGTTACGGCGAGTTTCGCCATGCTCGGCGATATTATCGCGGCCGAACCGGGGGCCTTAATCGGTTTTGCCGGCCCGCGCGTTATCGAAGGAACAATCCGCCAGCAGCTGCCCGAAGGATTCCAGCGTGCCGAATTTCAGCTTAAAAAAGGCTTTGTCGACTGCATTGTACCCCGCTCGGAACAGCGCCGGTTTTGGGTACGCATGATCGACGCGCACAGCGCGAATTGTTCGAAAAACGGAAAAGCCGGGGGTGCCGTATGAATAACATGAATCAGGAAGCCTTATTAAGCGGCTTGCAGGATATTGCGCAAAAGTCGGGACTCGATATAAGCGAAGAACTCGGAAAGATAACCGCAAAACTGCAAAGCGGCGGCGCGCTTTCAAAAACATGGGAACACGTGGAATTGGCCCGCCACAGCGACCGGCCCCGTACCCTCGACTATATCGATATGCTGTTTGAGGATTTTACCGAACTGCACGGCGACCGCTTTTTCGGCGACGACCCTGCCATGGTCGGCGGCATCGGATTTATTGAAGGACGGGCGGTAACCGTTATCGGCAACCAAAAAGGTCGGAATTTGCGCGAAACGATAGACCGCAACGGCGGAATGGCGAATCCCGAAGGTTACCGCAAAGCGCTGCGCCTTGCAAAACAGGCGGAGAAATTCCGACGCCCCATAGTTACGTTTATCGATACGCAGGGCGCCTATCCCGGCTTGGGCGCCGAAGAACGCGGCATCGGAGAAGCGATTGCCGTCAATTTGCGCGAATTCAGCCGCCTTAAAACGCCGATTATCTGCTTTATTATCGGAGAAGGCGGTTCCGGCGGAGCTTTGGGTATCGGCGTCGGCGATAAGATTTACATGCTCGAAAACGCAATCTTTTCGGTTATATCGCCCGAAGGCTGTGCTTCCATTTTGCTGCGCGATTCAAGCCGCGCAAAGGATGCCGCCGTTATGCTGAAAATTACGAGCCGCGAAGTTTTGGGCTTAAAGATGATAAACGGTGTTGTAAACGAACCCGAAGGCGGCGCCCACACAGATCCTTTAAAAACCGCAGCTGCCGTCCGCGATCAATTGGTACACGATTTGGCTGATTTATGCAAACGCGATCCCGCCGTTTTGGTTAAATACCGCAGCAAAAAAATCCGCTCAATCGGCTGTGTTTTGGAATAAATAAAAAATCGGAATAGGTAAAAAAAGGGGCGGAAACCGCCGCCGAAGCGGACGATCTTTGCCCCCTCTTTTTTTCAGGCACGCACCGATTGATTTTATCGCGCGGATAAATCGGTGCCGCCGATTACACTTTATTCTTTTTATTCTTTTGCGGCATTGGCGCCTGCAATTCTTCCGAATACGTGAATATCTACAAGTGCGTTTCCGCCCAAGCGGTTTTTGCCGTGAATACCGCCGGTAACTTCACCCGCCGCATAAAGGCCGGGAATAACCTTGCCGTTTTTATCCAGCACTTGCGCATTCAGGTTTATCTCGATACCGCCCATCGTGTGGTGTACGGTCGGCATACGCGGAGAAGCATAAAAGGGCGCTTTGTCCATTTTTTGACCGAAAAGGCTGCGGCCGAATTCCGGATCTTTTCCGGCAGCAACGGCTTTGTTAAACGCGTCGTTTGTCGCCTTTAAAACCGCAGGATCGATATCGATTTGTTTTGCCAAATCTTCAATTGTGTCCGCGCGGAAAATCTTTTTGTCGGCAACCAGTTTGTCGACGTCATCTCCCCACAGGTTTTTGCCGTCTTTAAACGTAACGTGGCTGTCTGCAATAACATAGCTGAATGAACCGGGCTGTTCAAGCAAAGCCTTGGTCATAACGTCGCGCCGGCCGTCTTCAGCCATAAAACGTTTGCCACTTTTGTTTACCTGATAATAATATTCAACGCCGATACCGCCGACCCATCCGTTCAAACCGCCCGTTTCCGGGTTTCCGAGCGGCAAGCACTGAATGTATTCCATGCCGATAAGGTTTGCGTTGACTTTTTCGGCCATCGTAATGCCGTCGCCTACGTTTGCCGGATTATTCGTTGTTCCGAGATTTTCGCCTAAAAGCGGATTGTACTTTTTGCGCATTTCTTTGCTGGCCGCAAAACCGCCGGATGCGATTACAACCGCTTTTTTCGCATTAAGCACGACAGGTGTTCCGTCGCTTTGCACGGCATTTACACCCGCAACACGGCCGCCTTTTTGAATAAGGCTTTCGCCCTTGCAATTCATGATGATTTCAACGCCCAATTTGTCGGCCAAAGCTTTGTTTGTGTTGATATAGTCCGCACCGGCCGCATTTTGGGGAACGTGAGCGCGGGGCCACAAACCGCCGGGGACCGTTACGATCGTATCGCGCCATACAAGGCCGTTGCTTTCGAGCCATTCGGCTGCCGGTAAAGATTCGCTGCACAGTTTTTCAATAAATTCGATTTTTCCCGCATAATCGCCGCCGTCATACGTTTGCAAAATATGCAGCGGAATGCAGTCGAACAGATGGTTCGGCTTTTGCGCCTTATACGCATCCAGTTCTTTTTTTAACTCATCCTGATATTTTTTGTGCAAATCGTTTTTAGGCGCAACGGTTAAAAGTCTTTCAATGCTTTTCATCGCGGCATCGGATGCCGGAGAAACCTTTGCCTGCCGCGCGGGATCGACCGCATTATACGGGCCGCCTGCGCGTATCGTATTGCCGCCGAGCAAGGGTGTTTTTTCAATAAGAATAACTTTTGCACCGTTTTGCGCTGCGGAAATGGCTGCCGACAAACCCGCGCCGCCTCCGCCGATTACAACGACGTCGGCCGTTTTTTCTACGGCTTTTCCGGTTTTTTTAGCATTGCTTTTCTTCGTTTGAAGAGCGGCAACGTCTCCGCCGGCTTGTTCAACGGCAGACGCTACAGCCGCCAAAATCGCTTTCGACGTGAAGGTTGCTCCGGTAACGGTATCAACAGCCAAACTTTGCGTTTTGATGATTTGAGCGGGAATTTCCTTTATCGGCGTATCTGAAATACCGGGTGTTTCGTTGTGTTTCCCGATTTCGATTTTTGTAATTGCCGATTTGCTGAATGTTACGGAAACGTTTACATCACCGTTCATGCCCGGTGCCGCAGCGGTATATGTACCGGCGTTGTAAACCGCTTTGTTTGCATTACCGCCGCAATCGATAAGGCAGAGCGTCAAAAGTAATGCAAACCCTGTTAAAAAGATTTTTTTCATAAGTACTCCTATGTATAAAGCATACGATAAAGAGGTGTTTGTGTCAAGAATTATCGATAATCTTTTATCGAATCAGCCGATCGCCTGCGCTTAATCTGCCCTTGCCGAATGTTCCCCAAAAGCCTTGTTCAGCATATCCGCAATTTGCTTCATGACTGAAGCGTCGGCTTTTATTTCTTTTCGGTCGTAGGTAAACAATCCGTTTATTTCGTCTTCAACGTCGCTGACTTGCGTGTAAACGGCGGCGCTTAAGCCCTTGGACATGTTGCGCAAAACGTCGTTTTTATACAGTTTTAAAATATTTTCATTCAGCGTTTTTTTGTCCGAAAACATTTTGTATCCGTACAAAACGGGCGAAACCATGTGTCCTTCGGAGGGCAGACTGTAGCCGCCGAATTCGGTAAGCGCGAGAACGCGTTTTTCCGAATCGGACTTCGGCGAAAAGGGCTTAAAGTAAATGTGGTAACTGTGAAAGTCGCCGGCCTTGCGGTCGAAGTAGCCGCTTGCGTGGTCTATCGCGCGGCTCGAATCCCAAGATCGTACTTTTGCGGCCATGTCGGCCGCGTCGAATTGTCCCCAGCCTTCGTTGAAGGGAACCCATACGGCAAGGGAAACGCAGTTGTATAAATGATTGACCGTGCGTTCGGCGTCGCGCAAAAAGTTTTTGCGGCCTTGTTCGCTTTTCCGCCCCATAAGTTTATAGCGCTTTGGCCCGTCGGAGTACTTTAAGCCGATCCACGGCGCGTATTGAACGACAAAGGGTTTGTACGGTCCGCCGCCGCTTACAAAATCCTGCCATACGAGTACGCCGAGTCTGTCGCAGTGGTAGTACCAGCGCAGCGGTTCGATTTTAATATGCTTTCGCAGCATGTTAAAGCCGAGCGCTTTTATCCGTTCGATATCCCAAATCATAGCTTCGTCGGAGGGGGCCGTGTACATGCCGTCGCTCCAATAGCCCTGATCCAAAAGTCCGTGGTGAAAAATCGGCTTTCCGTTTAAGCTGAGAACGGGTCCGCTTTTGCCTTTGATTATGCCGAATTCCCGCATGCCGAAATAGGTGCGGACGCTGTCTTTTCCCGCGCTGATTTGTGCGGTGTATAAAAACGGCGAATCGGGCGACCAGCTTTTAAAGTTTTCGGGCAAGCGTATGCGCGCGCTGTTGTTTAAAAGCGGCGCTTCGGCTACGACGACGTCCCCGTCAAAAACGGTTACTTTGCCGTCCTGCGCGTGCGTTCCGTCGAAGATTACGGTAAATTCAACTTCGCCTTTTTTCAAATCGGGATTGATGCGGACGTTTTTAACATGATTTTCCGGTACCGTTTCGCACCACACGGTTTGCCAAAGGCCGCTTTGTCCCGTATACCAGATTTTTCCCCTGTTCAGCGTTTGCTTTCCGTACGCTTCATCGCCCAGATTCGTATCGTCGGTAACTGATGCGATAATTTCGTTTTCGCCCTCGTTTATAAGGCCGGTAATGTCGAAATAAAACGGCCAATAGCCGCCCGAATGACTGCCCGCAATTTTGCCGCCGACGTACACGGTACAATGCTGATCCGCGGCACCGAAGTGCAAAAGAAGACGCTCGTCCCGTGCCGGCATTTTGTCGAAGCGTACCGTCCGCCGGTACCACAGCGTTTGACCCGGCATAAGTTTGCGCTGAACGCCGGAGAGTACACATTCGGGCGAAAAAGGAACAAGGATTTCGCCGTCCCAGTTTTGCGGTATTTCTTTTCCGTCGCTGATTGCATATTGCCACGCACCGTTCAGGCACTGCCACTGTTTCCGTTCAAGCTGGGGGCGCGGATAGTCGTTTAAGGGGCATTCCTTATTCAGCTTTTCGCCCCATACGGTCAGGAGGGGATGAATGTCTTTGTTATTGACGCGCTTATAATAATGTTTTGCGGCGAAAAACAGCGGAATAAAGGCGCCCGTTACCAAAATCGCGGCCCACATATAGATGGATTCGACGGGAATGTTTTCGGTAATGCCGTATTCGTTTACTATGGAGCCGGCTCCGTTTTTTATAATGATGTTCCCGATAATGGTTCCGATAATCATCGGAGTAAGAACAAAGAAAAGAATGCGGATGCCTTCGAATTGGCCGCGGCTTTGTTCGGGGTAGAGCTGTTTAACCCACATGGTCATCGTCTGCGTAATCAGCACAAGTCCCATTCCCGCCGAAAACACGGCAAAAAACAGCGGCGCGTTTTGCGCACTGAATACGCTTTGCGTATTGACCGTGTCCGGCCGGATGAACAGGGTTAAAACCCATAAGCCGATAATATTGACCGCAACGGCGAATGCGGCAACCCGCGGCGTGCGGTTTTTATTTATAAGACGTGCCGCGGGGATCGCCGACAAAGAGGCCGCAAGCAGGCTGAGTCCCTGAATGAGCCCCATGCTGTCGGCGCTGAATCCCATGCGGTAAATCATCCAGTTTCCCATATGTACAAAATAAATATTAAAAGGAATGAAAAAACAGGCGGTTGTAACGCAGGCAAGCACGAGTTCCGTTTGCGCAAAAAATCCTTTTATCTTAAACACGGAACAAAATTGAGCGGCAAGCGAACCTTCCCGGTGCGGTTTGAGCGACGGAGAATCTTTTAAAAAAAACAGCGAAAATATGCCGACGGCGATAACGAACAATCCCATCGACCAAAAAAGGCGTTGATAATTGTTTTCCGAGCCGATGAGAAAGCCGCCGAGCACCGTGCCGACGATGGTACCGATAATCGGCTGGACGGCCAAGACGGCGCCGACTTGCCCGCGGTTTTTGTCGTCGGTCATGTCGTTGCTCCACGCATTATAGCCGGAATCGTTGCCCATCGAACCGAAAAAACTCATCACATCGTCGGCAAGAATAACCATAACCGCCGCCCACATAGAAACGCGCGCGCCGACTCCTACGGCTCCCTTTCCGATAAATTCGGTAAAGCCGAATAAAATGGTGCAAAGCCCCCACACAATATAGCCGAAAGAAACAAAGCGCCGCCTCGTGCCCAAGCGGTCTGACAGCGTCCCGAAAAGAAAGGTTGAAAAAGTGGTTACCAAGGCACTCGTGATTACCATCAGCGTAACGATTGAAGAATCTTTTGCGATCTTCGCGTATACGAAGGTGTTGAACCACTGATTTTCGATGTTCCAGCAAAATTGCCCCGCCAAGCCCAGCATCCACATCAAAAGCCAAAACCGAACTTGATTCATACCGCTTTCATTTTTTTTCATAACCGCACACCGTCCTTTATTTGCATATACACCTTGTTCAAAATAATAAGAATAGTCAAGCCCTTTATAAAATCTTTACCACAATTTATTAAATTATATGAGAATACATTTTTGTATAATTTTGTTTTTCCGATTTTTTCTTCAATTAAAATTCCCGCTTCCGAAAGCTGATGCAGATATTTACTCGAAGTATTGCGGGAAATCTTTAATTTTTCACACAAGTATTCGTTTTTCGTATAAAAATCATAAAACAAATATGTATCAAAAGGATGAATCGATTCAAACTGAAAATGAATGACCGCTATTTTTAGAATCGCATCGATATCTTCAAATTCATTCGTATTTATATATTTTTCAAGATTTGCAAGATAGTCCGAGATTTCTTCGTAATTTTGCGGCGGAGTGTGCAGGACTGCTCCCGTTTTGGTATTTTTGATTACAGTCCCCGGAAGTTTTCGTATATCGCCCGCTTCCGGTTCAACAATATGATGAATTCGGATTATATGATTTGCACTTAGAAATCCGTTTTCCGTAATCAATTCAAATCCCGTAAGCATTGCCTGTCTGTAATTGAGGACTTCCTTCGATGCGGGATTCGTTTTTGAATAAGTCATTTCTTTAAAAATTTCATCAAAGGTTGTAACGATATTTTCAATTTCGGAAGATTCCTTTGCTTCTCCCAAAGTGATCGCATTGAAAATGATATACGGATTCGGCAAAAGATTGATCGGGCCGTTAAGCCGGCCGAGCGTATGATTCGCCTTATTGAGAGCTTTCAGCAAGGCAATATCATCAAAATTAAAATTATAGGGAAGTTTTGTCATTAATATATTTTTCGCGCAATATGTGCACGTTGTCAAGACATGCACAAATATTTTTGTTTTTTGTGCATAAAATACAATCTAAAATTATAAAGAATCATTCAAGAGCTCTTCCTTTTGGAATAAAATTTATTCGTTTTTATGATATAATCGGGAAAGAGGGGTAATGTGCGAGATCCTGATAAGTTAACGGATTTTGCATGGAAAGAATTGGGAAAGACAAACAGCAGGTATAATAATTTTGCATTATCGTTCGGAAACTATACTCGATATAATGTTACCACATATAATTTACCGGATAAATTAAAATTAAAATATTCATATACCGGACATTTTGTACTCGGAGAAATATTATATAACCCTGGAACTACAACTGATCTTGTATTACGTCGGGATCTGGTAAAGTTATATGCAAGATAAAAAGATAATTTTTATTATAGCGGTATTATTGAATATAATATCGCTATATTCACAAAGTTATAAAAATATAACAGGACTCTGGATAGACCAATTTGCATATGATTGGCAAATTTCACATTATAACAAGTTCAAAGGATTTGGCATTGCAATTTCTCTTACTGAAGATGGTATTGGAGAATATTGGGATGGAAATATATTCGATGTAACTGAAACAAAGATATTGGAAAATGATATAATTATATTAAGATTGGCAAAAGAAGGTCGGTCTGTATTAGAGGTATCCCTAAAGCTCTTAACTGATGATATAATTTGGATATATAAATCCGTTGGTACAGGAGAGGTATATAATTATCCATGGTACCGCATATCCGGTCCTGCCAAAATACCGATACAGAATGCCGTTTTAAACGACAGCCGTGTTCGTCTTTGCGTAAAGCCGAATTTGTCGTGTGACACGTGGGGCTTCTTAAATAAAGGCGATACGGTAAAAATAAAGGATAAAAGCGAAGAACCGTTTACGATCGACGGAGAATCATGGTATTGGTATAAAGTAGAAACGGACGATTATCCCGACGGCTGGGTATACGGGAAGTATTTGGATATAGAAGAGGGTAACGGAGGGAGTGTGAACAAAGACGCAAGCTCCTAAAGAAAAAAAGATGTATATACAAAGAAGATCAGATGGTATACAGAAGAACTTTACTGTCGGCGAGTTTTTGCATATGCAAAAACTCGGTAAGCATCCGCTTTCGACAGAAAGCGGTGCGACGCACACGGAAATGGCCTTGAGGATGCAAGTGGACAAACGCTACAGCGAGAGTATGGACAGCATTATAGGGGGCAGCGACATCTGGTGTGAATGGAATACCTCAATGGATATTACCCAAAGATAACATATGTTTCGCTGAACTTATTAACGAATTAGAGAAAATAAAATGAAAATAACACCGAAGCAAAAATTTGATCAAGTATTAGCAGGAAAAGGCAAAGGCACAAAAAACGGTATAACTGTTGAAAATATATGGCGAGATTTGTTTCTTCTAAATGAGGAAAAAAATTGGAAACTCTATGAAGAGCTATTAAAAACAAATGCGCAAGCCGACATAAAAAATGAAAAAAGTATCATGTGTTTTTTGTGTATTTATCAGTTTAGATACGAAGAACAGCAAGACATAATTTTCGGGAGCAGACCTTCTTATAATGGCATCTTTTTTAATGATATGGAAATAGAAAAGATAATATTTACGGAAGGAGAACAAATTCTTGATAGAATAAAAAAGGGAATGCAAAAAGAATATGATTTGGAGTATTTGCTTTATACGACACAATCAATAGCACATTTACAGCTGAATAAGGAAAAATCGATTTTCTTTTTACGACAAATACTTAAGTATTGTTATATGTATATTTCAGATGAGAAAAAAATACGGATAGAAAATGAAATTAAAGAAATATCTAAAAGGGAATAAAGTTTTTACTTATATCCGGCGATAAAGATTTAAGCTGTTTTAAACATTTCCGGGAATATGCAAACCAATTCATAGCACCGGATAACGAAGATGGAATGGACACAGAACGCGGGGCGGCTATGGGCGGTACGGATATAAATCTCGGAAGAAGTAAGAATATCTTTTTTCCCGATACAGGATCGATAAAATAATAGTACCAGCGGTGTACTATTTTACTTTTTGATTTTGTCGCTTTTTTGAAAAGATGATAATCCATACCGAACCTCCTGAAATTTTGATAACCGGTTGATATGCGGTTTACATTTCAAAACTTCTGAAAGCCAGCCAGATTCCTAATTACTTGTTTTACATAAAAATAGCACTTACCCCAAGTACTGTTTTTTATGGGCCCACCTGGACTTGAACCAGGGACCGACGGATTATGAGTCCGCAGCTCTAACCAACTGAGCTATGGGCCCGTTCGGCGCGGTGCACCGCAGGTAAAAAATAATATATCATAAAATAATCGAGGCGGTCAAGACGATTGACAGCCGGCCGACAACAAAAAATACATTGAAAATTATACGATTACGTACTATAATTTGTAATTACATTAATAGTAATAATGGTGTTTCAACGAAACTGTACGATTTGGAGGTTTTCTATGGACGATACAAATTCCGTCAGGTTGATTGAGAAATTTCCGTTTTCTATGAAAGCGCTGTTTGCAGGGGCGTATGTTTTACCGACGCTTGCATTCGGACCCTTTCTTATCTTTATCCATGCGTTTTCTATGGCAGATTTCCTGATTCTGCTCTCTTCACCGATTTGCTTAATAGGCTTAGTTGTTTGTAACATCATTTTTCCGGCCGGTATTTATGTGCATTATGAAAACAGTATTTGCAAATATGACGGTTCGCAACCGTCGGTGCAGGCTACAAATCGACGTGTAAAAAATTTCGAAAATCTTTCCATAATCGGGGCGAATATTAACGGTCTTATCATGTTTACGCTGTCGCTTATAATTTGCCGTTTGTATGCGATTGAGCATCAGCCGCTTGTGTTGCTGTTGGCAGCCGGAGGCAGTACATGGCTGTTCGCGTTGATTTCGTATATTCCGTTCCTTGAAGCGTTTGAAAAACATATCCATAACCTTCCGATGAAAAGCGAATATATAACGCTTTCGGTATTAATGAGAAACGCGGATATCACCGGTTTCAGCTTTTTAGGCGTCGTCTGTTATGTGCTTGCGCCGATGTTTTGTACGGCGAACGCAACGCTGGACGCGCTTCCGTTGTTTTTAACACGCGTTTTGCCTGTGCTTATCTTGGGAAGTGTCGCCGCTATTTTTGATTCATACCTTTTTGTAAGCAATATGCAAAAGCGTATTTTAGCAATAACGAGATTTTCATCGTATCTTTCCAAAAACGATTATACGCAAAAAAGCCTTGTCGTAACGAGTCGCGACGATTTCGGCGTCCTTATGGCGGACTTAAATCAATTTTACAACGTTATGCGCCGTCTGCTTCGTACGATCATCGACGCGGTTGCCGTTTCTACCGATTCGGCGGACAGTCTTGCCGACGGCATGAGTGAAACATCTTCGAGTATTACGCAGATCGTCGCAAATATCGAATCGGTCAAGAGCAGAATCATTAATCAGGCGGCGGGTGTCGAAGAAGCCCAGGCAACCGTTAAATATATGGTCGAATACATCAACGACCTCGATAAAAACATCGACCGCGAAAAGGTAAGCATCGGTTCATCTTCGACGGCGGTCGAACAGATGGTCGCAAATATCCGCTCGGTGACGAATACACTGAAGGCGAACGAAGTTGCCGCACAAAAGCTCAGCAGCGCATCGGATAACGGGCGTGCCGCGATGGAACAGGCCGTTGATCGTGCACGCAACGTTCTTGAACGCTCCGGAGGCTTGCTTGAAGCGAGCAATATCATCCGGAGTATCGCCGACCAGACGAACCTGCTTGCCATGAATGCCGCGATCGAAGCGGCGCATGCGGGGGAAGCGGGCAAAGGCTTTTCCGTCGTTTCGGACGAAATCAGAAAGCTTGCCGAACAGTCGAACCAACAGGGTAAAACGATCAGCGAACAGCTGCAGGACCTGCAGGAATCGATTCAGCAAGTGTCGGACGGTACGATGCAGGTAAAAAATCAATTCGATACGATTTTTTCGCTTGCCGACGATGTTACGGAGCAAAACCGCACCGTTATGTCCGCGATGCAGGAACAATCGGCCGGCAGCACTCAAGTACTTGAAGCGATGAGTGAAATCAAATCGACGATCGACCTTGTCGCACAGGGGTCTGCGGAGCTGACGAACGGCGGCAAACAGATTGCCGAAGAAATGACATCCCTTGCCAATTTGACGGAAGAAATCAACGGTGCGATGAGCGAGATGTCGGACGGAGCACAGTCGATTATCCGCTCCGTGCAGAACGTCGATTCCGCAACGGCGAGGAACCGCACCAACATTCAAAAGCTTTCCGGCGAAATCAATACCTTTACGGTCGATCGTTAGTGTACGGCGCGAGGCGCGATTCGGCGTGAGTTTCCGCGTTTTTGCAAAAGCGGCGCAGACTTTCGATTTGTATGCGCACCTGTTTTTCGGAAGGACCGCCCGCCGTGTTTTTTGCGTTGAGGCAGGCCGCCGGCTCAAGGCAGACAAACACGTCTTCTTCGATAAGGGGCGATATTTTCGTATATTCGCTGAGCGGAAGATCTTCGAGCTGAATGCCGCGCTCGATGCATGTTTTAACGGCCGAAGCCGCGCAGCCGTGCGCCGTTCTGAACGGCATTCCCTTTTTTACAAGATAGTCGGCAAGGTCGGTTGCGTTTGCAAAACCGCCGCAGCACGAGGACGCCATGCGTTCTGTATCCCACTGCGCCGTTTCCATCATCGCGGCAAACACTTCAAGCGAGGCGCCGAGCGTGTCGAGTGCTTCAAAAACGCTTTGTTTGTCTTCCTGCATATCGCGGTTGTAGGCAAGCGGGAGGCCTTTCATCAGCGTAAAAAGCGCGATTAAATCGCCGTAAACGCGTCCGGTTCTTCCGCGGATCAATTCGGCAAAATCGGGATTTTTCTTTTGCGGCATAATGCTCGAGCCGGTCGACCATTGTTCGTCAAGATTTATAAAATGAAATTCGCTCGACGACCACAAAATCACTTCTTCGCAAAAACGCGACAGGTGGGTCATGCACAAAGCCGCCGCCGCGGTAAGTTCTATGCAGTAATCACGGTCGGCTACGGCATCCATGGAATTATGCACGATATCGGAAAAGCCCAACTCTTTTGCCGTATAAAAACGGTCGAGCGGAAGACCGCTTCCGGCAAGGGCCGCGGCTCCGAGCGGGCATTCGTCCATACGCTTGAGCGCATCGGCAAAGCGTCCGTAATCGCGTGTAAGCATCCACGCCCATGCGCACAAGTGCTGGGCAAGGCTTACCGGCTGCGCGCGCTGCAAGTGCGTGTAACCGCTCATAAGGCTTGAAACGTGTTTTTCGGCAATTGTACACAAAACGTCCGTCAGGTGCACAATGCGCTTTTGCAAATCGGCGGCGGTGCGGCGCAAATACAGGCGCTCGTCAAGGGCGATTTGATCGTTGCGGCTGCGCCCCGTGTGAACCTTTTTACCCGTGTCGCCGAGCCTTTCGGTTAACTCGTGTTCGATAAACGAATGAATGTCTTCAAAACTCGTATCGATTGAAAGTTTTCCGGAACGGATATCGCTTTCAATGTTTTGCAGTTCACGCACAAGAGCGGCCGCTTCCTGCGGTTCTATGATTTTTTGCGTGCCGAGCATTTTAACATGCGCAATGCTGCCTTGAATGTCGTCAAAAATCATGCGGGAATCGACGCGGATGGATGTTTCAAAGTCCAGCGCTCGGGCCGAAAGCGTTTTGGTAAAACGCCCCTGCCACAGCGCGTCTTTCGGCTTGTTTTGTGCGTTTTTTTCGGCCCCGTTTTGCGGGCAGTCTTTTGTGCTTTTTGCGTGCATTGCGGCGCTCCGTTTCGTTATAAAATGCTTTATAAAGACTGCGGCGGCAAACCGTTTTCTTTTTCCATAAGGGCGCGCACCGTTATCGGGAGGCCGTACAGCGTGATAAAGCCTTCGGCGTCGTGATGATCGTACAAATCGCCCGTTTTAAAGCTTGCGATGCTTTCGTTGTACAGCGAATAGGGCGAAGATGTGCCCGCGTTCCGTATGGAACCCTTGTACAGCTTGAGCTTGACGCTTCCGGTAACCGTTTTTTGCGTCGCATCGACAAAGGCCGAAAGGGACGTCATAAGCGGTGTAAACCACTTTCCGCCGTAAATCAGTTCGGCAATTTTAAGACTGACGTGCTGCTTAAAATGATAGGTGTCGCTGTCCAAACACAGGTGCTCGAGCATTTCGTGGGCAAAGTACAAAATGCTGCCGCCGGGAGTTTCGTATACGCCGCGGCTTTTCATGCCGACGACGCGGTTTTCGACAATATCCGTAATGCCGACTCCGTTGCGCCCGCCGATTTTGTTTAATTCTTCGAGCAGGGCCGCCGGCGCGAGTTTTTTGCCGTTTACCGCGACGGGAATGCCTTTTTCAAAATCGATGGCGACGTATTCGCCTTTTTCAGGCGCTTCTTCGGGAACGGCGGTCAGTTTAAGCATATGTTTATAATTCGCTTCGTTTTCGGGTTCTTCCAATTCCAAACCTTCGTGTGACAAATGCCAAATGTTTTCGTCGCGGCTGTACGATTGGTCTTTTTTCATCGGAACGGGAATACCGCGCTGTTCAAGGTAGGTGATTTCGGCTTCGCGGCTGTCCATATTCCACTTGGGATGGCGCCATGCGGCAATGATCTTTACTTCGGGAGCAAAGGCTTTTATCGCCAGCTCGAAACGGATTTGATCGTTGCCCTTGCCCGTTGCGCCGTGGCAAATCGCGACGGCCTTTTCTTTACGCGCGGCTTCCGCCAGAATTTTCCCGATAAGCGGCCGTGCCGTCGACGTTCCCAAAAGGTAGCGGTCTTCATAAACGGCTTGGGCTTTGAGTGCCGGGAAAATATAATCTTTTACGTATTCTTCGCACGCATCGACGATGATACACTTTTTTGCACCCGTGTCGAGCGCACGTTTTTTTATATCGTCCCAGTCTTCTTTTTGACCGACGTCTACGCACAGCGCGATAACTTCGTAATCGAAATTTTCCATAAGCCAGGGAATAATGACCGTCGTATCCAAACCGCCGGAATACGAAAGAATGATTTTTTCTTTATTCATACCGATTGCCTCTTTTGTGCATAAATATGCATTATGTATAGCATTTTTGTATAATTTATACAAGCGGATTATACACGTATTTTTTCGAATACCTTTCCGATGCTGTCGCGGATAATCAGGTCGGCGCGGTCGTCAGCGGAGGTTTCGCCTTTGTTTATGAGCACAAGACGCCTTCCCGAAAAATACCGAATAAGGGACGCCGCGGGATAGACAACGAGCGATGTGCCGCCGATAATCAGCGTCTCCGCCTTTGCGATCGCGTCTATACTTTTTGAAAGAATGTCGGAATTAAGGCTTTCTTCGTACAGCACGACGTCGGGCTTTAAAATGCCGGAACAGCCGGATGTTTTTGAACAACGCGGCACGCCGTCTTTTTCACTGTTTTGTACGACTTCGTCTGCCGTATAAAAAGCGCGGCAGTTCATGCAGTAATTGCGCAAAAGGCTTCCGTGCAGTTCGTATACCGTTTTGCTGCCGGCCGCCTGATGCAGTCCGTCTATGTTTTGCGTGATGACGGCTTTCAGTTTTCCGGCTTTTTCAAGTTCGGCAAGTTTTAAATGCGCCGCATTCGGTTTTACACCTTTTACAATCAGCTTTTTTTTATAAAAGCGGTAAAATTCCGCGGGATTCGAATCGAAAAAGCTGCGGCTTAAAATGGTTTCCGGCGGATATTTCCACTCCTGACGGTACAAGCCGCCGGTACTGCGAAAGTCGGGAATGCCGCTTTCGGTCGACACGCCGGCTCCGCCGAAAAAAACGATATTGTCGCTTTCGTCGATAATGCGCTGTAATTCTTCCGTTCCGTTCATAAAAACAGTATGTACCGCAATACGGCGCTTGTCAAGTTTCGGCTTTTATATACCCGGATACAGATATGCGTCTACGGCTTCGGCCGGTTCAAGTTTTTCCACGTCGATTTGAGGTTCGGGGCTTCCGCGGTAATCCCGCACGGCAAGGGTTCCCGTAACCGTAAGCCATGTGCCGTTTTCCAATTCGCTTATTTTATCGTAGCGGCACACAAGGCCGTAGGGCACAAGGTCGGCGGCGCAGCACACCATAAGAAGGCGTGCCGGAATGAATTCCGTTTCGCTCATAAAACGGCTGTCGTGAAAGGTCATGCCCTTTACGCTGATGCGGTAGCCTTCAAATTGATGGGGATGTTTATACAGGGCATCGACCCATTGCAAAAAATCTTCGTCGGAAACCGTAATCGTTTTATGCGCCGAATCAAGGCCGGGCAGCGTGATTTCGGCTGCGGCGTTTTGCTCACTCTGCGTGCTCTGCATATCGTCGTCTTTCCGCTGAACGGGAAAGCCCCCCGAGCCGGGCGCCGTACCGGCGCTTGCATCCGCCGCGTCTTTTTGCGGCGTTAAAAAGGGGTTGCCCGTTTTCGGTACCTTTTGTGCCGAATAGCCGCCCTGCGAAAAACCGCTTTGCGGCGCATATGACAAATCGTCTATACTTATGTTTTTGCGGGGCAGCAGCAACAGCATAAGGGGAATCAACAGCACAAAAACGGAGGTAAGGTTTACATGATAATGATCCGCTTCAAAAGCCGTTTTTGCGGCGGAAAGCGCCCATGCAAACATAACGCAGGCGGTAAAAATCAGCCACGGTTTCATACGCGGCGTAAGATAAAATAAAAATTCGTTTGTAAGACAGAGTTTTAAAATATAAAAACCGAAGAGGGCGCATCCTGCCGCTTCGATCATCGGCTGAAGCGAAAATCGCTTTGTCATAACCATGCCTCCGCACCGCATAAAATGCAGATGAACAAAACGGCAAAACATACCGTAAAGGATGTAATTAAAAACCGCACGATAAAGCGCTTCGTAAAACCGCCCGAGAGCATAAGGATATTCTTTATGTCCAGCATAGGGCCGAATACGAGAAAGCCCAAGACGGGCACAAGCGAAAACCGCGCGATAAACGACCGCCCGATTACCGCGTCGGAAGAAGAACACAAAGAAAGCAAAAAGGCGAGAGCCATCATGATAAACAAAGATACGGCCATTGCGCTCGGCGCCGATTCGAAGGTCAGCTTTCCGCCGAGCCTTTGTAAAAGCGCCGAAAACGCCGCTCCGACAATCAAATATTTTCCCACGCCGAAAAATTCGAGCCGCGCGTGTTCAAAAAAAGCGTGAACGGTTTTACGGCCGCCGTTTTCGGAAGAGCAGGCCGCGCAGCCGCAGTCTCCGCCGCCGAAGTGTTCGCCCGGCAGCAGTACGTTTTTCGGCGCACGTATCAAAAACGACAAACCTATAAGCGCCGAACAGATAATGCCCAAAAATACCCGCGCAAAAACGATCCGCATGTTGCCGTTAAAAGCGTAATAGGTGGAAAGAATAACCACCGGATTTATTACCGGCGCGGCAGTCATAAAAACGATTGCCGACGTCAACGGAATTCCTTTTTTGACCAAACTGCGGAACACCGGTATCGACACGCAGTCGCATACGGGAAGACAAAATCCGCCCAACAGAGCAAAGGCGATTCCCGCGGCGGTGTTTTTCGGAAAATGCCGCTCGATGAACCGCTCCGATACAAAAAAACTTATCAAGGACGAAAGCAGCACGCCCGTAATTAAAAACGGAAAAGCTTGCAGTACAATTCCTAAAAAAGCCAAAACCATGCGTACTCCTGCACAACCGACTCGAGGAGCCAACTCGAGCGGCCAATTTGCAACTCGTTTGCAAATTTAAACATAACAGGTCTTGTGCCGTCTGTCAATAAGAGCGGAAACGGATTCAACGGGGAAACCGGAACGCCGCGTCACAAATTCGGCATAAACGAAACGCGGCAAAACCGCTTGCTTTCGGCCGGGCGGCGTGAAAAAAAGCATAAAACTGCGCAAAGTACTTTACAAAATAAAGTAACCGTGCTATGCTTATTTTATGAAAGCGAAGAAACGATTCAAATCGGCTGCAGCGTTTTGTTGTGTATTCGGCTTTCAAACTTTCATTAAAACAGGAGTATGATATGAAAAAAATCGTATGCGGCGCCTTGTTGCTGTGCGCCGTTTGCACCTTCTCGTTCGCAAAAGAAGGCTCGGATCAAAGATCGATGTCGGGTATCGGCATCGATTACGCCTTGGTCGGCCGTCAAAACAACTTCGGTCTTTCGGCCGCGCTTACTTCGCCGTGGCTGTTTGACAATTCGCTCGCCTTCCGCGCAAATACGGATTATTTTTTCCCGAGCGCCGACCACCGGAGCGGCTTTTTTGTTCTCGACTGTTCCGTCATGGGCGGCCACATTATGCAAACCGCAAATATCCGCTTATACGGCGGCGGCGGTGCGGTCGCGCTTTTCCCGATGAAGTCGGGCGAGCCGACGGTCAGACTCAGCGGGCACGGCTTTTTCGGTTTTGAATTTTTTATGACCGAAAAACCGGTCGGATTCAGCTTTTTTACCGAAATGGGCGGAGGCGGATTCGGTTTCCACGCGAAATCGGGCTTGCGTTACACGATTCCGATACGGTAATATTGCAGACGGGAACGACGGATTTTCCGTTGCAGGAATTTTTGAGGGCGGCTTTTTGCGATTGCATCGCAAAAAACGGGCTTTCCGGGGTTCCGCCGTTCGGCTCCATTCCTTCGGAACGGCTTCGCCGCCCCTTCAATCCCTGCCGCGTAAAGATCGTTGTCCGATGCTCAAGATAACAACCGAGAGGCAAAATGATGAACGAAATAGAAGAACGATTGACTCTTATCGGCGCATTGGCCGAAGACGCACAGGCCGGCTTTGAAACAATGCTCGTTCCTTTTTTAGTGTACGGCATCTCGATTCCTCTCGGAACCGCCGCAACATACTGTTTTGTTCATGTGGGACTTTCCGAATTCGTGTGGGTCGTTTGGCTTGCGGTCATCGGATTTTGCCAGATTTTTTTGCCTCTGTATTTTCGCCGCGAACGGCGGATAAAAATACAAAGGGCTTCCGACCGTATCTTCGCCGTTTTATGGGGCGGCATCGGTTTTATAATCGTGCTGGGTTTTGTATTGGCGTTTTTCGATAAACTTGCCTTTCCCGCAGTATTTTTCATCATCGGCATATCGGTTGCCCTGGGCTGCGCGGTAAGCGGCACGCTGGTGCAAAAAAAAGTCCGCCGTATAATGTATGCGGAAAGCCTTTGTTGGCTTTTGTGTGCGCCGCCCTGCCTTTTTGTCGAGCCCTACGCGGCACCGCTCATTATCAGCGCGGCAACTTTTGTACTGCTGGCAATTCCCGCTTTTGTGAGCTTGCTTATTATGCGAAAAAAGAAGAGCGGCGATGAGCGCTGATAACCGGTACGACGTTTCTTTTGACCATCGCCTGCTCGACGAGCAGCTGTCCTCCCGTTTGCGGCTTGCGGTTATGTCGGTTTTGCTCGGCTGCGAAAAAATCGAATTTACCGTGCTGCGCGATAAGGTACACGCAACCGACGGCAATTTAACCGCGCATTGTAAAAAATTGGAAAACGCCGGTTATTTAACGGTGGAAAAGCTTTTTGTAAACCGCAAGCCGCTTACCCTCTACAGTGCGACAAGCTTGGGCCGCAAAGCCGTAAAAAGATACGCACAAAAACTTGCTTCGTTTTTATAAAACCGTTATACTTGGGTCATGAAACTTTTTATTGCCCGGCACGGCGAAACCGATTGGAACGTCGCGCACCGCACATGCGGCTGGTCGGAATCGAACCTCACCGAAAAAGGGCGCGCTCAAGCGCAAGCCTTGGCCGCGCGTCTTGCGGAAGAACAAAGCAAAAACGACATTCGGCGTATATTCGTGTCGCCGCTTAGACGCGCGCGCGATACGGCGTCTTATATTGAAAAAGCGCTCAATTTAACGGCGACGGTCGATGCGCGCATAAAAGAAGTCAACTTCGGCAAATTTGAAAATCTGCCGTGGGAAAAATCCGACGAGTTTTTTCGCGTACGGGAAAATCCGTTTGTAAAATTTCCCGCAGGCGAATCGCTCGTATCGGCCTCGCACCGCGCTTACGGCCTTATCGACGAAATCGCTTCGGCGGGCGGCGAAGGCAATGTTCTTTTTGTGTGCCACGGTATGATTATGGCGCTTATGAGTACGTATTTTCGGAATATTACGCAGGAAGAATTCCGCAATTTTCATGTGGACAACTGTCAGCTTTTCGAATTCGATTTTGAAAAACGCTGATTATCGCTTTTCGGAGGAAAGATGAATATCGCTATTTTGTGGGACATAGAAAACGTTACGCCGCCGCGCGGAACGAATTATATTCAGCTCATCGTGGACACGATTTCCGAAGAAGGAAAAATATCGTACGCGACGGCATTCGGCGATTGGAACCGCAGTCACATAAAAAATATCGCGGCCGAATTGGCGGCAAACAGTTTTGAACTTATTCACGTGCCGGCGGCGCGCAAAGACAGCTCGGATATGTCGATGGTCGCTCACGGCGTCGAACTGATTTTTCAATATCCGCATATCGATAAATTCGTATTGATTACCGGCGATGCGGATTTTCGGCCGCTTTTGTTGAGCTTGCGCAAGTACGGTAAGCAAACGCAGATTATCTGCGACGTTACAAACAACGCGTCCGAAGACCTTTTAAAAATGGCCGACGACTTTAAAGATTACCGCGACATTATCGACGATGCGGATTCGGCCGACAACGGTTCGGACGAAGATAGCGGAAGCGAAAAACTGACGCGCGAGCGTGCCTTCGAACTGCTCGAGGACACGGTCGATATTATGCAAAAAGAAAAGAAAACGCCGCATTTGGGCGCCGTAAAAATCCGCATGAAACTGCTCAATTCGGGCTTTAACGAAAAAAAGCTCGGGTACCGCACGTGGAAGGCTTTTATAAACGATGCGATTAAGGTAAAGGGGCTGCGTTATGCCGACGAAGACGGCAATATTTTGGAGCTGACCGAGCGTGCGCAAAAGGGTTTGCCGGAAGTATTCAACAAACTTTTGTCGGTTTTGGACAACGGCAAGCCCGTTTTATTCAACGAAGCGGCTAAAAAAATCAATTACCGCGATTACGGTTACGGACGTTTTAAGCAGCTTGCCCTCGACGCGGAAAAGCGCGGAATCGTTAAATTGGAAAAACGCGGACTTTCGTGGTCTTTGAGTAAGGTATAAGAAAATAACATATGAAAAAATTCAACATTACCGATTTTGACGGCGCAATTTTCGATATGGACGGCACGCTGGTCGATTCCATGCAAGTATGGCAATCGATGGGCAGTACGTATATTCGCAGCAAGGGCCTCGTTCCCGAACCGGGCTTGGACAGAACGCTGTACCCGCTGACGATAATCGACGCCGCCGATTATTTGAATACGCATTATAATTTGGGTTTGGAGCGCGAAACGGTTATAAAAGAATGCAACAGCGTTGTCGAAGAACGCTATAAAACGACGGTGCTTTTAAAGCCGGGCGTGCGCGAATTCTTACCGCTTTTAAAAGCGCACCGTATACCGGCGGCGATCGCTACGGCAACCGACCGCTATTTGGTGGAAATCGTTCTTGAACGTTTGCAAATTGCCGAATTTTTTACGGGCATTGTAACGTCCACCGAAGCCGGAAGCGCAAAGGCCGAATCTCCGGCAATCTTCCATGCGGCGCGCAAACTTTTGGGCAGCACGATCGAAAAGACCGTTGTGTTCGAAGACGCGTTTTTTGCGGTGCGCACCGCAAAAAACGCGGGCTATCCGGTCGCGGCGCTCTACGATGAAACGGCGCGCTGTCCCGCCGAAGAAATGAAAAAATACTGCGATTGGTACGCCGAAAGCTTTTTCGACTATTTGCCCGACGGTTCGGCGGAAGGCACGGAAGCGTAAGAACTTTCTTTTTCGGCCGCGGACGAATCGTCTTGCGCGCCGCCTTTCAGCGCGAGCTGCGCAAGCTGCGCGGCATAATCGGCACCCGCAGGCGCTGTGCCGGAACCCGATGTGCCGGCTGCTGCAAGTGCCGTATCCGCTGAAAGTACGCTTCGGCGTTCCGCGGTCTGCGCGGCAAGCAAAACGGCGGCCTTATGCACGTCTTCGGCGGGGCCGGTACTCAGCGTTAAAACATCGGCAATTTCCTGAACGCTTGCCGCGCTCAATTCGGCCATGGTCGGCCATTTTTCCGTAATCAGCGCCGCACGCTTTTCTCCGATATGCGGCAGTTTTGTAAAAAGGCTTACGGTATTTTCTTTTGTGCGCAGGTTTTGATTGCGGCTCGTCGCAAACCGGTGCGTTTCGTCGCGTACCCGCTGCAAAAGGCGCAGCGCGTCGCTTCTTTTCGGCAATCGCAGCGGCGTGCTGTTCCCGGGCACATACAGCTCTTCGTCGCGTTTTGCCAAGCCGACAATCGGAATGTTCAGCCCGAGCGCATCGAGAACGCCCTTTACCGCATTCACTTGCCCGATGCCGCCGTCTATCATAATGAGGTCGGGCATTTCCGCCTGTTCGTTTAAAAGTCTCGTGTAGCGGCGGCTTGTCGCTTCGCGCATGGATTCAAAATCGTCTATCCGGCCGTCCAGCGATTTTAAGCGGAATATGCGGTAATTCTTTTTGTCCGGATTCCCGTTGTAAAAGCTGATAAGACTCGCAATCGGAAATTTGCCCGCAAGGTGGGCTATGTCGAAGCCTTCTATGCGCATAGGCAGCGAATCCAAATTGAGCAGCTTTTTCAATTCTTCCAAAGCCGGCGTATCGCCGCGTTCCCGCATTCGACGGATAATGTCTTCTTTTGCGTTGTGAACGGCCATGTTCAAAGCGGCGTCGTGCCGGGCGAACGCGTCCGTTTCTTCGGGAACGGTTATAATCGTGCGCACGCCGAAGGTTTCAAAAAGCCATTTTTCCATCAATTCCGTTCCGCTCTTATTGCGTACGAAAATCCTCGGCGGGATCATTGCCGCTTCCGTATAATACGCGCTCATAAACTCGCCGATAAGTTCGTCATCGTCTTTTAAACTGCGCGTTCGGTATAAATCGCGCATAACCAGTTTGCCGGAGCGCATTTTTAAAACGGCAAAGCTTACGAGGGTTCCTTCCGAATAAAAGCCGATGTAGTCTCTGCTTTCGGGGTTAAAATCGACGACGGCGTTTTGCTGACGCAAAGTCCGCAGCGCACCGAGACAATCGCGGCAGCGTCCGGCCTTTTCGAATTCAAGATTTTTAGCCGCTTCTTTCATTTTTGCTTCGAGCTTCCGTGCGGCCGTTTCGACATTTTCTTCAAGAAAACTCTTAATTTCATCGATAATAGAGATATAGGATTGTTTGTCGATTTTACCGCAGCAGGGAGCGGCACAGCGTCCTATATGATAGTACATACAGGGATTTTTCCTGTCGGGCATTCTTTTGCACTGACGCAGCGGATATATGGCGGACAAAGTGTCGATAAAGGTACTTAAAGCGCCTGCGTTGGGAAAAGGGCCGTAATACAGCGAACCGTCCTGTATAATTCTGCGGGTTTTTATAATCCGCGGAAATGCTTCATTCGTAATGCGGGCAACCGGGTAGGATTTATCGTCCTTGAGGTCTATATTGTATCGGGGATGGTGCTGCTTTATAAGGGTGTTTTCCAAAATAAGCGCTTCATATTCGTTGTCCGTCGTGATATATTCTATAGAGAACGCTTTTGATACCAAAACGCGGGTTTTTATGTCTTTATGCCCGGAAAAATAGGAGGATAAACGGTTTTTCAGATTTTTAGCCTTGCCTACATACAGAATATGTGCGCCGGCGTCTTTCCATAAATACACGCCGCTCGACTGCGGCGCCGAAAGAGCCGTTCGGTGCAAAATTTCGTATTGTGCGTTTTGAGCTTCCATTCCGATCCGTTAACCCGAAAAATGCGTATAAAAATAAAACATATAACAAGCCTCTTATTTTTTTCTCTTGCGGTGCCGCTTCTTTTTGCGGCGGAAAAAAAACTGGTGCTGGGCGGCGACCGCGGCTGGCCCGAATTTTCACGAGCCGAAAATATTGCAAAAACGGCCGGCCGGTTCGGCAAAGAAGCCGTTTGCGTAGCGGGCGCCGGTCTTTCGGCGACGGCCGACACCGACCTCTTGCTGAATTTCGAAACGGGCGCCGTTTTTGACCGCACGGGGAATTATACGCTTTTGTCTTCCTCTCTTACGCCCGTGTCCGGTTCCATTATGGGCAAATATGCCGCGCTTGGCAAGGGGGCGGTTAAAGGGCTTGAATTGAAAGGCGGACCTCAAAGCATTTTCGGACGTCCGGGACAAACCGGTTCTTTTACGATTTCGTTTTGGCTGAACCCTTCTCTTGCCGAAAACGGCGAAACGGTTTTTTCGTGGCGTTCATCGCGGACGGTTGACGGCGTTTCCGTTTACCAAATGATTGCCGCCGCGTTTTTTAACAATAAGCTCGAATGGACTTTTACGAACGTGTTCGCGTCCGCGAACATGCTGAAAAATGTGACGCTTTCGGGAAAAAGCTTAACCATTCCCGGTACGTGGGCACTTCATTCGTTGAGTTTTGACGAAGAAACCGGCTTGATCGAATACTGCGTAAACGGAAAAACCGAAGACTTAACTTATACGACGGACACTTCGCGCGCACGGGGAACCGTATTTTTGCCCGTTTTGGGCGTTCCCGCCGAACTTGCAATTTGCCCCGGTTTTACCGGTAAAATCGACGATTTTTGCATACAAAAAAAAGCCGTGCGCTTCGATCACCGGCAGCCGCTGTTCAATCCGTCGGGTGCATATTTTGAAACAAAACCCGTCGGCCCCTTTCCCCCCGGAACGGTTATAACGGGCATCGAAGCGATTGTCGATACGCCGAAAGAAACGGACATTCAGTTTTTTGTGCGCGCGGGCGGCAACTATCACGCGTGGACGGACTCCGATCCGGCGTGGGGCCCTGTAACGGAACACACGAAAATAGAAAACGTCGGCGGAATATGGCTGCAAGTTGCCGCCGCTTTGTATACCGACGGCTTGGGCGAAAAAACCCCGACCCTCACGGAGCTGACTTTAAAATATACGGAAAAAGATCCCCCGCTCGCGCCCGTGCGTGTATTTGCGCAGGCAGGCGACGGCAGCGTAGACCTCTCGTGGCTTGCGTCCGCCGGCAATTCCGCGGACGGCTATATCGTCTATTACGGCGAAAGTCCCGGCGAATATTTGGGCACTGACGCGCTTGAGGGCCGCTCACCGATAAACGCGGGAAATACGCTTTCGCTTCGCCTTACGGGCTTAAAAAACGGCAAAATATATTATTTTGCGGTGTCCGCGTATGAAGATTCGGAGCCGACTCTTGAAGGCGCGCTGTCGGCGGAAGTTTTTGCGCGGCCCCTAAAGGGAAAACGATGAAACAAAATACGTTTTCAAAAGAATTTTTAATAATGCAGCGCGCCGAAAAGGCCGTTCTTGCGCGCGATTATGCATCCGCCGTACGCTTATATGTCCGTCTTTTAAAATCAGATCCGAATAATATCGACGTGCTTTCAAAATTAGGCTCCGTTTATGTGTATGCAGGCGACGATGCCAACGCCTTCAAAATTTACAAAACCGTTATTCAAAGCGACCCGTCGAATCTTTCGGCTTTGAACCATTTAAGCGGAATATACCGCAGAAGAGGGCAATACGACGAATCCATCAAGCTTATCGAAAAAGTCAGGCAGGTCAGCGCAAATCCCGATGAAATGGCTTACAACGAAGGCTACACGTATAAGCTCATGGGTAAATACGATGAAGCCGTTTCATGCTTTTTGAATGCAATCGAATTGAACCCGAACGACGTGCTTGCGTACAATCACTTGGGAACGATAGAAGATTTACTCGGGCAGCCGGACAAGGCGCTCTCCGCTTTTTCACGCGGGCTGCAGATCGATCCGAACCATCCCATTCTGCACTATAATTTAGCCCTCCATTTTGTCGGTTTGAACGAAGCGGAAAAGGCAATAATGCATTTTGAAGCGGCTCTCCGCGTCAGACCGAATTGGGATGAAGCCTTGGACGCGTATTCCGAGCTGCTCATAAAAATAAACCGGCCCGACCGCGCCGAAGAAGTGCTGCAGCAAAACATTAAGTTAAACCCGAAAAGCATAAGCGCGTACAATAAGCTCGGCAAGCTGTATGCCGGACAAAACGATTTTGCAAAAGCGGAAAATGCGTATTTAAAGGCTTTGGCGCTGGACGGAGAAAACATGTGCGCTCTGGACGGACTCGGCAAGGTTTACGACAAGCAAAAAAAATATTTCGATGCGGCCGCCATTATGGAACGGCTCGGAAAATTGCAGGCGAACGATACGGAAACATCCCTGCGTTATGCGAAAATTCTTATCGAACTGGAACGATTCCGCGATGCCGATATCTTGCTCAAAAAGATTTACGATGCCTCTCCTCATAATATTCAAACGTTGAACGTATTGGCTCAATATTTTGCGCGCCGGAACGACATAAAAAAAGCGTATACCTGTTACAGGCGCATTTTGCGCATCGACTGCAAAGCCGCGGATTTCTTAAAAGACAATGCCGAACAGTTTATGCATACGGGAAAATTAAAATATGCGGAACAGCTTTTAAAAGAATATTTACGGCGAAAAACCGAAGATGCCGATGCGTGGGCACGTTTGGGTAAATGTTACCGCGAACTCGGCAAATATAAAAAGGCTTTAAAGGCGTTAAGCTGCAGTTTGAATATCGACAGCAACAATTATTTTGCGATAGAAGAACTCGGAATTTTAACGCAATTTTTAAATGAAGACGCCGCATCGATGAATTTTATCGCGGAACTGCTGAATAAAAATAACGATTCCGATCCCGATTTGGATACGCTGCGCAGTTCAATGACGGTGCGGGAAACCGCACTCGACGCTATGGAAAAAGACGAAAACAAAAACGGCGAAGATGTGCTCGACGGTAATGCATTTGGCGGCGAAAAAGGCAAAGATGAAAACCGGGATAAAGATGAAGACGACTTTCCCGTATCGAGTGCCGAAATAGGCTTTGAAAGTCTTCGGCAAAAAGAAGATGAAGGCGAAGATGCCGTGCTTAAACTTGATGCCGCCGCTGACGAACCGCTTTTTCACGACGAATACGATCCGTTGATTTTTCCGGAGTCTTTTTTTTCGGACGCCGAAAACGAAAAGAGTTTCGAACAAAAGGACAAAGAACCGTTCGACCTTTCAAATCTGTTTCCCATCGACAGCCCTTTGGAGATTACTCCGACCGATAAAGACGAACTGTTCGATGATTTTTTCGATAAAAAAAGTTCGCAGCACTATGACCCTATAGAAGAAGAGGAACTGCTGACCGTCGACGGAAGCGGCTTCGAACCGGATGACGAGGAAGACGGTGTGCGGAATGAAGAAAAGACCATTCCCGTTTTTGAAAACCTGCCTCCGCCGGTTCAAAATGCGTCTTCCCCTATAGCACCCCAAAGTCCGGTACCGCCGCAATTTATATCGCAGCCACCGCAATTTATACCGCAGCCGGCACAAAGTATACCGCCGGTGCCGCAAACGTCCGTTCCCGCCGCACAACCGATTACGCCTCCGCAAACCGTTCCGCTTGTACAAAATACTCCTCCGCAAAACGTGATACCTGTACAAAGCGCGCCGATTCCACTTCACGACATGCCGCTTGACGATGTGCCGCTCGAGCCCGAATTTTTGCCGCCCGAACCTCAACCGAAAACGGAGAGTGCGGAACCGGTTGTTCCGACGACGCCAAGACCCGAAGAAAACGGGAACTTCGAAGACGAAAATCCGCTGCCGGATGAAATGCCTATCGATACCGAACAGCCGCTTTTTGATGAAGACTTTCCCGTAGAGGACGACCGCCCGCTGGAAGTGCTCGATTCGGCTGAAGAACCGGAAGACGACGAAAACTTTGACGAAATGCTTATGAATCAAGTGCGCAAGGTGCTTGACGATGTATTCGATACTTCGCCGATAGAAGAATTTTCACGCACTTTCGAAATGTTCAATTCGCTGCGCGGTCTGTGCTCGTATTTGCCGGATGAAAAAAAAGACGAATTCTTCTCGGATTTGAACAGGGTTAAACTGGATTATGTAATCGATCGTTTGGAAGGGAAGCCCGGACTTTTAGCCGCGGCGCAAGCGCTTCATTCGAGCGGCTTGGTAAAGCCCTATACGGGAGCGCCGAAAAAGGAATTTCTGCAAAGAACGCTTTCGTATATGGATTCGCTTGCAAATACGCTTTCGGACAAGGGGCATGCGCGGGCTTTGCGAAAAGAAATTCATCGGGTCTTAGACCGACTCAATAAAAAAAGCCCTTGACCGTCGGGGCGGCTCCATACAAACGCCGTCAAAAGGGAAAACGCCGCCGCAAAAAACCGGTGCTGAAACCCTGTCGTCTCGGAAGCGTTTATTTTTTTACAAAACCGATTAAAGCGCACAAGCCGAATCCGATTAAATTCGCGGTAACGATGCTTGCTCCGGCCGGCGTCGACCATACAAAGCTCGCAATAATTCCGATAAAAAAACAGATCAGAGAAAACGCCGCCGAAAAAATGACGACGGGCCGATAGGTTTTAAAAACGCGCATTGCGCTCAAGGCCGGAAAAATAATGAGGCTTGAAATCATCATAACGCCGACAAAGCGCATGCCGGCAACAACCGTGAGCGCGGTAAGAACCGCAAGCAACGAATTGTAGCGCCGCGTGTGCATTCCCGCCGCCGCCGAAAACGTTTCGTCGAAGGTAACGGCGAAGATGCGATTGTATAAAAAAATATATAAACTTATAACAACGATGCCCAGACAAATGCTTATGTACACGTCGGATTTGCTCATCGCCAAAATACTGCCGAACATATAGGCTGTAACGTCGGTGTTTAAGCCGGATGTTATCGAAGTGATTAAAATACCCAAAGCGAGCGCACTGCTCGAAAAGAGCGCGACGGCTGCATCGCCTTTTATGTCGGAATTCGTACTGATGCGCAGCAACAAAAAAGCCGCAATAACGACGACGGGAATCGATACGATAAGGGGCGATAAATTAAGTGCCATGGCGATGGCCAGGGTTCCGAACCCCACGTGCGACAGTCCGTCGCCTATCATCGAAAAGCGTTTTAAAACGAGATTTACGCCGAGCAGCGCCGCACACAGCGCAATGAGGCTGCCGCCTATGAGTGCGCGTATAATAAACGAATACGAAAACAAATCGCGAAGTAATTGAATCATCGGCAACAAGTCTCCACGGCGGTCATCGTGCGGTACAGATCGGTTTTTTTATAGTCTTCCGTACTTCCGTAAAATAAGGCGGCCGTATTCATGTGTAAAATGCGCGATGCGTTTGCAACCGCGCGGCGCACGTCATGCGACACCATAAGCACGGCCGTCTTTTCTTTTTGATTGAGCGCGCGGATTACCGCATACAATTCATCGGTAACGGACGGATCCAATCCCGTAACGGGTTCGTCCAGCACCAATAAATCGCTTCCCGCACACAACGCGCGCGCCAAAAGCACGCGCTGCTGCTGGCCGCCTGAAAGATTTTTGTAAGGAAGCTTTCCCAGCTCTTGTATACCCAGCTGTTCCAACCTCTCGGCCGCAGCAGCGCGGTCGGCTTTAGAATAAAAAGGCATCAAACTGTTTTGCCGTAACCGCCCCGACAATACGACTTCGTTTACCGACGCGGGAAAATCCCGCTGAACGGCGTTTTGCTGGCTCAGATACCCGATCGCGCAACTTTCGCGGTTTACCTGCCCCGATTTGGGGCGGATAAAACCGAGCAGCGTTTTTACCAAAGTCGTTTTGCCCGAACCGTTTGCGCCCACGATACAAAGGTAGTCGCCCCTTTCTATAGCGAGCGATACGTTTTCAACCGCTTTGCGGCTGCCGTAGGATACGCAAATATTTTCGGCGGACAGTATAGCCATTTTTATTTCCCGTTTTTAAATCGCTCGGACGGCAAAGACCGGTTGATTTTTGCCGGCTCCGAACGACGGTACACAATCAGCGCAAGCCCTTTTTAAGGCTCGCCACGTTGCGCTTCATAAGCGAAACCCATGTTTCGCCCGCTTTAAAGTCGTCGCGCGACACGTTGTGGATCGTATGCAATTCCAACACCTGTACGCTGCCGGCGCCTTTTTTTGCCGCGCCTTCGGCAACGGTTTTTGCGATTTTTTGATTGCTCAGTTCAATGGCAAAAACCGCCGGCACTTTTTTTTCGGCTGCCTTATCGATAAGGTAGGCGATGGTTGCCGTACTCGCTTCGACGGCGGTGCTGCAGCCGTTAAACGCCGCACTGTACCCCAGTCCGTAATAGTCGGTAAAATAGCGTAGCGGGAAACGGTCGCCCATCAATATGAATTTGTCGGAGACGGCGTCTATCGTCTTTCGAATTTGAGCGTCGACCGCGCGTATCTGCGCATTGTACGCGGCGGCGTTTTGCGTAAAGGCCGCCGCATTTTTCCCGCCGTATTTTTGCGTATCGATCTTTACGAGCGCATCCCTGATCGCGTCGACCATTTTCACTGCATTTGCAGGCGACGTCCAAATATGTTCGTCCGCCTCATGCTCGTTTTCTTCATGATCGTATTCGTCATGGGCTTCGCCGGCCGCGTGATCATGTTCGTGATCATGCTCGTCTTCGGCTTCCATCCCTTCGACGATTTCTTCGTCTACGAGGTCGACGTAGTCCATCAAGCGCACAATCGTTTTATCGGACGTGTCGATCGATTTTAAAACGTCTTCGACCCATTCGTCGCTTTCCCCGCCGATATAGATAAACACATCGGCATTGTGAATTGCGGCAATATCGGCAGGAGAGGGATCGAATGAATGGATTTCCATTCCCGGTTTAACCAAAAGCTTTAAATTCTTTTCGTTCACAATAACGGACGTTTTTCCCGTTTGCGCATCGCCGGCTCCGTACATAACCGCACGCGCAAAATCGTATACGGGAAAAATCGTTGCGACGACACTCGGTTTGTCGTTTTGCGCCTTATTTTTAGCGCCGTCTTTTGCACCGGATGCAAACAAAAACGCCGAACAGGCAAGCACGCATACAATCGCGGCCGCCGAAACAATAAATTTTTTCATGATAAATTCTCCCCGGAATTAATCGATATATTTTTAAAGTTACCTCTGAAAACTGCAGTTTTCGGAGGTAACTTTACTGCATTTCGCGCATAATCCGTAAAGCACTGTCCGGCTCGTATCTAGAATAAACCGATGCTTTTGCCGTATGTGCGAAACAAGCATTCCCATTTGAGAGCAGTCAAGGTGAATCAATGCGCCGCAGCCGGTGCATTTTAAATGATAGTGTTCGCCGCAGTCGGCTCGGTCGCTTATGTACTGAAAGCAGGCTTTTTCGCCTTCACCTGCGCTGTACTTACGTATGCAGCCGTCTTTTACGAGCTTATCCAGTGTGCGGTATACCGTTGCGAGCGCGGGCGCGTTTGCCTTGTCGGCTTTGCTTAACGCATAAAACAGTTCTTCCGCCGTAAAATGCCTTTCCTGCGCGTCTTTCAGGCAGCGTATAATACGCTCGCGCTGCTTGGTATTGTACGATTCCCTCGCTTTATCTGCCATATATGAAAATGATAATCATTCTCATATATAAAGTCAAGAGGGAAATTAAGTAAAAAAGAAAATACCGTAAAGGCGGCCTCCTATCCCAATCGCGGTTTAATCTGTGAAGAATTTGCACGTTTGATTTTCGTTTTAATTTTTGCGCGGTTCAAGGGGATAGAGAAAAAGTTAATTACCTTTTCTCTATCCTCGACAAATTTTAAATTACGTTTTTGAACAGCCCGAATCAAAAAGCCGTTATTTATAACCTTTCGGTTGTTTAAGCGATTTTTTGATTGCCGAAGCGAAGGACGCGATTTCTTTAAATTTATCGTGCTGCTTCAGTTCCGTGCCGAGCTGGTAGACGAACGGCAGTTTCGGCCGATCCTTTGCCGCTACGCCGTTCAGGAACAGAATTTCGTCGTAATAGGTGTACTGATCCTGATTGTACGGTCGGGCGTTATAGGGAGCCGCGCGTCCGATTTGCTGCGCCCACGTATCGAGCATACCTTGCGGGGCATTTTCCGGCGGATTGAGCTGGCGCGTAATACCGAAATACTTATAGTTGTCGCTTCGGGTATTTGTAAACGCTTCAAAGCCGCGCACTTCAAAATCGGTTTTTCCGTCTTTTGAGAAAAATCCCAAGATCAGCCGCATGGTGGCATCTTCGTCGACCGGGAAGTTTTTTTGCGAAACGGTTAAATCGTATTCGGCATTTTTAAATGATGTGCCGCTTGAACCGAAGCCGAACTGTATCGGACCGAGCAACGGATCGACGGGATAACTTTGCGCAGGGATGCTTAAAAATTCCTTCCATTCTTTAAACGATGCCGCATAGCGGGGAATTACGTAGTCGGTCATAAAGGCCATGTCCAAATTGTGCCCGCTGCGTATTGAAGATGTGGAGTCGGTTTTCGTTACGACGTACAAACCTCCGGGAAGCGGCAAAGCGAAACATACGGCTTCGGCGTCGGCAAAGGGCAGGCTCCAATAGTTGACGAGCCATGTGCGGCCGTAGATGTCCTTGTGCGTGTTGGAGCGGGAAGGCTGTCCGTAAGAGGTTACGGCAACGCGTTCCGTTCCGACCGTGCGGTACATGCGCGATGCGCTTAAAAGATAATCCATGTACAGCTTCGGGGAAGAAATCAATTCTTCCATGCCGACGTTATCCGGCTTTTGTATAAACGCCATGGTAAAATTCAGCATGCGTCCGTACGAAACGCTGCCGTTTTGCGGCAGTTTGTAATCGTTTATTTCGTTCGGTTTATAGGCGCCCCATTTTTTGTTGTCCGTTCTCACAAGGGTAAGGGGAAAACGGGCCATCCACGGCGTGTACAGGATTTCGACCGAGCCGTCGGCTTTGTTAAAGCCTTCTTCGCCGGCGAAGTCGAAGCGTTTTTGAATGTCTTTTATAATGCCCGCGATAAACGCGTTGTAGTCGGCAAGCAGCGTGCGGCGTACGTCGGTCAGTTTTGCGGGGAGCTTTTGCTTATAATCGTATATGTAAAAGAATTTTTCCGCAATGATGTTCGGCATGACGTAATGGAGCGGGGAGTGAACGGTTCCCGTTCCGTGCGGAACGTTTTTCGTTTCGGCAAAGGGCAGCGCGTAATTGAGGTTTTCGTTTGCGCTTTTCATCGTAATAATGCCCAGCACGTCGCCTTCGGGGGTAATGAGCGGCCCGCCGGAATTGCCGGGGCTTGCGGCTGCGGAAAAGCGCAGCCACTTCCACGCACCGCTTTCTTCTTCAAAGGTTTGGCTTGTTAAAAGACCGTTGCGGATAATGATTCCTTCGCCGAGCGCATTCCCGACCGAAAAGGTTTGCGTGTTTAAAGCCGCATCGGTTTTTGCCGAAAGCCCCTTGCTTTTTTGCGTATAGCCTTCCGCCGTAAACACGATAAAGTCCCGGTCGGTTGCAAACGATAAAAGAGAGTCGACCTTATAGACGGTTCCGTCGTGCGCGCGCAGGTAATAATCGGTATACTGACTTTCTTCGGTCAAACCGAACACGTGTGCGGCCGAATAAAACAGGCCGTCGTCCATTAAAAACGCCGTTCCGATCGGCAGATATTTGTCGTTGCGGATTGCGAACGGAATCCGTTCCATCGGAAGCGGCTTTTCGTATTCGATTGCCCCTTCTTCGGGTTTAAGAACGACGACTTCAAAGACGGCATCATTCAGCTTTGCCAATACTTCGGGTTTCAGTACTGCTTGTGCGGTCAAAAGCGGCATAAAAATCATGCACGCTATAAAAGCGAAAAAACGCTGCACTTTCATACAAACTCCTATAAAAAGTTTTATCCGAAACCGCAGCCTCGGATATAAAAAGTTTTTGAGGAAGCGTAGAGCCTGCGGCTCTGTTCCGTAAAGAACCGGTTTACGCGCCCGCTCACCGCAGGCTGCGAATCAGCTTCCGAAAAAGTTTTTAAGGAAGCGTCAGCCCTCGTATACAGAATACCCTATTGTGCGGTATTCTGCAAGAACAGTGTTCGGTATGAACGAAAATCGGATAGGAATATTTATCGCTTTTGGCCCGGACGGGGAAAATCCCGGCAGTGAAAATCCAGCGTAACCGGCTTACAACAATAGAAGCGATAGAGGGCTATGTGAAATCGATAAAAAGGCGCCAATCAGAATCGAACTGATGCATGGCGGTTTTGCAGACCGCTCCCTTACCGCTTGGGTATGGCGCCGTGCAATCAAACGCGTGCATTTGTGCGTGCGCGCTTAATTACAACAATAGTATATGTTTTTTCGGCGCTCTTGTCTAGTATTAAAACGGCGCTTTGTGTATAATGTTTTTTATCTATATGCATTTTCCCGTTTTTCTTCGCACCAGCTTATGCTGCCTCTTTTCGGCCGTTTGCCTCGCGCTTTCGGCCGTGCCCGACAACGAACCGATTACTTTTTGGAGCGATTATCCGAACGAAGAATTGGCGGACGCCATTTGTTCGCGAATGACCGACGAAGAGTTGTTTGCGCAAATCCTTATGTTCGGCTGGGCGGGGCAGGAGCCCTCGCCGCTTTTAATCGAATGGGTTTCGCGGCGCGAATTGGGAAGCGTTAAGGTGTTCGGCTGGAATACCGACGACATCATCCTTGTCGCAAAATCGATTACTCTGTTGCAGCAAAAAGCTCAGTCGGGCCGGTTTAAAATACCGCTGTATGTTGCAACCGATCAGGAAGGCGGGCAAATTCGGCACGTTAAGGGCAAAACCAGCGAAACGCCCGGCAATTTGGCAATCGGGGCTTCGTCGTACCCGGCCGATGCGTGGTACAGCGGATTTTACATTGCCAAAGAACTTAAAGCGCTCGGCATAAACATGAATTTTGCTCCGACGGTCGATTTATATACAAACCTTAATTCAAGCGTAATCGGCAGCCGCGCCTTCGATTACGATCCCGATTTTGCCGGCGTTATGGGCGCGTCTTTTGCGGCGGGTACCATGGCCGCAGGCGTTATTCCGACGGCAAAGCATTTTCCCGGCCACGGCGACACGGGAGCCGATTCGCACGGGAAGCTGCCGGTTATCGACATCGATTTGAAAACGCTTGAAGAACGCGAGCTTGTTCCTTTTAAATATCTGGTGCGGGAAAATATTCCGGCGGTTATGTCGGGGCATTTAAGCTTTCCGCAGATTCTTCCGGGAAATAGACCGGCTTCTCTTTCGAGCTTTTTTTTAACCGATTTATTGCGCAATAAAATGGGCTTTAAAGGATTGATAATAACCGACGATATGATGATGAACGGAGCGACTTCTTATACCGGCGCCGCTTCGACCGCGGTTGCGCTTGCCGTGGAAGCGGGGAACGATATCATTATTTCGTCGACGACGGCCCAATGGGAAGAACCTTTATGGCGCGCCAATATCGACAAAATGAAACGTGATGCGGGTTTCAAAAAAGCGGTGTTCCGTGCCGCCCGCCGCGTTATACTTTCCAAACTGAATTATTTTAAAAGCGGCAATGCGGTTCCGCTTTTCCCCGATATAAACGCCGTCGCAAAAAACGTTCCCGATCCGGGAGCGGACACCTTTTTTACGGCTTTGGCCGCACGCGCGATAACCTTGTATAAGGGCGGAATTTTCCCGTATGCGCCGGAAAAAGCCGCAGCGGAACGCATTCTTGCGGCCGGACAGTTTCAGGATTTTTTTCTTGAAACGTCGCGGCGCTACGGGCAAACGCGCTATTTCTTTTTCGGTTATACGCTCGACGCCGAGCAAATACGCGAAAAAGCCGAAGAGCTTGCTTTTGCGGCAAAAAACAGCGATACGGTTATTTTTTGCGTCGCAAACGACGTGTCGCGCAGGGTTGTACGGAACGCGGCCGCTCTTTTAAAAGGAAGCGGCAAAAAATTGATCGTCATTTCGGTTTTGGAGCCGGTTCACGTTCTCGACTTCGATTGGGCCGATACGATTTTGTTGGCGTACAGCTATTCGCCGTTTTCGTTCCGGGCGGCGCTTTCGGCTCTTGCAGGCGATTATATGCCGCAGGGCAGACTGCCGCTCGATGTTCGGAAATCGCAGTGAAACCGTTCAGTTTGGCTCCGATTACGGAAAACGACTTGAATGACGTGCAGGAATTTTTACTTCCCCGCGAACGGTTTTGCGCGGCCTTGGTAAGTCTTTTTGCGAACCGCCCGGCGGCGGAAGCGCAGGCGCGTTTTTTGCTTCCCGCTTCGGGCGCGTGCGGCATACTCAGGCATCGTACGGAAATTATCGGCGTGTTGTATATATCGCCTTCGGGGCTTGTGTATCATTGCCTGCCGCTTTCGGCATTCTCTCCGGACGAACGTGAACAAATCGCCGCGCTGTGTGCCGCCTTTCCGAAAGGGAGCGCGGTTTCGAGCATTGTCGGATGTTTTGAAGCAAGCCGCTTTTTGGAGCGCTGTTTTAAACTGTGCCCCAAAGAAGCGCGCTTCTATAAGCTGATGTGCGCGGACACACAAGCGGAAAACGAGGGCAGCCGTACGGAACGGGACGTTCATCGGAGCGAACCTTCGCCCCGATCCTTTCCGAACGGACTTTCCGTCCGCCGCTGCCGCAGCGAACATGCACCGTTTTTGTTTCCGCTTGTAAAGGCGTACTACGAAGAGGAAGTGCTGCCTTCATGGATGAAGGTTGACGACGAAACGCTTAAACTGCTCACGGCCGGAAGGCTGCGCACGCAATTTATGTTCGGTTTGGAACTGCCGGACGGCTCTTTTGCCGCAACCGCCGGAACGAACAATATCGGTATACACTGCGCCCAGCTCGGAGGCGTTTACACGCTGCCTTCATTCCGCCGCAGGGGCTGCGCATCTTTTTTACTGCGTCGGGTGTGTGAAGAATTGCGGTCGCATGGCTACAGCCCCGTGCTTTTTGTCCGCAGCGAAAATAAAGCGGCGCTGGCCTTGTACGAAGGCTGCGGGTTTTCCGGTTGCGGCGACTACGCGATTTCGTATTATTGAAAGGACGAAGTATAAGTCCGATAATCGATTTTAAATTAGACTCACAAAAATATACTATTTCAGTATGAATCGAACGGTTCCGTCGCCGGCATGCGCTGTAAAGATCCGGCCGACCGGCTTTCGGCAATTGCGCGCAAAAGTGCAATCGATAAACTTTTGGACGACTTTTGCGCGTGCATAGAAATACATTATTGATTTTAATCCCGTTACGCTTTGTTCCGGCGTGAATCTATAAAGCGGGCGGCATACACAAAAGGCGTGTCGGCAAGGCTTGTCGCAATGTAGATAACATAGGTTGAAAACGTTATGGACACAAGTGTTTGTACCGTGTACACGCCGAAAAAGGCGCCCCACGTAAAAAGGACGGTGTTGAGAAGCTGGGACACCAGCGTAGAGCCGTTGTTGCGCAGCCATAAAAATCCCTTTTTGGTTTTAAAGCGTTTTTCGGTAAAATTCCACCATGCGTGGTATAACCATACGTCAAAAAATTGCGAAACAATATAGGCTGCAAGCCCTGCGGCCATAACGCGCGGCGTGTTCGAAAAAACGGCTTTCATGTTTCCCATAACCCAATCGTTTTGCGACGGGGTGAATGCCAGCCAATATTGTGAACACACGATAAACAAAACGGATGTAACGCAGCCGTAGACAACCGCCCTTTGCGCCGCCTTTTTGCCGTATAATTCGCTCAAAATATCGGTAACTAAAAACGTCGATGCGAACAGCACATTGCCGAGCGTTTGTTCGAGCCCGAAAGCTTTGATTAAAATCAGCACTTCGATATTTGCGGCAATCGTCGCGATAACAGTCCACAGGTACATGCCCGCTTCTTTAAAAAGGCGCAGTAGCACAAGCACCGTTCCGAAGTAAAGAAACACGGAACAGATAAGCAGAATTTCGTTTTTCATAAAAACTCCGTAGTTTTGTTTTACGGCAGGATGGTTTCGAACTGCCGGCTTCGATTCGAAGCTGTGCCGATTATAACAAAACTCGAAAGAAAACACAACGCGCGGAAAAGACGTGCAAAAACGACGCCTTCCGTGCTCATTTCCGTTCAAAATAAATCCCTGCGTCGCTCCGCGCCGACGAACTCTTGTCTCGCTTTAAAAAAGACTATACAATAAGTTCCTTGAGGAGTTGTTAAAAACTTTATCGGAAGCGTAAGCTTTCCGCAAAAGTTTTTATAGGAGTACGCAAATGAAAAAACGCTTTTCGATGAGAAAACGCCTGCTGCTTATTTTCGGCATTTTAATTTTGACCGCGAATTTCATACAGGGCGTGTTGGCCGCCCGCGTCGCGCGCACTACCGTAACGGAGCGAATCGCCCTCCAGCTTACCGACAACGCAAAAAACATTGCCGATCTTGTCGACGCAAGGCTCGATGCCGTTTTTCAAATTTTGGAAAACACGGCAAAGATACCGCAGCTGCGTTCTTCGGCGTATTCGCGCAAGGAACAGCTCCTTTTACTGGAAAAAGAAGCGGCTCTTAACTCGCGCATAGTGGGATTTATTATTGCCGATGCCGGCGGCACCTGTTATGCATTCGACGGCAACATCGTTTCGGTAACGGACAGAAGATGGTTCAACTCCGCGATCAAAGGCAAAAAATACATATCGGAACCGCAGGTTTCGAAAGGTTCTTCGCAGATTATGATAACCTTTTCCGTCCCCGTATACGGAGACGACGGCAGCGTCATCGCCGTTTTGGCTGCCGACACAAAAGCTTCTCTTTTGTCCGAAGATATTGCCGATATAGTCGTCGGCGACACGGGCTTTTGCTACATCATAGGCGAAACGGGCGATACGATAGCGTATCCGGATTATTCGGTTGTCGTAGCCGGAAGCAACAGGCAAAAGGAAGCCGCGTCGAACGCCGACTTTGCATCGATTGCCGCATTCGAAAAACAGGCACAGGAAAGCCTCGTTCCGGCAGTCGGCTATTTCAGCTACGACGGAGAACGTAAAATCGCCTCGTACGCGAAGATAAAAGCGGCGAATTGGACGGTTATCATCAATGCACCGATGAATGAATTTATGCGCTCGATCCGAAGTCTGCGCAGGAATATAACCGTGCTCGGAGTCATTCTGCTTGTCGTTTCGATTATTGCCATATACTTTGTTGCACGGCAATTCGTGCGTCCGATCCGAAATGTCGTTACGGTTTTGCAGGATATCGCTCAGGGAGAAGGCGATTTAACCGTGCGTCTGCCCGTAAAAGGCAATGACGAAATGACCGATTTGTCGGAATATTTTAACCGGACGATCGAAAAAATCGGCTCGTCGATAAAGTCGGTCGGCGAAAGCGGCTCGGAAATGCAGCATATCGGAAACGAGCTTTCAAGCAACATGAGCCAGACGGCAAGCGCAATACACGAAATAAGCGCGAATATCGAAAACATAAAACGGCAAACGTTAACACAAACGTCAAGCGTTACCGAAACGGCCGCGACCACCGAGCAAATCATCCGTACGATAAAACAGCTTAACGCCAGCATCGAAAGTCAGGCGGCGAGTGTTGAAGAATCTTCGTCGGCAATCGAACAGATGGTTGCGAACATCGCTTCGATTACGCAAACACTCGAAAAAACCGACGGCACCATTAAAAATCTTGCCTCCGCAACCGAAGACGGAAAAGGCACTATTGTAACCGCAACTTCGGTAACGCAAAAAATCAACGAAGAATCCGCCGGATTGATGGAAGCGTCGAACGTCATTCAGCATATTGCAAGCCAGACGAACCTTTTGGCAATGAACGCCGCCATCGAAGCCGCCCATGCGGGCGAAGCGGGCAAAGGCTTTGCGGTTGTCGCCGATGAAATCCGCAAACTCGCCGAAGAATCGAGCACTCAGGGTAAAAACATCACGGCGACGCTCAAATCGCTTTCGGGAGAAATTGAAGCTTTGTCTTCCGCGGCAAAAACGGTCGAAGATAAATTCAATGTTATTTTTGCGCTCTCCGAACAAGTGCGGGACATGAGTACGCGCCTGACCGATGCGATGAAAGAACAGGAACACGGCAGCAAAGAAGTGTTGGCCGCAATCCGCGACATCAATTCCGTTACCGCACAGGTAAAAAACGGTTCCGACGAAATGCTTATCGGCGGCGAAAACGTTGCGCAGGAAATGCATAAGCTGGACGAACTGACCCGCGTCATCGGCGAGGGCATGAACGAAATGGCCGCCGGTACGGTGCAGATAAACAATGCCGTGCAGGAAGTCAACGAAATTACGCAAAAGAATAAACGCAACATCGAGAACTTGGTAAAGGAAGTGCACAAGTTCAAAGTGTAATCGCACCGAATGAAGGGAGAATCTTTAAATATGAACGAGGAGTCGGTTAAGGATGTTTTCAGCCGGTTCGCTTTGTACGGCGATTTGGAATCTTTTAAATCGTTCGGTAAGGGCCACATAAACAATACGTTTCTTTCTACATGGAATCAGGCCGGTACAAAGGTGCGTTATACGCATCAACGCATCAATAAAAATGTATTTAAAGAGCCCGAAAAAGTTATAGAAAACATTCGCGCCGTTACGCATCATATTTACGAAAAGGCGCGGCTGCAAAAAGACGATCCGATCGGCTCAAGCAGGCGTACGCTTACCCTTGTACCGGCAAAGGACGGTTTGTTTTATTATAAGGATGACGAGGGCGAATATTGGCGCACGTATTTGTTTATTGAAAACGCATCGACCTTTGAACTTATGGACAACCCCGTTTTGGCGTATAAAGTAGGCTGCGCCGTCGGGACCTTTCAAAAGCAGCTTTCCGATTATGCGGGGCCGCCGCTTCACGAAACGATTCCGGTTTTTCACAATATGAAAAGCCGCTACGTTCAGCTCGATACCGCCGCTTCCGACAACAAGGCCGGAAGACTTGATTCGGTGCGGGAGGAATTCGACTTTTTGCAAAAAAACCGCAGCCGCGGCATGATTTTAACGGACGGCCTTGAAAGCGGAAAGTTGAAAAAAGGCATTACGCACAACGACACCAAATTGAACAACGTTTTGTTTGACGATGCGACCGGAGAAGCGATCTGTCTTATCGACCTCGATACGGTTATGCCGGGAACCGTGCTTTTCGATACGGGCGATCTTATCCGCACGGCGAGCAACACCGGAGCCGAAGACGAACGCGACCTTTCCAAAGTCGGCTTTAACACGGATTTATTCCGCGCGCTTATAGACGGCTACACGGAAAAAGCCGCCGATTTTTTAACCGACTACGAAAAAAGCCTTATCGCCGAATCCGGCAGGATTCTCACTCAAATAATGGCCGTGCGCTTTTTAACCGATTATTTAAACGGCGATGTGTATTACAAGATTGAACGACCGTCGCACAACCTTGACCGCGCGCGCACGCAAATTAAGCTTATGCAGTCCATGGACGGTCAATGGGATCGTATTCAAAATATCGTGCATGATTTGTGCCGCAAAAACACTGCCGCCTCCGCGGTTTCGGGAACGGCGAAAATCTGAATTGCGGATTTTCGCGAACGAGGACAAAATGGGAGAAAAACGCACGCCGAATCTTAAACCTCGTGCCGTACTCTCTTGTTCGGCATTCTTTTATGCCGCGCTTATGCGTACTGCGCTCTTGTGCGCCCTGTTGCCCTACGCGGTGCTTTTTTGCATCTCTTTAACCGGCTGCAGCGAAAAACGTGAAAACATAAAAATCGTTTATTGGTCGATGTGGCGCGAAGGCGAACCGCAAGCTCAGGTTATCGCTGAGGCGGCAGCCGCTTTTACGCGCGAAAATTATATCGATGTCGATATTGTCTTTAAAGGCCGCGATATCCGCACTTCGCTGATTTCCGCCCTCGATGCCGGAGAAAAAATCGACTTATTCGACGAGGACATCGAGCGGGTTGCCGTTTTTTGGGGCGAATACCTTTTGCCGCTCGACGAATATGCGGAAAAAGCCTATCCGGGCACCGAGGGAAAGCCGTATTATTCCGTTTTAAATAAAACACTGTACGCACTCGCAAAAGAACTCGGAGGCGGAAGCGTCAAAAACATTCCGTACCAACCGTCCGCATCCGTGGTTATGTACAATAAGGATTTGTTTGCAAAAGCCGGCATTCAAAGAACGCCTAAAACATGGAGCGAATTCCTTCGCGCCTGCGAAAAACTGAAAGCAATCGGCGTTCCCGCAATTACGGTTGACGACGCCTATATGGCAAACCTGTTCGGGTACAACATGGATCGCTTGGTCGGTGCTCAGGCGGCCGCCGACATGGTGCGGCGGAAAAACTTTACGGGAACTCAAGTGCTCGAATTCGGTAAAATTTGGGAAAACATGGCAAAAAAAGGCTACATAAGCCCGAAGGCCGCATCCAACGTATGGCCCGCCGGACAAACCGAAGAAATGGCCCGCGGAAAAGCCGCAATGTATTTAAACGGAACCTGGCTTCCGAACGAAATAAAAGAACTCGCGCCCGACTTGAATTGGGGAGCCTTTGCGTGGCCGGCAATGTCGCCGAAGGGCGACGGCACCGAAGCGAACCATTACGGCAGCCAAAGTTTTGCCGTCAATAAAAACAGCCGGCATCCCGAGGCCGCGTTCCGCTTTATCGTATGGCTTACAACGGGCGAATGGGACGAACTGCTCGCCGAGCGAACAATCGGTATTCCGGCCGGCAACAACACGCCCTGGCCCGTACAGCTTGCAGACGCACGGGCGATTGTCGATAACACGACGAAACGCTTGCCGTGGGCTGTCGGCATGGAACGCAATCGGGAAATCAATTTAAAAATACAAGAAAATTTTAAAAAGCTTATACGGGGCGATTTGGACGCGGCGGGCTTTACAAACGCGATGCGAATCGAACGCAGGCACGGCGGCAATCAGGAATTCTGAAAAACCGGTTTTAGAAAAATAAAAACGTCCGATCCCCGACGAATAGGCCGGACGTTCCTTACCTTTACTTTTCGTTGCGCAATTCAGTTCGCGGAAACGATGCGGTAACTTACGCGCACGGGCTTATCGGGAAGCTTTTCCTGCGTTTTTTTGCCGACCGAAAAGAAGGGCATAAGATTGTTAACGCTGTCTTTTACCGGCGTGACGTTTTCCGCCATCTTCGTTCCGTTTATAAAACAATTGTAGGTGCCGTCGGCATTGCGCGTAACCTTTAAAGTGTTTACGCTTCCGTAGCCTTTTTTAACGCTCGACGTTTCGTACAAATAAGCGGTATTCGCCTTGTTCGGTTCAACCAAGTCGGTATAGGTTGAAGCGGTTACGCCGTATAATGCGTACTCGCCGTCTACGGTAATTTCGAACCGGATGTAGGACGAAAGCTTGCCCTTGTCGTCCGCAATATAACCGAATACAAGGCCGAAAGCGCTTTTTGAGTATCCGCTTTCTTTTTTGAATTCGACCTCGGCCGAGGAAAAATCCTTCAGTTCATCGCCGGTATAAAAATAGCCGGTTTGAACCGTATCGGACATTTCGTTTTCCTGCCATTGTCCCGTAATTTGATTTGAACCGGAACCGTCCGCACCGCTGTTTTTCGGTGCGCTTTTACACGACAGTATGCATGCCGCCGCACACATAACTGCGGCACAAAAAACCGTTTTGGTTAAAAAAGATATTGCGCTTTTCATACATATATCATACCATAAAAGCGTAAAAAAAGCCAGTGGTAAAAAGTCCTTCAAACAATACCGCTGCTTTTTACGGGAGGAAACATGTCCGGCGAAATAAAAGCGCTCGTATCAAAAGAAGACACCTTCGACAAGTTGGAAATACGGCTCGGTCAAATTATCGATGCGGAACTCGAACCTGCCGCCCCGAAAAAGGCATACAAGCTGACAGTCGATTTCGGAAAATTCGGCAAAAAAATAAGCGTCGGCTGTTTTACCGAACACGATATCTCCGACATCAAAGGCAAAAAAGTCCTCGGCGTGCTCAACTTCGAACCGCGTAAAATCGGGAACACCGTGTCCGAAGTTCTTATTTTAGGCGTTCAGTTTCCCCGCGCCGAAAGCGGCGAAGCCACATTTATAACGCCGCTCGCGCAAGACGCAAAAATCGGCGGGAAGCTGTTTTAGGTGCGGGGAGCCGCCCTTCCGTATTTTTCATACAGGCTTTCCTGTGCACGTACGGCTTTTTCTCCCGCTCGCGGGTTTTTCATTGTCCACGTACCGTCGGCGTTGAGCGTATGCGAACGAGTGTTGTCGGCAAAATACAGTTCCAGCGTATCTTTTATATCCCGGAACTGCGTTTCGCGGGTAACGGGAACCATAAGTTCCACGCGCCTGTCGAGGTTCCGGCTCATCCAATCGGCGCTCGAAAGGTAGAGGTCTTCGGCGCCGCCGTTTTGAAAATAAAAAATACGCGAATGTTCCAAAAAGCGGTCGACTATGCTGACGACTTCAATATGTTCGCTGAGATTTTTTACCCCCGGAACAAGCATGCAAACGCTGCGGACGTTCAGCATAATGCGCACATGAGCGCCGCTTGCTTCGTACAAGGCTTTGATAATATCCGGATCGCCGAGCCCGTTCATTTTTGCAACAATAAGCCCCGGCTTTTCGGCCGACGAAAAACGGCATTCGCGCCGTATCAAATATAAAAGCTGTGATTTTAAATTGACGGGCGATAGGTACAGGTTTTTCAAAGCCCGAATTTCGGAACGTCCCGAAATCATGTTAAAAAAAGTTTCGGCGTCGTTTGCCGTTGCGGGATCCGACGTAAATAGCGACAAATCGGAATATTGGCGCGCCGTTTTTTCGTTGTAATTTCCCGTCGCCGTGTGAACGTAACGGACAACTTTCCGCCCTTCGCGTCGGACAACGAGCAGCATTTTTGCGTGAACTTTTAAATCGCCGATTTTATATTTTACGTGCGCTCCGCTGCGCTGCAAACGGCGCACCCAGCGGATATTCCGCCGCTCATCAAAACGGGCTTTAACTTCAACAAAAACCGTTACCCGCTTGCCGCTGCGCGAAGCGCGCTCAAGCGCCTTTATAACAGCCGAATCGCCGCTCGTGCGGTACAGCGTCATTTTTATATCCGACACGGCAGGATCGTCGGCCGCATCGTTTATAAAACGCAGAACGGGATCGTATGATTCGTACGGAAGGTGCAGCAAAATGTCCTGCCGTTTTAAAACGTCCCACAAGGGTTCATCGGGATCGAGGCAGGCAGGATACAGCGGCTCCCGCGCAGGGTACCGCAGGTGAGCAAAACCTTTCGCGTCGGCAAGTTTGTTCAGCGACGCGACGCCGATAATCGAAGGTGAAACGTATACGTCGCGCTCCTGCAGCTTCATTTTTTCGGCAAGAATGTGCGTAAGGGCGGGACTTCCGGTCGTGCAGATAAGGCGCACGGGAGAAGAAAAGCGGCGCTTGGCAAGATTTTTTTTCAAAGCGCGTATAAAAAGTTCTTCGCGTTCTTCCTGTACGGGAGGGCCCGCATCGCCGACTGTCTTAAAAATAAGGCTTTGCCGAATCGGACGGCCGCCGAACAGCCGCTCGCCGAAGGCTAAAATAATATCGTCGAGGAGGGTAAAACGATACCGACTTGTCCCCGCGCAAATTTTTACGGGATTTTTTGCGCAACTTTCTGCTTTGTTTTCCGTCGCGAGCGGCGCAGCGCATTCGGTGTGTGCCGGCAGCGGAACGATGCGCTCCGTTTTCGCAGGAAGCGGAACCAAAGCAATACGTTTTTCTTCAGACAGTGCTCTGGCAAGCCCGTTGTCGGCAAGACGGTCGAGGAAAAAAGCGGCGTATAAGCGCATGTTTTCGACGCGCGGAAGTTTACCGTTTTCGGAACATTCCGACGGGGCAAGACGCGGAAGAACCCGTTCGCAAAAAAAACGTTCGGCAAAACGCTTTTCGTCTGCGGTAAAATCTTTCGACTTTACATACACCAAGCCTTTTTGCGCAAGAAGGGGCAAAAGTTCTTCGTGCAGCGTGTTATGCTGAATCGTAAAAAGTTCATGTACACGGCGGGATACGGCATCAAGACATTCGCCCGGACTCAACAGCGAATCGTCCCGTTGCTGCGGGTTTGCGTTTAAGCGGCGCTTTAATTCCGCAACGCGCACCATAAAAAATTCGTCAAAATTCGACGATACGATGGCAAGGAATTTCAAACGCTCCAAAAGCGGATTTTCCGCACGCTTCGCTTCGGCAAGAACTCGTGCGTTGAATTCTATCCACGACAATTCTCTGTTAAAAAAAACGGTTTTTTGTTTTTCGCGCGACGTTTTTGTTTTCAAAGCGTTCCGCTTCTTACAGTTTGTCTATGAGCATCGAGCATTTTCCCGAAGGAATCGGAAGCGTTTTTTTCTTTTGCCCGAGAATGTTTATCGTAAAATAATAGAGCTTTTCGCTTTCCATTTGGATTTCCCAGCCGCGCAGACTTTTATTCGATAAAATCGTAATCATATTGCGTTTGAGCGACAGGTTTTCAATGCCCATAATTTCCAAATTCGGAATTATCCAATCGACGGTCTTTCGCGGCAAACTTATCGATAAACCGATAACGTTTTCGATCATTAAAGCGATTGTCGACAATCCGGCAAAGGGTACATCCCGTTTGCGCGGAAAAGAGGGGTTCCCGCTCAATTTTGCGATTCCTTCTTTGCCGGGCAAATACGCTTCCCACAAGTCGCCTTTTTCGTTGCCGTGCGGGAACATGCCGTCCAAAATATAATACAGGTGCCGAATCGACGCTTCGCGCGCCAAATCGTAACGCTGATATTTTTCCAAGCCTTTTATAACCATAAAATTAAAGGCCGGGAATACGCTGCCGCGGTAGCCTTCTCCGTTTTGGCTGAATTTTTTTTCGTCCGCCGAAAGCGTCGGAAACGGATGCTCAGTGCCGAAGGTTTTCGGATTCGTTAAGTGCGAAATAAGCTGTTCGGCCTTATCTTCATTGGGAATTTCGGCCAAAAGCGGCCAAAAGCCCGCGATCGTTTTGTGCTGAAGTTTTTCACCCTTTTCGTTTAAATCCTGATAAAAGCCCGCATCCGCGTTCCACATAAGCGAATTGATGCGGGTTTTAAGCGAAAAGTACAGCCGCTTGTATTGAAAATTCAAATCTTTTTCATTCAAAATGTCGCCCAAGGCCGCCATGTACAAGGCGCCGACAGCCATTGCACTGTTAAAATCGACCGGATAGGCAACCTTATCCCGCGGAGAATTGAACATGGTGCCGGCTTGTGCCGGAACGGCATAGAGCCCGTTTTCCCTTTTAAAATTGTTTTCGATCCACGTCATGTATTTTTGCAAAACGGGCATTACTTCTTTTATGCGCCTTTTATTTGCCGATTTATGGTACAGATTGTATTCCGCCCACGCAAACAGGGGCAAGCCGATCCCTTCGGGATTTTCTTTTGTTACGACGGGAGAATCGTCCGCCGCATTGTATTTCCAACGTATGGCGCCGCTGTCTTCCCGGCGCTCATACAGGTAATCGAGGTTTTGATGGGCCGGAAAATTGCGGTTCGAATACACCAAAAAGAAAGAAGAAAAAATCGATTCGAGCTGATCTATAACCGAGCTTTGATTTTCTTCCCGATATACAAAATATCCGTCGTCGGATTGCGCTCCCGTGTGCGGATCTTTCCAAAAATCCTGAACCCATGACCATGTTTTATCGTATATGTCTACAAAATCCTGATCGTAAAAATGGATCTTGGGAAAATCGCGTTTATTCACAGATACTCCTTGCAGTTATGCGATTTCCGGCTGAGCCGTATAATAATAAGTATATCACAACTTTCGGAAAAAGGGTATAAAAAGATATAATTTTAAGCAAAATTCGACACTTGAAAGCGCCTTACTCTGAGGTTTGCGGTGCGGCTTCGCTTTCCGCAGGCTCCTCGGCTGCCGCCGGGCGGTCCTGCTTTATTTCTTCCCGTTCGGCGGTATTTGCGCTTGCCCTGCGGGAGCGGTAAAACAGCCTGACCGTTTCGACCGGCGATTTGTGCCGGAATTTTAAAAACAGGGTTTTTGTTTGCGCATTGTAAACGTATCCCGACGAATTATAGGTTTCAAAGCGCGGGTCTGTCCGGTACTGCAGCCCGTAAATCTCTATTGAACTGAACTGTTCTATACCGCTGAGAATCATATAATGCGTTTCTTCGGTCGGGAACAGCGTTTTGAATACGACGGTACCGTCATCTTCCTTTACATAGTCGATACTCGAAGCGACCGTCCACGCCCAAACGGGGTGGCCGTTTTCGGAACCGATAACGTCGATGTGCGGATAATAGAAGTTGTCTTCGGCTATGTACGGATACAAATCGGCTAAGGTGCGGCTGTCAAGCGACGCGACGTTTTCGAGCGCCGAAGATAAGAGGCAGGTGCCGCCGGCTTCCGTATTTTTGTTGCCGGTTGTTTTTCCGTAATAGCGCAAAGCGTGCGCGATTTTTGCCGTCAGCGCGCGGCTTATGCGGCTATCTTTGTCTTCAACATATAAAGTACCCGAATCGGACGGTTTGCAGGATTTTTCCAAGACCGAAACGCACCGGCTCAATACCGGAGCAAGCAGAGAAGCGTTTTCGGCGCGAGCCTTATGCAGCGCGGCATAGACGTCCAAAATGCCGGCGGCTTGCGCAACCGTCGGAGAAAAATCCGCTAAAGATGCCGGAAGATTGAGCAGAGCTGCCGTTTCCCGACTCGGCCGCTGCAAAAGCACAAAGGGCAGGCGGTCAAGCTCGAATACGTCCAAGTTGTTTTTTTCAAGCGAGTATTGAATGCGATACGAAATATTTTCCCGTTCCATAACGAGCGTTTGATTCATTTTAACCAATGTGTTAAAATACGGCGCGGTAAAATACGTGCGCTTGGTGCCGTCCGTAAAAGAAGGAGAAACGGAACCTATGCCGTCGTGATACGTTCCGCGCGCAAGGCATTCGGCCAAATAGGCGGCAACAAGCGGTTCGTTTATGTTTTCGGAACCGACGGAAGAAAAGTCTTCAAAAAGCTTTGTACGCGCCTGAGCGGCAAGAGCTTGCAGCGTTCCTTCCTGCGCCTTATCTGAACCGGCAATCGCAGCGAAGTTGAATTCTTTAACTTCTTCGTAAGGACTCAGCCGGACTTCCGGCAATGCGGCGCTTACCTGCACGTATTCGCCCGATAATGTTTGTGCCTGCAGGATCCGTGTTTCTGCCTTTGACTTTATCAGCGCGCGGGATTGACTTATATCCGTAACGCTGTAGGTTTCCGTTGTTTTATAAGGTATGGTAAGGGAAAGCGCCCGTGCGGGAAGATGTGCGCTCACATTCAGCTGATCGGAGTTGCCGTCGAAATGCAGCGAAACGCCTTCGGAAAAGAACAGCGTAAAGCTTGTTTTATCCTGTTCTTCCCAATTTTGCAGCACAAGCGGAATTTCCTTTTTCGCGGAAGTTTGCAAAACGAGCGGATTCGAATCCACCGCGTAGAGCGTCGCCGCTTTCGAGGCGGCGTAAAAACTGTTTTTTAAAAGCCGGCTTGCGCTCCCGCCCGCCGTTTGCGCATTCGCATAGGATAAACGAAGCTGAATCGTGCCGAAACTTTTGGAAACGGACAATTCATTTCTAAATTGGAGCATAAAAATGCCGAAAATAATAATACCGTAAAGAAGAGTTAACGTTATAAATTTACGAACGGGATTATGAGCCATTGTCTTAGTGTACCCAATGACGGCCTTAAAATCAACTCCCCGTAAAACACCGAAGGAAAAACGATGATAAAACACTTTCAAAAAACGTCAAAACCGCAGTCGCCGAACAGACTGCCGCACCGCAGTGTGCTTTGCTGCCTGTTCTGCAGCCTCACGGTCTTCATCATTTTGTCTTGTAAAACCGTACCGCCCGACGAAAACGCACCGGCTCCTTCGCCGCAGACGGAACAAATACAAAAAGAACGGCCGACTGTGCCTTCTCAGCAAAAGCCGGTAAAATCTTCCTCTTTTTCGCCCGAAAGTTTTACCGAAAAACTGCAAAGCCTGCTGCAAAAAGGCGACACGAAAAAAGCCCTCGCCGCATTCGACTCGATTCCGGCCGCATACAAAGACGATCCGGGCTTAAACTACCTTCACGCTTCGCTGTTGCTTTCCGCAGGCGACCTCGCGCTCGCACGCGAAAAAACCGACCGTTTGCTGCAAAAAGATCCCGGTAACGAAGACGCGCGGCTTTTAAGCGCGATGATCGCAAAGGCGTCCGGCGACACAAAAAAAAGCACGGACACGATAAAATCGATTCTCCAAACAAATCCCAAAAACGCCGACGCAAACGCCGCCCTTGCCGAAAGCTTTATGCTTGCGCGCAATTTTAAGCAGGCGAATCTGTATTTTAAAAAAGGTGTGGAAGCCGACCCGAAACACGAGGCGAGCCTGCTCGGTTTTGCGCAAACAAGCTGGTACTTGGGGCAAACCGATAAGGCAAAAGAAACCTTATTAAAACTTACCGAAATAAATCCGAAAAACGCAATGGCGTGGTCGTACCTCGCCAAGCTCGCCGACGAAAGCAGAAGCTATTCGCAAGCGCTTGAATACATACAAAAAGCGCTCGAATACGATAAAGATTATTATTACCATTGGCTCGACGCCGGCTCTTATTATTTGGGCTTAAATAAATATAAAGAAGCCGAAGACGCGTGGACGCGGGCGATTAAAATCGAACCGGATTATTTTTTAGCCTACGCATACCGGGCTTCTTTGCGCGACGAGCAAAAAAAATATGCCGATGCACTTAAAGATTACCGCGACGTTATCCGCTGCAATCCCAAATATTATTATGCGTACGAGTCGGTCGCCATGCTTGCCTGGCGCGACGGTAATTGGCAAGAATCGCTCGACTATTTTTTAAAAGCGTACGAAAGAAACCCTCAAAACGTATCATACCAACTGATGATTTCCGCCTGCTACCAAAAAATGAGCAATACGGCGGCAAATAAGGAATTTTTATCGAAGGCGATGAGAGGGCAGGACAAACAAAGCCTTGACTATCTTATGCTCAGATTGTACTACGACGGCTTGGCCGATTCGGCCGTATTGAATAAGGTCGTCAACAATAACAGCAGAACGACAAAGGGCAAAATGCTTTTTTACATGGCGCTTTTTTACGAATTGAAGGGCAATAAGACGCTTGCGAACAAATTATATCTTGAAGTTGCCGACATGGACTCGCCGCTGTTTTTTGAATACAAATTGACGCAGTGGGCCGTCGAAAAAATGAAACCCGAAGACAAGCAGGTCGCACAATGAAACAAAATATAAAAACGCTGCACTTTAAAGACCGCGAAATTATTTTAGTCGGGACGGCTCATATTTCCAAAGAAAGCATGGAAGAAGTCGATAAAACCGTTCGGGACACGCTGCCCGACTGCGTCGCCGTCGAATTGGACGAACAGCGCTACGAATCGATAAAATCGCCGGAAGCGTGGAAAAACCTCGACATCGTAAAAGTCCTAAAAGAAAAACGTGGCTTTATTATGCTGGCCAATTTGGTGCTCGGCTCGTTCCAGCGGAGAATGGGAGCCGATGTCGGCGTAAAGCCCGGCGACGAAATGCGCTCGGCGCTGACCGTTTCCGAAGAGCTGGGCATTCCGGTCGCGATGGTGGATCGTCCCATTCAAACGACGCTCAGGCGCGCATGGGCGAAAAATTCGCTGTGGGGCAAATTAAAGCTTTTATCGGCCCTGTTTGCCGCCGCCTTCGAAAAAGAAGAGATTTCGGCCGAACAAATAGAAAGTCTTAAAAGCTCAAACGAAATGGATTCCATGATGGACGAATTGGCCGGCTATTTGCCGACGGTAAAAGAAGTCCTTATCGACGAACGCGACCGATACCTTGCCTCGCACATATGGAACTGCAAGGGAAAAAAAGTTTTGGCGGTTTTGGGTGCAGGGCACCTTCCCGGCGTCGAAAAATTCCTTAACGGCATAGCGTCCGGAGAAAAAAATTGCGACACCGCCGACATAGAAGAGGTTCCCGCCGCGGGAGTCGGTGCAAAGATTGCAGGCTGGATTTTCCCCGCCCTTTTGATCGCGTTGATTGCCGCCGGCTTTTTTACCGGCGGCGCGAAAACCTCCTTCGACATGCTTATTTCCTGGGTTTTGTGGAACGGCTCTCTTGCCGCGCTCGGTACGCTTTTGGCGCTGGGGCACCCGCTCGCGATTATCACCGGTTTTGTCGGTGCGCCGTTGGGCACGCTGAACCCCTTTCTCGCGGTGGGCTTGTTCACCGGCCTTGTGCAGGCATGGGTGCGCAAGCCGAAAGTCGAAGATATGGAACACCTTGTCGACGACGCTTCTTCGCTGAAAGGGCTGTACAAAAACCGCATCGGGCGCGTACTGTTGGTGTTCTTTTTGTCGAGTTTGGGCGGATCGATAGGCAATTTTATCGCCGTCCCCGCTCTTATCGGTTCTTTGCTGCACTGAAACGATTATGGGAGGTACGCGATGAAAAGGAAAATCGCTTTTTGTTTGGCATATTGTTTATTTGTGTCAGATTTTCCGTAATTGCGGAAACACCGGTCATGGCGCTTGACGACACTTCGGAGCAACATGCCGAAAATATTACGAATATACTCAAAGCGTCGGGCTTAAAAAAAAGTTTCGAACAAATCCGTACGGAATCGGCTTACCTTTCTTTTGCCCTACGCCTTGAATTTTGATGAGGCCGTCCAAAAAGTAACCGACTTTTTAGAAAACCGCGATTTCAGCCGAACAGGTTTTTTACAAGCGCCTGAATGTCGCCGACGTACGCGATACCGTCTTCTTTTTCGGGACCCAAACAGCGCGTAAAACCGAGCGCTTGAGCGGCTTTGGCGCGCTGCTTTAAGCGGTTTACGGGGCGAATCTCGCCCGCAAGGCTCAATTCGCCCGTTACCGCCGTCTTTTCCGGGGGGGGAATGTCCGTGCGTGCGGAATACAGTGCCGCCGCCAAAGCCGCATCTATGGCGCTTTCGGTCAAGCGTACGCCGCCTGCAACGTTTATATAAATATCCTGATCACTGAAGCACAATCCTACACGTTTTTCCAAAACCGCGGCGACGCGGCTTACGCGCGCGCCGTCGATTTTATCCGAATAGACGCGCGTTAAAGCGGCTTTTGCGGGAACGGTAAGCGCTTGAAGTTCAACCATAAAAACGCGGCTGCCCTCAAAAACGGGAACAACGGCCGTTCCCGCCGGAATGGATCCCGTTCTGCGCACGATAAACATCGTTGAAGGATCCTCTACCGGGCACAGCCCCTTTTCGGTCATTGAAAAAATTCCCAATTCATCCACAGAGCCGAACCTGTTTTTAAGCGATCGCAAAAAACGGACGCGGTCGTCGTTTTGCTCAAACGAAATAACCGTATCCACCAAGTGTTCGAGCGCTTTGGGGCCGGCAATCGAACCGTCTTTTGTAACGTGCGCGCTCATAAAGAGCACGGCGTCGCGCTCTTTTACCCACAAAGTCAATTCGGCGGCACAGTATTTTAATTGATTGATCGTACCCGGAACGGCACCCGCTTCGGGAGAAAAAACGGTTTGTATGGAATCGACGATGACACACACGGGATTGAGCGCGTTCAATGCGTTTTCGATATCTTCCAAACGGTTCGTACACAGGATTTCGATGCCGCCGTTTTTTAAGCCGAGCCTGTCGGAACGAAGCCGTATTTGCGAGGCGGCCTCTTCGCCGGAAACATACAAAACGCGCCCCGCGCTCCCTTCTTTGCACACGGAAGCGGCCGTCTGAATAAGTAAGGTGGATTTTCCGATGCCCGGCTCGCCCCCGATAAGAACGGCGGAACGCTTTACCGCGCCGCCGCCCAACACGCGGTCGAATTCTTCCATACCGGTGGAAAGACGCGCACCCAAAACGGGATCTATTGCGCTCAGGGGCAGCGGCTTTACCCGCTCGCGCCCCCCGATGCTTCGGCTTGCCGAAGACTGCGCATCGTCCGACGTACATTCGGCAAGCGTGTTCCACTCGCCGCAGTCGGGACAGCGCCCCATCCATCGCGGCTGAGCGTACCCGCACGAAGTACATTTAAAAAATGTCGAAGCAGCTTTTCTTTTTACCATAAGACTTCTCCTATCCTGATTATAGGAGCACTCAGTCTTTTTTCTATAAAAAATTTCATTTCGTTATTTTGCATAACGGGTTTTGTCATCTTTCAGCGGTAGGAACGGTACACGGCGGGAGCCCGAGGGCGGGACGCTTTGAGCGTTCCGCTCGGGTTATTGCACTCTAAAAGCTCAACCGCGGCAAGAGCCTCGGAGATCCCGCCATGAAACCCGTTATGCAAACTATTTCGTGTATTTTCGCTTTACCTTGCGCGTCGTTGTCATTTCAAGCGGTTCGTCCAAAATAGTTATTTTGGAAATACGCGCGTAGGTCGGAAGGTTTTTATTAACCTTATCGATAATGTCTTTTACCGCATCGTATATCGGATCCACGGCATCGTCGGAACCGCGAATCACATTCAGCCGCTTGAACAAATCATCCGAAGCGTACACCAAAGCTTCAATGCCTTCGGACTTCATCGCCGCATCCTGCAAATAACCCTGTATCGTTATCTGTTCTATGTCGGTAAAAAGTTGGAATGCGTTTTCGATTTCTTCGGGGAAAACGTTTTTGCCGCCTTCGGTAACAATGAGGTTTTTTGCGCGGCCGGCAAGGTACAGGTAATGTTCGGAATCGAGTTTTCCCAAATCGCCCGTTTTAAACCAGCCGTCGGGAGTGAACACATCGGCGGTTTCTTTTTCCATTTTGTAGTAGCCTTGCATAACCATCGGGCCTTTAACGATAACTTCGCCGATGCCGTTTTCGTCCGGATCGAGAATTTTCATTTCCATGTACGGATGGAAAAAGCGGCCGACGCTTTCGATTTTAAAATGTTCTTTCGGATTCAGCGCGATAATCGGAGACGTTTCGGTAAGTCCGTAGCCTTGAATAAAATCGATGCCCAATTCCTGATACATGCGGAATACGCTTGCCGCAAGGGGCCCTCCGCCGGAAATCGCAATGCGGATTGTGCTTATGCTGGCTTTTTCCAACACGGCTTTAAACATCTTTTTACCCGGGTTGACGCCCGTAATTTTTTTGATCATGTAAGAAATGCCCATGAGCATACGGATGATGCCGTATACGATAAAGCCTTTTTCTTTAATGCCCTTTAAGATGCCCGCAAGCAGTTTGTTGAATAAAAGCGGAACACCCAAAAGCATGGTGATTTTGCCTTCACGCAATTCTCTGAGCATGCGCGACACGGCCATGCTTTTCGCAAACACGAGTTCGGCGCCGACGGACAACGATTCGATAAAAACGGCCTGCATCGTATACGAGTGGTGAATCGGCAAAAGCGCATAAAAAACGTCCGTTTCGAATATTTGCAAATTCGTTTGCGCAATGTAACAGTCGGAAACGAGGTTTTTATGCGACAGCATAACGCCTTTCGGAGTCCCCGTCGTTCCGGAAGTGAACAAAATAGCGGCGGTGTCGTTTTCTTCAGCCGGCTTTATGTCGCTTTTTTTATCGGTTTTTAAATCGTAGACATAGGTGTCGGCGAATTTGGGAGTCAGCGAATAGACTGCAAGTTTCGATTTATCCGTGTTCGATTTAAAATGTTCGTAGCGTTCTTCGTCCACAAAAAAGATTTTCGGGTCGGAAGCCCGCAAAAGATTTTCGATTTCTTTTTCATGCAGCGCGTAATCGATCGGAACGATGACGGCTCCGGCAAACAGGGCGCCCACGTACACGGTTGCCCACTCGGGAGAGTTTTTTCCGGAAACCGCAACACGGTCGCCCTTTTTTACTCCCTGCGCCGCCAGCCATTGGGCCAGCCGTTCGACTTTTTCCAATACTTCATTATAAGTGTGTGTGTGTTTTTCCTGTTCAAAAACGGTGAAACACGGGCGGTTCCCGAAGCGCTTTACGGAAATGCGGAACATTTCCGGCAGCGTGGGCCATTCCCCTTTAAAATCCGTTCCGCGGTACGCGTCCAAAAACGCCCACGGCTTACGGTCTGTTACGGCTTTGCTCATATGGGTATCCTCTTAGATAATCGATATTGGGTTTATTATACACGCTTTTTAGGTTTTTGTCATTATAAATAATCGCAAACTTTAAATATATGTGAAATTTCCGGTGAACGATGCACGGATACCTTGACCCGAAGCCTTTCTTTTACTATAATGAACCATTATGAACGTGCCAACTTAGCTCACTTGGCAGAGCAGCTCATTCGTAATGAGCAGGTACAGGGTTCGATTCCCTGAGTTGGCTTTTCCCCAGACAGTTTATGCGCCTTCTCCGACGATCCGCGGCATGTGCCCTTTGTAAAATTCGCGGGTGCCACCGCGTCTGTCTATTTCGTTTTGTATGCACACGCGTACGTACTCGGCGAAGACTCTGACCGCTTTGAGATCCGTTTTGCCGGTTGCGGGATTTTTGCAGTTAAAGCGTGAAGGATGCACCGCATCGAGCACATAAAGCCGCACGCGCGGTTTGGGCGTTTTGCCGCCGCTGCTTATAAAAACGGTTGCCAAAGGCACGACGGGAATATCCAATTCGGCGGCGATTAAAAAAGCGCCCGCATGAAAGGGGAACACATCCTGATTTTGTACATAGCATTCGCCTTCGGGGTACAGATGGATAAAGCGGCGGTGAGTCAAGCCTTTTGCGCATTCTTTGGGCAGATTGAACATGGACCGAATGCTCGGCGGAACGGGAACGCCGCCTAAAAGCCGGCACAGCGTTCCGAGAAACGGAACAAGCACGACGCTTTCCAAAAGCGTATGATAGGCGCAGCGCGGATACACTGCCGCCGACATCAAAACGGGATCGAGAAAGGTCGTGTGGTTCGATACCAAAACGGCTTTTTTCAGTTTTTGCAGCTTGGTGCGCCCGAAGATTTTCGAGCCGTAAAGAATCTTATATACCGCATATGCCAAAACTTCCAAAGGGTAAAAAGTCAGCGCCGATGCAATACGAAAAAAAAGGCTTGTGTCTATGAGCGGGCGCCCTTTTTTGTAGGCCATCAGTAAACCATCCTACCCTTCCATTCATAGCCCTTTTTGAACACGGAACGTCGCCAGGATATGAACGCAATATATAAAATATTTACAAAAATCAGCGGATAGATAAACGCGTGCTTCCAGTTTACGCCCTGTGTCGTAAAAACGATTACCCATGTGCCGCCGACCAAAAGCATGTTGATCCACAGCGCGGCAAGCGTAAACGTAAAAGCTTTAGCCGCAAGCACCGTATAGATGCTTAACCCGATCGTTAAAAATGGCGGCAGGGCTAAAAAGATAAACACGCCGATAACGGCCAGCACGAGGATAATGTTGTTTTTGTTCATAAAATCGAAGATGTTTTTACTTATACCGTTGACGCAGCTTTGCCACGATGTGTACATTCGGCACATGGCCGCATCTTTCAGATTAAGAAAAACGGTTTTATAGCCGTGTTTTTTCATTGCACGCGCAAGGAAAACGTCTTCGGTCGTTTTGTCTTTGACCAAATCAAAGCCGCCGCAAGCCATGAACGAAGCGCTTTTTACGCAAATATACTGACCGATGGCTACGGCCAAAGCCGAAGACTTACCCCACTTGCACACCCACAGCGGCAAAATAAAACCGCTCAGCAAATAGAGCGAAGGAACCGTCGCTTTTTCGCCGAGCGTTTTTGTTTTTTGCGTTATATAGCCTGACAAAAAGTCAACCTTATGATAGAGAATGTTCGTAATCGCAAGAGAAACGGAAGACGACGAGTGAACGGTGTCGGCGTCCGTAAACAGCCAATATTCGCCCTTCGCTTTGCCGCACAGCTGCTTCATTGCGAACACCTTGCCCCGCCAATCTTCCGGCAGCGCTTTGCCGGAAAAAACCTTCAATTTGTCCGGATACAAGGCTTGCAGTTTATTCAACAATTCGCGGGTTTTGTCGGTCGAATTGTCGTCCAGCACGAGTACTTCATAATTTTTATATGTTTGATGCATGAGCGATTCTATACACGGCACAATATGTTCTTCTTCGTCGCGGGCGGGCACCAAAACCGACACAAGCGGGCCGTCGGTCAATTCGGCCCTGCGGGTTTCTTTTCCCATCCATAAAGCGTTGATTGTCGCCAAACAAAAAAAATATGCGCCGAGTGCGATGATAATCCAGTCGAATGCAACAATCACAAAAGAAGTCATGGCGCTTTCCTTTTTGCCGAAATCTGCTCTTGCAGCGAAAGAGCGAAAAAGTTCGTCGGGTAGACTTCGAGCGCTTTTTGAATCCACGGCAGCGCATCGTCGTATTTTCCCTGCTGAATATACACATAGGCAAGGGCGCTCGTTATATTGAACAGATCGTCGTTTTCGAGCCTTATGCCGCTTGTATCCAAAATCTCCTGCATTTCTTTTATACCGCGCCGGTAATTATTGAACGGGCTGGGTGCGTAAATATGCTGCGCCGACAACAAATAACGGGCAGCGCCGTTTTTAGGATCGGCGTCGAGCACTTGCTTTGCGATTTTGCCGACTCTCAGTCCGTTTGCAAGCGCATATGAAGTCGGTTTTACGGCACAGTTTTGCGAAAGACTTTCGCCTTGTATGAGCAGGGCTTCGGGGCCTTGGCGAAGTACAAGGGCTTTTTCGGCATTTTCCAGCGAGCGGTCGTAAAAAGAAGCGGCTTCGGTTTTGTTTTGGGCGTAGCTGTAACTTCTGCCCATATAATAATCGAGGCGGGATTGTGCAACGTACATATCGTAATCGCTGAGGGAAGCGAGAATATCCGCCTTTGTTTGCTCATATAAGGCGCGCAAAGATTCGTGATTTAAAGGATCGGCATACATCGCATCACGAAAAGCCGCGAGAGAAGCGGGCTTTAATTCGGTCGGAAGAGCGCGCTGGGCATAACAGTATACGGCGCAGCACAAGGCGGCGCACGTAAACGCACACAATCTTTTAAAAACTTTCATCGGCATTACTATACAGAATGACAATAGAAAAAACAAGTGTCAAACTGTGCCGCGCGGCGCGCCCGGCGCAGGCGGATTCGGTATAAACGGGAAACGGTAAACAAGAAATTGCCCGTGTAATCAACAGTAAAACAATAAAGGCTGTGTACTTTTTTGTACGCAGCCTTTATTTCCCCATCTTATTTTCTCTCAAAAAGAAGATTTGGAGCCTGGGTAAAATATAATTTTTCCTCTTTAATCCCATAATCTACTTTTCCTTTTTGAGTTTGAATATAGGTATCGGTTACAGCCAAAATCTCTTCAGTAGTTGTTTTAGTACCATCTTTAACGGCTTGTTGATATGTTGAATTCCGACACACCATTTCTGTTGTCCAGTTTTTTCCGGAAAACACATGTTTGGCTTTAAATTCAAAAGAATAAGCCGGCGATTTACCGGAAGGATCTGCTTCGATTGTTACTGTAATAAATTTACCACTATCATATCCCTCCGTTTGCCATGTGCCGATAAGACGTGCAAGATAATCGACTTGAGCGGGAGTGTTATTGTTCGGATTGCCGCCTGCAGGACTCGGGCAACCGGTCAGCACAAGTGCTGCCGCAATGATAGCTAATAATACTAATTTTTTCATAAGGTTTCTCCTTTTATCGTTGTTTATATAGATTACATCTGTTTCAAAGGGCAGCCGTTTTGTCGTGCCCAACGAAGAACGCTGTTCATTCTTTTTTGATAGCCCTTAGCTCCTCTGCTTTGCAGCCATGCGAGGTTATCAATATCAATTCGAAATGTTACGGCTTTTTTCATCGGCTTCCAGTATTTAAAATGTCCGCGCGCAAAATCCTCTTCCGTAAGTTCCGGGATATCATCAAAATTGATTCCTTTAGCTCTGATTTCAGCCACTTTTTCAGCCGTTAATTTCTCTGCAGTATGCGTCATAAATATTTTTCTCCTTCGGCGATGCAAGCCGCGCTGAAATTATGTGTATAAGATCCTTCTCGGTATAGCTTACCGCTACAACGAAAAGTTTATTTGTACACCCGAGTCCGAAATATCTATCCTCATTCAATTTTGAGTGTTTGCTGTCATAAATCTCATAAAAATTCGCATCATCGAATATATCAAGAATTTGTTCGAACGAAAAGCCATGATTTATTACATTCTGTTCATCTTTTTTTTGTCCACTTTATATAAATTCAAATACGTGGTATACTGCCGGTAATTCAATTGGACATTTCGGAAAACTCGCTTTTAGCGATTTCTCCGAAATGTCGCCGAGTTTTAACTCGCTGTATTATCGCGAGTTAAAACATCACATTTATAGAGTTACCTCTAAAAACTGCAGTTTTTAGAGGTTCCCAATTAAAAAAGAAGGGCGCTTATGAAAAAGAGAGCATTGGTAAGTGTATTCGACAAAAACGGTATACAGGATTTATGCACCTTTTTGCATACGCACGGCTGGGAAATTCTTTCCACCGGAGGAACGGCCGCCTACCTAAAAGAACACGGCATTCCCGTAACCGATATAAGCTCGGTTACCGGTTTTCCCGAATGTCTTGACGGAAGGGTAAAAACACTGCACCCCGCAGTCCATGCCGGCCTTTTGGCACGCCGCGATGACAGCGCACACATGGGCACGATCGAAAAACTGCACATCAGCCCCATCGACCTTGTATGCGTCAATTTGTATCCTTTTTTCGAAAAGGTACAAGCCGGCCTTGATTTTGCCGACACAATAGAATTTATAGATATAGGCGGGCCGGCCATGCTGCGATCGGCGGCAAAAAACTTTAAAGACGTTATTGTGCTCACCGAACCCGCCGATTACCAAGCGGTGCAGGATGAACTGGAAAAAAAAGATGTCGGTTTTGAATTGCGCCGTATGTTGGCGGGAAAAGCGTTCAATTTGACTTCGGCATACGATGCGGCGGTTTCGCGTTTTATGCTTGCAGCGGGGAAAGAAGACGATGCGCCGAATTTTCCTTCATATTATACCGTTCCGCTCCTAAAAAAACAGGAACTGCGCTACGGCGAAAACGCGCATCAAAAAGCCGCTTTGTACGTATACGCGGACAAAATCGGCAGTTTCGGCGCAATGCGGCAACTGCAGGGAAAAGAACTGTCGTACAATAATATGCGCGACTTGGACATTGCATGGAAAACGACCTGCGCATACAAGCGCTATGTAAACGCCGAAAACCCCTTCGTCGTTGCGCTTAAACACAATACGCCCTGCGGCGCCGCCGAAGGTACGTCGATCGCCGATGCGTATACGCGCGCGTTCGACTGCGATCCGGTGTCGATATTCGGCGGCATTCTCGGCTGTTCGGTATGCGTCGACGAAGAAGCGGCAAAGCGCATGAGCGACTGCTTTTTGGAAGTTATCGCCGCGCCCGATTTTACCGAAGAAGCGGTGCGCATTTTTTCCGCAAAAAAGAACCTCCGCCTCGTGCGTATGGATTTGCCGGTACAAAAATCGTTTGAAATGCTGTCGGTTGACGGCGGCGTTTTGGTACAAACGGGCGACGAAGATTTGTTCGATTCGTGGCGCGTTGTAACGAAGGCACAGCCGAGCGAAACGCACAAAAAAGAAGCCGCTTTCGGCATGACGGTTGCAATGTTCGCAAAATCGAACGCGATTGTCGTCGTTAAAGATGCGGCGGCAATCGGCATAGGCAGCGGCCAAACAAACCGCATTTGGGCGGCACAGCAGGCGTTGGCACACGCAAAGGCCATTACCGACGCGGCGGGAAAAACGCCCGCCGAAGTGCTTATCAGCGACGCTTTTTTCCCGTTCGCCGACTGCGTCGAAACGGCCGCAAAATACGGCATAAAGACAATCATTCAGCCCGGCGGCTCCATACGCGACGAAGAATCAATCGCCGCCGCGGACAAAGCCGGTATCGCCATGGTGTTTACCGGCCGGCGGCACTTTAAACATTGACGGGGCCGGCGAAAAAGTAACAAACTTTTGCGACATCCCCGCCGATACTTAGTAAGGATAAATCATGTTGTACTATCTTGCATCTTACATTGTGAACTTTTTCGGGCCGCTCAGACTTTTGCAGTCTTACGCAGTGCTTATTTCCCTTGCGCTGTATACGGGCTTTGTCGCCGTATACGTGCTGCTTCCGCGCTGCTACGCTTTTTTGCCCGAAGACCGCGGGCGCGAATTTACCGTGAATGCGGCGGCCGCAAAGGGAAAACCGACCGGAAGCGGCGTCGTTTTTATCAGTGTTTTTGTCGCGGCGGCCGCCATTTTCGCCCCGCTCGACCTTTTGCAGCTGTGCATGCTTGCGCTTACGTGGCTGACCATGCTTACCGGCTTTTTGGACGACCGCAGTACGGTCAGCTGGGGCGAATACAAAAAAGGCGCTCTGGATCTCGCGATTTCGGTTACCGCTGCCGTCATTTTGTATGTTTTGAACCCCGAACGCATGAGCGGCGGGCACGTACAGTTTTGGCTTCCGTTTATAACCGACCCGGTGTCCGTTGCGGCGCCCGTGTACATTGCCGTTGCGACGCTCCTTTTATGGACGTCGATCAATACGACAAACTGCACAGACGGGGTCGACGGGCTTTCAAGCACCCTGGTACTTATCGCGCTCATTACAATGGGCTCCCTGTTTTACTTTGTATTGGGACACAAAGACATTGCGGCGTACCTGCTCATTCCGCACTTGGCGGACGGCGCGGGCTGGGCAATCATCACCTTTTCGCTTGCCGGCGTTCTTATGGGCTACCTGTGGCACAACGCCTATCCGAGCAAGGTTCTTATGGGAGATGCGGGAAGCAGGGCGCTGGGTTTTTTTATCGGCGTATGCGTTTTGGTAAGCGGCAACCCGTTTTTAATTTTTGCAACCTCGTCGGTTATCTTTTTGAACGGCGGAACGGGCTTGCTCAAGGTCGCCCTGCTGCGCTTTTTCAAAATCCGCATATTCGATTCCGTGCGTTTTCCGCTGCACGACCATATGAGTAAAAACCGCAAATGGTCGCCCGCACAAATACTCGTTAAATTCATGATTTTGCAAGTGCTCGTTACGATTGCCGTTTTGGGCATCATACTGAAAGTGCGTTGAACGGCTCAAGTCGTTCTTGTACGTAATTGCCTTACCGCTTTAACGCGCAGTAAAGGCTGTTATTATCGCAAGTCTTCTCATGCATACAGAGTGAACGAAAAGTGCCGCTTGAAATTTTTTGCGAAAATCCCCGGCTCCTTGCCGTTATTCGGCTCTTATGGTATGCTTTATGTATGAAACGAGCCTTATCGGTCTGCCTGCTTATTTTTGCACTTTTTTGTACGTCCGCTTGCAGCGGAAAAATGGGGTACGGCGTTGTGCTGTGGTCGATTCCGGAACACGGCCTTTTTGACGGAACCGTCGTGCCCGTATATGTGCGTTCAAACATCGGCAAAGTATACATCATCGGAATTCCCGGTTCCAAACAAAAAATCGAAGTGCCGTTGTGGCGCATTACCGACCCCGAATCAAAGGGAAAAGCGCTTAAAACGGCGCAGCGCCTTGCCGAATACCGTCGTCAATATGCGGTTGCGGCTTTGGACGGGCTTCCGATCCGTACTGAACCGGTCAATACGGCAAAACAAGTGTACCGGCTCCGGCTCAACGAAGTTATAAAAGTTTTGTACAAGGGTGAAGGGCAAGCCGTTATGGCGGGAAACACGCCGCTTGAGGGGATCTGGCTCAGAGTGCTCACCGAAGACGGAAGTTCCGGCTGGTGCTTTTCGTACAATTTACGCCTTTTCGACGAACGCAACGGCGTTCATGCGGCGCTTCAACCGGCAGCGGAAGAAAAAGACGAACTTTTGGAAGAAGTTTTAAAAACCGAATGGGTGCCCGAATATTACAAAAGCATCATTGCGTCCGGAAAAATCGATACGGACAGAATTAAAAGCGAATACGGATTCGATACGGGCGCGGATTCGGGCTTCGTTTCGATTTCCGTACCGGAACTGTCCGCCAAAGCAGCGTACAAGGGAACGGCAAAAACCGGCGAAAACACGTATACCTTTACCGGCACATCATTTGCAATGACCGTTCTTTCGCCGTCGTCCGTTACCGTTCAGTACACGGGGCAAGACGGTCTGCCCGTATCCTACACTTTTATCTCTTTGGAACAAAGCGGTGTCGTGCAGTTTGTATCTTTGTCGCAAAGCGTACAAGGCGAAAACGGTTTTGTAGACGGCTCGGACGAACGGAAAGACGAACCGAAAAAAGAAGACTGCGTTGCAGCCCTTATCGAAAATGAAAATCGTCGCCGCACGGAGCAATACCGCAGACTTTCGTCGTTCGGTCCCGTGTTCGTAAGTTCGAATTACGGCACGTTGCAGCTGAATGAAAACGGCAGTTTTATGTGGCGGAATTTCAAACCGGCAATAACTTCGGAAATCCTTCCGCAATCGCTGAATAGGGAAAGCACCCTGCGCGGTACGGTACGCATAAAGTATTTCGTTTCGAACGCGCTCGAAACTCAGTTCGACGGCGTGCTGACTTTTGCGATTAAGGGCATCGAAGACGAAGTGAATTTTCTCTACAAAACCGAAGAAACCGGTTTGCGCCTGGAAGACATGCGCGGCGCTTCCGTGCGGAACGGCGTCGTGCAGTCGCGAAGCGGCAATCCGTCGGTTTTGTTTTTTGCAAAACAGTAACGCGCTATGTCTTTTTTACAACTGTCGAATCTGTGCCTGAAATTCGGCGAGCGGGAAATCCTTAAAAACGTTACGGTAAATTTGCGCAAAGAAAGCCGCGCGGCTCTTGTCGGTGCGAACGGCTGCGGAAAATCGACTTTTATGAAAATAGCGGCCGGTCTTATAAGCGCCGATTCGGGAGAGAGGGTTGCGCAAAAAAACTGCCGCGTCGTATACCTTCCGCAGTCGGGCATCGTCCATTCGGGAGCGACATTGCGCGCCGAAGCCGATAAAGCTTTCGCCGAAGGCTATGCGCTCCATGAGGAAATGGAGGACATCGGCGAGCGCTTAAAAACCGTTTCGGATGAAAAACTGCAAACACAGCTTTTGGAGCGCCACCGGCAAATCAACGAATACCTTACCGATTCGCAGTGGTACTTCCGTTCGAGCCGGGCCGAGCAAGTACTTTCGGGCTTGGGTTTCGAAAAAGCCGATTTCGACAAGCCCGTCGAAACTTTTTCCGGCGGCTGGCAAATGCGTATTGCGCTCGCAAAGGTTTTGCTGCAAAATCCCGACATTTTGCTTTTGGACGAACCGACGAACTATTTGGACATAGAAGCGCGCACATGGCTGCAGGATTTTTTGCTCGGCTTTTCCGGCGGATTTTTGCTTGTAAGCCACGACCGTTATTTTTTGGACACCTGCGTAAACGAAATACTCGAACTGTTTAACGCCGAACTCCATCGTTACGCCGGGAATTTTACAAACTACGAAAAAAAGCGCCAAAGCGAACTTGAAAGCTTAATCGCCCAATACGATCTTCAGCAGGAAAAAATACGCAAAACCGAAGATTTTATCAGGCGCTTCCGCTACAATGCGGCAAAGGCGGCCCAAGTGCAGGAACGCGTAAAACAGCTTGAAAAACTGCCGCGCATCGAAATCCCCGAATCGCTGAAAAAAATCCGCTTTTCGTTTCCGAGCGCACCGCATTCGGGCAAGATTGTTTTGCGTTTGGAAAAAATCGGCAAAGCTTACGGCACTCATTCCGTTTTGCGCGGTATCGATGCGACGGTTGAACACTCGGATCGCCTCGTCGTTACCGGGCGCAACGGAGCCGGAAAAACGACGCTCCTGCGCATCCTTGCCGGCGAAGATACCGCTTATGACGGACGACTTGTCCTGGGCGCGAACGTGAGTATCGGCTACTTCAGTCAGGACAGCGCCGAAAAAATAAACGGAAACCTTTCGGTCATCGACATGCTCGAAAAAGAAGCGCCGCTCGACCTTGTTCCCAAGCTGCGCGACATGCTCGCGGCGTTTTTATTCCGCGGCGACGATATTTTCAAAACAGTCGACGTGCTTTCGGGCGGCGAAAAAAGCCGCCTTGCCATGCTGCGCCTTTTGCTCAAACCCGCCAATCTGCTCATCCTCGACGAGCCGACAAACCATTTGGACATTCATTCAAAAGACGCCCTGCTCGCGGCTCTGCAAAGTTTCGGCGGAACGATTGTGTTTATTTCGCACGACAGAAGTTTTACGCAAGCGCTCGCAACGCGAATATTGGAACTGAACGCCGGACACTGCCGGCTTTATCCGGGCCCCTACGATTATTATTTGGAACAACAAAAAAAACACGCGGCCTTCAATACGGACGCCGGGTTTTCGGCTTCGGGCGCTACGCTTGCCGGCGCTCACGGCGGAGCTTCCGCCGCGACGGTGCGGGACGCAAATGACGAAAGCGCTCCGGTCAGTGCGCCGCAGCAGAGCATGCCGCCAAGCTATGCGGAACAAAAACGTTTGCAGTCGCAAAGACGCAAACTTGAAAAAGAAGAGCGGCTCCTTATGGAACAAATCACGCAGGTCGAAGAACAAAAAGCCCTGCTCGAAGCCGACCTTGCAAAACCGGAAGTGTATTCGGACGGCGAAAAAAGCCGCAGCGTACAGCAGCGTATTCACAAACTTGACGACGACCTTTTGCAGCTGAGCGAAAAATGGGAAAAGGCCTTGGGCGAACTTGAGGAATTTTTGAACGGACAGCCTTCTGTAGTACCTTAACAATGCATAAAGAACCGAATTTATACGTTTTTTTTGCGTTTTATTGCATATTTATTCAAAATTCGCTTGACATTATGCATTAAATTCCGTATAGTAATTTTTATCAGGAGGAATTTATGAAAAAATTCGCAAGTATTATCGGTCTTTTATCGCTGGCTTGTGCCTTCCTTTTTGCGGGCGGCGCAAAGGAACAAGTTGTTATTACGTCGGCTGCGGACTTGGCGGGAAAGCGCATCGGCGTTCAAGCCGGAACTACCGGCGAGCTGTATGTGCAGGAAAACGTTCCGGGCGCAAAGATCGCTTCCTTTAAATCGGGAATGGACGCCGCGCTCGATTTGAAAAACGGCGCCATCGATGCCGTCGTTTTGGACGAGCTTCCCGCAAAAGAAATCGTTGCAAGGAATCCTACGCTGACTATCGTAACCGACAAGTTCGCAAAAGAAGAGTACGCGATCGCGGTTAAAAAAGGAAATGCGGCGCTGCTTGCTTCGATAAATAAAACCATCAAACAGCTGAAAGGCGACGGCACCTACGAAAAGCTCATTGCCTCTTTTATGCCGGTTGACGGAAAAATAAAAATCCCGGCAACCCTTGCCGCTTCCGAACAAAAAGCCGTCGTAAAGCTGGGGACGAATGCAAACTTTCCGCCCTTTGAATATGTGGAAGGCACGAACATCGTCGGCTTCGATATTTCGATGGGGCAATATATCGCAAAGGATTATAAGGCAAAACTTGAAGTTGTCGATATGGCTTTCGACAGCCTCATTCCGGCTTTGTCGTCCGGCGCGATAGATTTTATCGCCGCGGGAATGTCCGTTACCGAAGAGCGCAAAAAGAACGTGGATTTTTCGGATCCGTATTATGCATCCGAACAAGTTATAATAATCAGAAAATAAATTTACGGGCCGCTTAAAGCCGCCGGGAAAAAGGCGTCCACTGTTCCGGACAAAGATTCGGACGGCGGCGCCGGTTTTTCCGTTTAATCGGCGCTTCGGCCGCATCGGAGGAAAAGGGTGCTGCAATCCTTTTATGATACGATAATCGTCGGCGACCGCTGGAAACTGCTGGTTCAGGGACTCGGCACGACGCTGTACATATCGATGTGTTCGATTATTATCGGCACTGTTTTGGGCTGTGTGTTCGCATTGTTGAAAATATCGCAAAACCGCATTTTGCGCGGCGCGGGTGAATTATATACGACAATTATCCGCGGTATTCCGCTTGCGACCCAGCTTATGATTTTTTACTTTGTCGTGTTTGCGCCGCTCGGACTGGACAGGCTTACGGTTGCCGTTCTTGCATACGGAATCAATTCGGGCGCTTACTGCACGGAAATATTCCGCGGCGGAATACAGGGCGTAGACGTTGGTCAAACGGAAGCCGGCCGCTCGCTCGGTTTATCGAGAAGACAAACGCTTATAAAAATAATTTTTCCGCAGGCGGCAAAAGCCGCATTGCCCGCGTACACAAGCGAGTTTATAACATTGATCAAAGAAACGGCCGTTGCAAGTTTTATCGCCGTTACCGATTTAACGAAGGTCGGCGACATGATCCGCAACGCAACGTATAACGCGTGGATCCCGCTTTTGTCGGTGGGATTTTTATATTTGGTAATGACGCTCGGACTGACGAAAATCTTTTCCGTTTTTGAAAAAAGGCTGGCGCAAAGTGATAGAAGTTAAAGATTTGAAAAAACAATTCGGCAAATTGGCCGTTTTAAAAGGCATTTCCGAAACGATAGAACGGAGCGAAAAGGTTGTCATCATCGGGCCGTCCGGATCGGGCAAAAGCACTTTTTTGCGCTGCCTTAATTTACTGGAACAGCCGACAAGCGGCAGCATCCGTTTTAAAGGTCTTGAAATAACCGATAAAAAAGTCGACATAGACGCGGTGCGGCAAAAAATGGGCATGGTTTTTCAGCACTTCAATCTGTTCCCGCATTTAACCGTTTTGGAAAACATCATGCTCGCGCCGGTTACGTTAAAACTTATGACAAAAGAACAGGCTCGCGAGCAAGCTTTCACTTTGTTAAAACGCATCGGCTTGGAAGATAAAGCGGGCGTTTATCCTTCGCAAATTTCAGGCGGCCAAAAACAGCGTATCGCGATTGTGCGTTCTTTAGCCATGAAGCCGGAGGTTATGTTGTTTGACGAACCGACAAGCGCTTTGGATCCGGAAATGGTCGGCGAAGTGCTCGCTCTTATGAAAGAGCTTGCCGAAGAAGGCATGACGATGGCGGTTGTAACGCACGAAATGGGATTTGCCCGCGAAGTTGCGGATAAGGTGCTTTTTATGGATAACGGGCTCGTCGCCGAAAAAGGAACGCCCGAACAAATATTCAATCATCCGCAAAACAAACGCTTGCAGCAGTTTTTGCAGCGGGTTTTATAGCACGTGTTTTTCGATAAAACGGGCAACGCCGTCTTCATCGTTTGTAAACTCGCTTGTATACGCAGCGAGTTTTTTTATCGCCTCCGAGCCGTTTTTCATCGCGACGGAGCATCCGGCGAGTCGAATCATGCTTTCGTCGTTCATAGCGTCTCCGAAGGCCATCGTGTTTTTTTGCGGAACGCCCAAACGTTCGGCAAGCCACAAGAGGGCTTCGCCCTTTCCCGTGTCTTTGGGAAGGATTTCAAGAAAAAACGGCTTACTCGTAAATAAAACGCATGTGCCGCCGAGTTCTGTGCGAAGATCGGATTCGAGCCGCGCAATGTCGGCGGGTTCTCCCGATATAACCATTTTTGCGTGTTGTTTTTCGGTAAGGAATTCTTCAAAGTTCGGAACAACCCGTTCTTTTAAACGGCTGAGTTTAAGATCGGTATCCGCCCATTTGTTTTTAAACGGAATGTAAATCGTACTCGGGTCGTACACTTGGCAGGCAAAGCCGTTGTTGTTTGCGATACGGAACGCGCGCACAAGCACATCGGAATCGACAAAGCGGCTATATATGACTTTTCGCTCATGCAAATCGATAATCGAAGCGCCGTTTTGCGCAATAATGTAGCGGCCGCCTTGCGTTCCCGCAATCTCCAGCCTGCGCACATAAGGCAAAATGGCGTTATCGGTTCGGCCGGAACAGAGCGTAACATATATTCCGCGGTTGACCGCTTTTTGTATAATGCCGACGGTATAATCGGATATCGTTAAATCGGTCTTTAAGAGGGTGTCGTCAAGGTCGAGGGCGATTATCTTCGCTTCTATGCGGTCGGACATATGGCGAATCATAGCATCCGCAAAGCGTAAGTGTCAACCGCGCCTTGACAAAACGGGAATGCTCCGCTAAATTTTTTACAATTTCTGTGTGGAGGAGTGTTATGCGAATGATACAAAAAATAATATGTGCCGTATGCGCTGCCGCGGCACTGGTATGTGTATCTTGCGTAAAAAAAGTGCAAGCCGAAACAAAACCTGAGCCGCGCAAAAACGGTATTTTCAGCCGAATAACCGCCCGCGTGTATGATACGAGAAAACAAGTAAGCGACGCCGATTTACGTTTGATTTTGCAGGCCGCTTTTGCATCTCCGACTGCGGATGATTCCCGTTCAACGGAATTTATTATCGTACAGGACGGCAATAAAATTACCGGCTTAAAAGAAGGCAATCCCTACGCAAGCCAGCTTAATACGGCACAAACGGTAATTGTCGTTGCAATCAACGAAAAGATAATTCGCCACCGTGATTTGGCTGCACTCGACGCGGGAATCGCCGCCCAAAGTATTATGGTGCAGGCGGCGGAACTCGGTTATGCGACGGTGCCGATGAGTATTGCTCCGCAGACGGTTCGAGTTGCAAATACACGGAAAGTGCTCAATCTTCCCGAATACGTAACGCCCCACATTATGATTGTTATCGGTTTTGCCGCGCCCGATGCTCTAACAAGCGCAAGCACCGATTATTGGAACGATTCAAAAATACATAAAAACGGATGGTAATATGGACGCACGCGTACGGAATTCTTTTTTAAAAGGCCCGATCCGGGTACCCGGCTCAAAAAGTCATACGATACGGGCCGTTATTTTCGCCGCAATGGCGGAAGGCGTGTGCGAGATTACAAATCCGCTCACCGGAGAAGACTGCCGGTCGGCAATCGGTGCCGTAGGCCTTATGGGCGCCCAGGCCGAATGTGAAGGCGAACTCTGGCGCATCCGCGGGGCGGGCGAAAAACTGCACTTGCCTTCCGACGTCGTTCACGTGGGCAACTCCGGCTCCGTGCTGTACTTTTTATCGCCGATAGCGGCCTGCTTCGACGGATGGTCGGTGTTTACCGGCGACGAATCGATCCGCAGCCGGCCGGTCGCTCATTTGGCGGACGCACTCGGTCAAGCCGGAGCGCAGGTTCACATAAGCCGTCCCGGCTCAAGCGCTCCTCCCGTACTTATACGCGGTCCGATCAAGGCTTCGCACATCCGTACCGACGGCAGACTTTCACAATACATAAGCGGCTTTATGATGGCCGCCCCGCTTTTGGACGGCACTACCGACATCGAGCTTACCGATCCGAAAGAAACGGCCTATCTTGTAATGACAAAAAACTGGCTCGAAAAACTCGACGTGCCGGTTACGGCCGACAAGGACATGAAGCATATCCGAGTGCAGGGTCCGAAACGCATTCAGGCGTTCAATACGGCAATACCGTCCGATTGGGAAGCCGCCGCCTTTCCGCTCACAGCCGTGTGCATAGGGTCAGGCGAGGTTTCGATCGAACATATAGACACGTCCGGCTCCCAATGCGACGCGCTCATTGTGCCGCTTTTGCGTTCTCTGGGGGCGGACATCCGGCTCGACCGCGGTACGCACGCGCTGCACATAAAAGGCGGCGCACGTTTAAGCGTCGAACACTTTACCTCTTTTTGCGCAAACGAAACGGAAGAAGACAGGCGCGGTATAGGCTTTTCGCTTTGCGATTATGCGCGTATGGACGATACGGACGCCGGCAGTACGGACGCTGCGGGAACCTTGCGTATAAACTGCTCGTCTTTTCCCGACGCCGTATGCGCTTTGGCAGTCGCCGCCTGCTTTACCGAAGGGACAATCGTCCTTGAAGACATAGGCGTATGCCGCAGCAAAGAAACCGACCGCATACGCGTTATGGCCGAACAGCTGAGTTCACTCGGCGCCGACATATGCGAAGGAAAAGATTTTTTAACGATACGCGGCCACTCTCCGATAACGAAAGACGGTTTGCCGAACGGCGCCTTTACGCTGCACGGCGGTACGGTTGAAAGCAAAAAAGACCATCGGGTTGCAATGTCTCTTATGTGTTTGGGTTTGGCGCTCAAAAAAGGCCAAGAGCTCACGGTAAAAGACGCCGAATGCTGTTCCGTTTCGTTTCCCGGCTTTATCGAAAAGATGCGCTCGCTCGGCGCTTTTATAAGCTGACGTTTTACGCAACCGCTTCCGGCGGGGTTTTAATAGTGCGGCGGGCGCGCGTCGGCGGGGGCATCGCGCCGGTCCTCGACCATTTCGGCAAGTTTTTGCCGGAGCGCTTTATTTTCGGCTTTCAAGCCTTCAATCGCTTTGCCCTGTTCCAGCGTAACATCCTGAATCTTCCGCATAAAGTCTTCCATGTATGCAAGCTTTATTTCGAGCCGCTCAAAGCGTTCCGCCGTGTCCTTTTCAGTTATACCCTGTTCCATTGCGCTACTTTTCTCCTTCGCTTTGAACCGCAAGATTCTTTACCCATAATTCCCGCTTAAGCCATAAAGCGGCTATTGTCATTTTGACAAAGTCGGTCAGTTTTATAATTCCGTACAGGGCGACCGGTCCGAACGAAGTAAAATATGTGAGCAAAAATATTCCCGGCAGCACCAAAGCAAAATTGACAAAGCCGTCCGTAACGGCGCCCATAAGAACGTCTCCTCCGGTACGCGAAACGGTAAACTGCGCGTTCAAATAAGCCCAAATCGGCATATAGCACGCATTTAAAAAAACCATATTCCGCGTAACATGCCGGGCGGCTTCGCTCAAATGCAAAAACACAAAGGGAATTAAAAAGGTTGTAAAACATCCCAAAATGCCCATGCTCAAACCAAATAAAAAAGCCCCGTTTAAAAGCCATGTTTTTTGTACCTTCGCTTTTTCAAGCTGATTCGATCCCAGTGTTCCGCCCATAATGACGCCGATCGAAGCATTGATGCCGTAAAAGCAAATAAAGAACAGATTTGCAACGGTAAATCCCGCGGACATACCCGACACGATTTCGGCGCCGCCGCGGCTGTTGTACAAGGCGGTTACAACCGATTCGGTGAGAACCCAGCTCATCTCGGACACCAAAATCATTCCGGACTTCGACAAAACGTTGACAAAAAAGCCGAAGCGCACGCGGAACAATTCGCGCAGATATGAAAAAAACGGCGGTTTTGTTTTGCGGATATATATCAAAAAGATAAGCGCTTCGCTTGCACGCGCAATAATCGTCGCTATCGCGGCGCCCTTAACTTCCAAGCGGGGAGCGCCCAAGTTCCCGTAAATAAAAACCCAGTTAAAAAACGTATTGATAAAAGTCGCAATCGCCGACACGACAAGCGGTTGGCGCACTCTGCCTATTTCGCGCATGGACGAACCGATCGAAACGGCAATTGCAATCGGGATCCACGTAAAGGCGGCTGTCTTCATATATATGCACGCCTGCTCGACGATTTCGGCGCTTTGGCGGTTGCCCCGCACCATTAAAGCCAAAACGGGCTTGGGATTCGCAAGGCAAAAAATCGTATAGGCGATCGATGCCGCCAAGGTGATAATGATTTTAAATCGGAAAGCTTGGCGCATGCCGGCCGCATCTTTTGCGCCGTTATACTGCGACATAAAAATTCCGCCGGATGCACACAGCGTGGTTAAGAGAACATAAAACACGAAGTTGATTTGGCCCGCAATATTTACGCCCGACATTTTTATGTCGCCCAAGCCGGCGACCATAAAATTATCGATAAGGGACACCATGCTTTGAATCAAATTCTGCGCCATGACGGGAAGCGCCAAAGAAAGCGCAACCCTATAAAAAGAAAGCGGTCCCAGATAATCCTTTTTTTTCAAAAGCGAACCGGTCATATATGTACTATACGCTTATACCCGAAGACTGTCAAACCTCAACCGCACAGCAGTCAAGCCTCAGCCGTCGGTGCGGAAGAAAAACCGCTGCCGGCCGATAGGGAAAATCCGTACACGAAAATACGCGAAAACGGCTCCGTATTTTGCGGTATGCCCAAACAGCCGCTTTGCTCTTTTAGACGCTTAAAACCGCTGCGGTCATAAAAGCGGTAATTGCAGTCGGTATCGGTCGTTAAAACGAAATTGCGTATCTTTCTTCTTTTGCTCCATTCAAAAAATCGCGAAAGAAGCCGACGGCCGAGTCCCGAACCTTGATGCGAGGCGTCTACGAACAAACACAGGATTTCGGCATCAAAGGAAATATCTTTTAAAATATTTTTTTGTACGGAACAATACGATAAAAAAGCTTTGCGCACGGCGGCGCGCTCCCCGTAAAAACCCGCAAGCCACAAAAAAAAGATTTTTACGTAAAAAGCGGCACGCGCCGTCTTCTTTTTCGCGCGATAAAACAGCCGCCCTAAAACGCCGCTTCTTTTCGCAGGCGCATCGGCAAATAAAAAGCCTACAGGCACACCGTCAACCAAAGCGCCCGCCGATGCTTTAGTCTTCCCGCCTTCGGCCGCAGGCACGGCGACGTCGGTATAATCGCTTTGTACGCGGAACATGTCGACAACAAAGCCGCACAAGCGTTCGGTATTTTTTATGCCGGGAAAATATTCGTCAAGACGCCATGTCGGTGCGATAATGCGGCAAAGTGCTTTTTTATCGCGCCTTCGGTACGGCCGGAAAACAAAATTCATAACCTCTAATGTACCGCTTTACAACAAAAAACGCTATATATATACTGTCCGGTGAATATGTTTTTTTCGACGGTTTTTTATATTGATTCAAAGCGCCGCGGTATTTGGACAATCAATCCCGTGTTCCGCATTGTTATGTTTGTGATTTTAGCCGTAACGGCCGCATCGCTTTTGCTGTTTTCCGATGAAGAGGCGTCCCTGCCCTTTTTGCAGTATTTTTTCGCCGCGGCGGCCGCAGCCGGTTTTTTGTACCGCGATTGTTGCATTTTCGACACGAAAGCAAAACGGATAACGCATAAAATCGGCTTTGCCTTTTTCGTAAAAAAAAGGTCGTGGAGTTTTGACGAAATCGGCAGCCTCTGCCTTGTACGTCTGTACCGCGGGAAAAAACTTTTTGAAATTCAATGCGGCCTGCGTTCGAAAAACGGCGAACTTCTCGCGGATATCGAACACGTAAAAAAACGGGAAAGGGACGCGGTCGAACGACGCGCAACACAAGCCGCATCCCTTATCGGTTGTCCCGTCGAATACGGCGATCTGTAAAGAAGACAAGATAGCGCAAACCCCTTGCCATAAAAGCGGAAATGGAGTATATTTTTTATATACACGTGGGGTATTAGCTCATCTGGTAGAGCGATTGGTTCGCAATCAATAGGTGGTCGGTTCGAGTCCGATATACTCCAATTTAATTGCTTGTAATGTCAATGTCTTCTTTTCAATTCTCTTTATTTACGGAATTTCATTATGGATAAAAATAAACCGATTTTGGCAATTTGCTACGATTTCGATAAAACCTTGTCGCCCGATGATATGCAGGCACAGGGTTATATTCAATCCATAGGCTATAAAGTTGAGGAATTTTGGAAAGAATCCAATAAACGTGCCGAAGACAATGAAATGGACCAAAATCTTGCGTATATGTATATGATGGTGCACAAATCCAGAGGCAAGGTTCTTTTTACAAAAAAGAAATTACAGGAATACGGTTCCAAAGTTACGCTTTTTCCGGGCGTGGATACGTGGTTCGACAGAATAAATGCGTACGGGGACGAAAAAGGCGTAAGCGTTGAACATTACATCATATCATCGGGGCTCAAAGAAATGATTGAAGGAACGCCCGTCGCGCATAAATTCAAAAGAATTTATGCGAGCGCCTTTTACTACGACGACGCGGGCGTTGCGGTATGGCCGGCGCAAGCCGTAAATTATACGAATAAAACCCAGTTTTTATTCAGAATCGAAAAGGGCGTCTTGAATGTAAACGATCAAAATGTAAACGCATACTTCAAGCCCGATCAATACCGGGTGCCGTTCAGAAATATGATTTACATCGGCGACAGCGAAACGGACATTCCGTGTATGAAGCTCGTAAACATACACGGCGGGCATTCGGTCGGCGTTTACAATGCCGACACGGAAGACAAATCGAAAGTCTTCCGCATGCTCGACGAAAACAGAATTAAATATTTCGCTCCGGCGGATTACACGGAAGACGGCAAGTTGGAAATTCTTGTCAAGCAAATTATCGACCGCACCGTATCGAATGAAATTCTTGAAAAAGCGCATTTCGAATGCGTCGCCGAAAAGTCGGAAAAAACGGAAAACAAAAGCAAAGAAGAACAGCTGAAAGACGCTTTAATCAACCGGCTTGAAGGCAGCATGAATTTTACCAATACACATTCGGTAATTTCGCAACTGGTAAAAATCAAGTCATGGTCAAATGTGCAAAAAGAAAAGCTTTTGAAAATCGCCTTGAAGAATTATCAGGTCACTTATATTTTAAAAGACGAAGATGTACGCCGCTTTTACGAACCTTTGTGCGAAAGCGGCGGCAGCGAAAACGCAGTTAAGGTGCGCGAAAAGCTAAATTTGAATTCATAACATCTTGTAAAAGCCGAAAGTCCAAGCCTTATTTGTCCGCGCCGGTAAGCAGATTGTAAAACCGGTCCAGATCTTCGCGCGAAAAGTACTCGAGGGTTATGGCGCCCTTGTCGAAATTTCCCCTGAGCGATACTTTGGTGCCGAGCTTTTCAATGAGCCGCTGCTCGAGAAAAACGTAATCGGGCTCGCGCTTATCGGCGCTTTTGACCTTTGTTTTCACCGGCAGCTTTTTGCCGGAATTCATTTCGGCGGCGATTTCTTCGGCTTCACGGACGGAAAGCTTTTCGTCGGTAATGCGCGTAAATAAAGTTCGTCTGAGCGAAGGGTCTGCAACGGACAAAACGGCGCGTGCGTGTCCTGCTGAAAAGGCCTCGGTACCGAGCGCTTTTTGCATATCGTCGGGAAGTTTCAAAAGACGCAGCGCGTTTGCTACGGTGGAACGGTTTTTGCCGACGCGGCGCGCCGTTTCTTCCTGACTTAAGTTGCCCAGCTCCATAAGTTTGTGATAGGCTTTCGCTTCTTCAAGCGGGTTTAAGTCTTCGCGCTGAATGTTTTCCACAAGGGCAACTTCGAGCTTTTTGGTTTCCGAAAATTTTTGTATGCGCACGGGAACCTGTTTAAGGCCCGCAAGGCGCGCCGCCCTCGTACGTCGTTCGCCCGCGATAATCCAAAAGGTTCCGTCGGGAGCGCTTTCGGCCAAGATAGGCTGAATGACGCCGTTTTCTTTTATCGAATCGGCAAGGTTTTGCAAAGCTTCCTCGTCGAATTCCCTGCGCGGCTGATGCGGGTTCGGCTGCAGTAAATCCACGTCGATAAAAACTTCGGCACCGTCTTTACTTTCTTTTTTTGCTTTTGCCGAAGGCTCGGAAATTTTCTTTGAAGTTTCCGCTTCCCGTTCGGCTTGCGGCAAAAGAGCGTCGAGGCCCTTGCCGAGTCCGCCCTTAGCCACGTTCCATCACCTCTTGCGCAAGTTTTTCGTAGCTGCGCGCACCGACGCACAGCGGATCGTACAAACATATCGGCTTGCCGTGCGACGGCGCTTCGGAAAGGCGCACGTTTCGCGGAATAATCGTCGCAAAAACGGAATCCTTAAAATACGCTTTTACCTGAGTAACCACATCGTTTGCAAGCCGCGTGCGCGAATCGTACATCGTAAAAAAGATGCCGCCGATTTGCAAAGCGGGGTTTACGGACTTTTGTACTTTTTTTACCGTTTGCAGCAAAAGGGAAATTCCTTCCAAAGCGAAATATTCGCACTGCATGGGAATCAAAACCGAATGCGCGGCGGCAAGGCCGTTCAGCGTTAAAAGTCCCAGCGACGGCGGGCAGTCTATTAAAATATAATCGTATTTCGGCAAAAGCGGTTCAAGCGCTTTTTTTAAAAAGAATTCGCGTTCGGCTTGGTCGACCAGTTCTATCGCGGCTCCCGACAAATCGATCGATGCGGCGACCGCATCCAAATTGATAACTTCGGTACGGCGCACCGTTTTTTCGTATGTCGACAAGCCCGCCATCAATTCGTAAATCGTGGGTTTTTCTTTTGAAATGCCGACCCCCGACGACATATTCCCCTGCGAGTCGAAGTCGACTAAAAGAACTTTTTTGCCGGCAGCCGCCATATATGCACCGATATTGATGACGGATGTCGTTTTTCCGACGCCGCCTTTTTGGTTTACAAAAACATAGACTTTTGCCATACTATCAGTATACTATTTTTTTCCGAAAAAGTATATATTAGGCTAAGGAGTTTTTATGAAAGATACGAACAAACAACATATGCCGTCGATTGCGGAGTCGGCGTTTATAGCGTGGAATGCCCATGTATGCGGCGATGCCGAACTGGCCGAACATACGTCGGTGTGGTTTTCCGCGACGGTTCGGGCGGACATAGCGCCGATAAAAATCGGCAAAAACAGCAATATTCAGGATAACGCCGTCGTTCACGTGGACGAAAATATTCCCTGCATTGTCGGCGAAAACGTAACGGTCGGGCACGGGGCCATCCTTCATTCGTGCACGGTAAAAAACGGCAGCACAATCGGCATGGGGGCTATCGTACTGAACGAAGCGGTTATCGAAGAGAATTCCATGGTCGGTGCGGGCGCCCTCGTAACGCAGGGTAAAACCTTTCCCGCCGGCAGTTTGATTTTAGGATCGCCTGCAAAAGCCGTGCGTTCTTTAACGGATGAAGAAATAAAAGCGATGAAAAAAAATACCGAAAACTACGTGCGCCATGCCGCAGAAGAAAAAGAACGGCAAAAGAATCGGGAATGAGCGGCGGCGATTTTCTTACTGCGATTTTCGGCATGCTTCCTTCGTGCACGTCGATTGTGCTGTCGAGTCCGCTGAAAAAAAGGTCCTGCACCGAAAAGCCGCACGGTGAAAATACCCGGGCTGAAGGCGCGGACAGTAAAACCTCGTGCGCCGGAGGTGCGGACGGTTGCATAAAAATCCGCATGCGCAAAGCGGGAAAGGAAAGCTTCAGTGCCGAATTCTTCGGCAAAAAACAGGTTTTCCACAAAACGTTCCCGCTCGAAGGATTAAAGGAATTTCTCAAAGAACTTCCATATGCCGGAGGCGCCCTGTGGCGCCAATGTATTTTTACGGCCGAAGATACGCGCTGCATTTTGCTCGCGAATAAAAAAGGACGCACATCGCTGTCGATTAAAAGCGTGCCGCGCGCTCAAGTTGACGTCGAATCCGAGTATACGCACAATCGGCAAAAGAATTATCTTATTGACGAAAACGCCGCCGCGCCCTTTTTGCACGCTTTGGGACTTGCCGCCGCCGACGGAAAAATCATTGCAAAAAAATACGCGAAGTTCCGCCAGATCAACCGTTTTTTGGAATACGCGGACGACGTCTTGGGCGCCCTGACCGAACGCGGAGCGGGAACAAAGCGGCCGCTGAGCATCATCGATTTCGGCTGCGGCAAAGCCTACCTTACCTTTGCCCTGTATTATTTTTTAACCGAAGTCAAAGGCTTGCAGGCGGATATTACCGGCGTGGATTTAAAACGCGATGTGATCGAACACTGTTCGGATCTTGCGCGCAAGCTGAATTACGGCGGCCTTCATTTTGAAGTGAACGACATACGCTCCTATGCTCTGCACTCCCATGCGGACGGACTGTCTTCCCGCGGTGACGCGCCGCAAGAGGAATCGGAGCGGCAGATCGACGAAAAAGATATCGATATGGTTATATCGCTTCACGCATGCGATACGGCGACCGATTACGCGCTCGCTTTTGCGCTGCAAAAAAAAGCGAAAGTTATTTTGTCCGCTCCGTGCTGCCAGCACGAATTGAACGGAGCATTGGGAAAAAACTGCCCCGATGAAGCCTTTAACGCGTTTACCGAATACGGCATTGTAAAAGAGCGCTTTGCCGCCCTTGCCACGGATATCATGCGCGCCCGGCTCATAAAAAAACACGGCTATGCCGTTCAAATATTGGAATTTATCGATACCGAACACACGCCGAAAAACCTGCTCATACGCGCGATCCGGCACAAAAACGCTGATGCAAACAAAACGGCTGCAACCGCAGCGCTTTCCGAGCGCGACGATGTATACGAAAATCTGTGCCGCGCTTTGGGCAAGCGCATTATTTTGGAAAGTTTATCGGAACAACCGGAATCGGCAAAACCGCACAAAGAAAAAGGCGCCGACCGGGCCCGATAACGGAAGCGGGCAGGGCGGTCGGCGCCTCTTTCGGCTTTATGTTCGGTCGTATGTTTAATTTTACTCCGGCTTATTCTTTTCCGGCCGAATACATGGCGTTGCCGCCGAGGAAGTATTTGGACAAGGTTAAAAACAAAATAACCATCGGCAAACTTGCAAGCAGGGCAACCGCCATCATGGCGCCTTCGTCCGCAAATTTTTCTTCGGCAAAGCTGACGATGTAGGTCGGAATCGTTTTAAGGTGCTTATCCTGCGCAACCATCAGCGGCCACATTAAGTTGTCCCATTGCTGGCGGAAAGTTAAAATAGCCAAGGTCGCCAAGGCCGGCCCCGAATTGATCAACACGATGCGGGAAAATATTCCCGGCTCGCTGCAGCCGTCTATGCGGGCGGCGGCAATAACGTCGTCGGGGAAGGTCAGCAAATACTGGCGCATCATAAAAACGCCGAACGCATTCATCATAAACGGAATGATTAATCCGCCGTAGGTGTTTTGCAGTTTTAAATTCAAAACGACCATATACAGGGGAACCATAATCGTCTCAAAGGGAATCATCATGGTCATCATGATAAACATAAAAACCGTATTTCTTCCCCTAAAGTGAAATTTTGCAAGCGCATAGCCGGTAATGCACGACAAAAGCAGCGTCGTTACGGTAACGGTTGCCGAAACGATGAGCGAATTCAATACGTTGCGCAAAAAGACAAAGTTTTCGTCGTTGCCCGCCAAGGCGCGGTAAAAGTTAAACCAGTGTATTTTTTCCGGTATCCATCGGTACGGAATGCTCGTAATTTCCGACGCGGGCATAAAAGCCGCCGTAAACATAAACAAAAGCGGTGTTAAAATAACGACTGCGCTGAAAAGCAAAAAGATTGTCATCAGCGTATTTTTGCCCCATTCGGGAAGCACGAACAGCAAAACAATGTATGCAACGGCGCTTATGCTTAAAATCAATAAAAATTGCACGGCATCCTCCCTTAATACGACACGTCTTCCGAACGTGAAAAGCGCAGTTGAATAATTGTCAGCATCAGCATAAACAAAAATAAAATAACGCTCATAACGCTTGCCCTTCCGACGTTATAGTTGCGCATTGCGGTATTGTAAATATTCAGCGTTATAACGTTGACGGGGCCGAGCGGAGAACCGGCCTGCGTAAACAGATACTGCGTCGAAAAGGTTTTCAAACATTGCAACATCGCCATTATCGAAACGAGAACGGTCGTCGGTTTTAAAAGCGGCAGCGTAATGCGGAAAAAGGTTTGTCCGCGGTTTGCCCCGTCGATGAGGGCCGCTTCATATATGCCGCGGGGGATCTTCCCCAAGCCGGTTAAAAACAAAACGGTAAAATAACCGATGTACTTCCAAAAATAAACGACCATCGTCGAAATTTGCAGCATAATGCCGTTGCTCAGCCATTTAAAGTCGACGCCGGAAGTCATCATAATCGCATTTGCCGCCTGATTCGCAATGCCGCGCGGCTCAAAAATCAGCTTCCAAATGAGGGCGGCGACAACGGAAGATAAAACGGCCGGCGAATAATAAATAAGCTGCAAAATGCGCGAGCCTGCCGGACGGAAGGTTAAAAATGCGGCAAGAATCATACTGCCGATTACGAGCGGAATAAAGGTTCCGAGCGTGAACACGACGGTTGCCCGCACCGAATTCCAAAAATCGGCGGAGGCGAATATCTTTATATAGTTCGTCAAACCGATAAAAACGGGCGGTTTAAGCGAAATCATATTTTTATTGCAAAAGCTCAAATAAAAAGCATTGGCAATCGGGTAAAACGAAAATACGGTAAAAAACAGCAAAGCCGGAGTTACAAACAGCCAAGCCCATACGACGATTTTCTTTTCAAGACTTTTTCTTTGCGCCATAATACATCCTTTAATAAATACAAAGGGGCGGAAGTTCTACCTTCCGCCCGCATTAAATCACAGAAGCCGTCCGAACATCGAAGCTTTCGGACGGTTCCGCCTTTCGGCATATTACATTTGTTCGTCTAAAAGAGATTGTGCGCTTTTTTTGAGTTTTGCAACCGCGTCTTTCGGCGATACGTTATTCATCATAACATTTTCGATCGCTTCTTTAATCAATTCGTTTATCTGCCAGCTGGCGGCTCCGTAATAAACGGGCTGCGCACGCTTCAGGTCTTCGATAAACACATTGCTGTAGGGAATCTTTTTGAATTGTTCACTTTCAACCAATTCTTTTTTCGGAGCGATCAGCGCAACTTTTTCCAAATAATCGGTCGGATGACTCAGCAAAAATGCGACAAAGCGCCACGCTTCTTTTTGCTCGCGCAGAGGAATTTGCGAGTTTACCATGTAGTATTGGAAATAGTAGTTGTTCGACAAATTCTTGCCGCCCTTAAAAACGGGGTACGGAATGATCATCCAATCTTTGCTGTTGTAAAAAGCGGGATTCGCTTTAAGCATGCGCGCTTCCTGATACAAGCCGGACAAGTGCATGGCGATTTCGTTTTTGTCGTTGTCGAAAAGCTTGCGCGCCGCCGTGTATGTGGGAGCGCCGAGGTTTTTACCGTTCGGTCCCCATTGGCGCATATATTCGAGCGCTTTTTCCCATGCGGCGGTGTTGACGATCGCTTCTTTGCCGTCGGCGGATACAACCGCGCCGCCGAGCTGGCTTACCATCGGAGTCCACGAAATAAGATAATCGCCGTAGCGGAAATCGAAGCCGCGGCGTGTAATGATGTCGCCGTTGCGCTTAACGATTTTTTCGGAAACGGCCATAACGTCTTCCCATGTTTTGGGATAATCTTTTTCGGGATCAAGACCGGCATCGCGGAAGATTTTTTTGTTCAGATAAATGCACCAGTTTTGCAGTTCAAAGGGTAAGCCGTAGACTTTGCCTTTTTTGCCTAAAAGAGAGCCGTCTTTGTCCGTAACCGGGTCGAGCATGTTCGGCATATACTGCGCGATAATGTCCGAATCCTTTTTTAATCCCAACGCTTCGGGATCGACCGGAGCAACCAAACCCTGCACCAAAAGCGGATACGCTTTTTGCAGTTCCATGTTCCAAATTGAAGGCGCATTTTTTGCCGCGTAAGCGGTCGGAATCAAATCCTGTATTTTGGTTGACGGATATACGGAATACTTAATGGTTACATTCGGATGCATTGCCATATATTCGGCTGCATATCCTTCTTCAAGTTTTTGCCGGTTCGGATCTTCGTGCGTCCACATAACCAATGTAATGGGACTGTTGTCGTCTTCTTGGGCACCGTTTGCAAATACGGCCGAAGAAAGAAAAAGTACCGCCATCAGCAATACAGTGAGCTTTTTCATACTAACCTCCTAAAAAGCACAGTGTTTTTTTATCGGTATTGATTGTATAACGATTGGCGCTAAAAATCAATAAAAAATGCACATCTTATTCTGTGGCAGGATGTATCGACACGGATGTCGAAAAAAATTTAAATATGCAAGTTTATGCGATGCATAAACTTGGAGTAAGAATTATACAGGACGTATAATTCTTACTCACTTTGCTCATAAGCCGTTCTCGCACTCTTTTTTGACGCCTTTCTCTCGGGCACTCGTGGGCTGTCCAAAAACTTCAGTTTTTGGACAGTTTCCGTGATTTTATATGCGATGTTTTAAATTAAGTCATTACTGTACAAAGACTTAATTTAAAACTCGTCGGGGATGGCGAAAAAGTAACAAACTTTTGAGACATCCCCATGTTCTCCTATTCTTTTTGTGCGCGGATGGCGGCTCGGCTTATTTTACCGTTGTGGGTTTTGGGCAAAGCCTGCACGAATTCCAAAGAGCGCGGAGCCTTGTACAGCGCCGCATTCTTTTTTGCAAAAAACATCAATTCCTTTTCGAGCTGTTTGCTCGGCGTATAGCCGCGATTTAAAACAATAAAGGCTTTTACCGCCTGCCCTCGTTTGGGATCGGGCACTCCCGTTACGGCGCATTCGAACACGGCGGGATGCTGAAGCAGCACCGATTCCACTTCAAAAGGACTGATGCGGAAACCGGAACTTTTTATCAAATCGTCGGTACGGCTGCTGAACCAAAAATAGCCGTCTTTATCGCGGCTTGCCGCATCGCCGGTATGGTATACGCCGCCGCGAAACACTTCCGCCGTTTTTTCGGGGTTTTTATAATAACCGCCGAACATGCCGAACGGATGCCCCTTGTCCAAGCGCAAAATAATTTCGCCTGTTTCATCCGCTTCGCAGGAAGAACCGTCGGGACGGACAATGTCTATGTCGTAGCCGGGCGCAGGCTTTCCCATGGAACCGGGTTTTATGTCCATTCCGGGGAAAGTGCCCGTTACCAAGGTCAGTTCGGTTTGGCCGTAGCCCTCGCGCAGCGACATACCCGTTTTTTCTTTAAACGTATCGAAGATGTCCTGCGAAAGCGCTTCGCCTGCGGTCGTGCATTCTTCCAGCGCCGACAAATCGTAATTTTCAATCGGCTCCCGGATAAGATAGCGATACACGGTGGGCGGAGCGCAAAAAGAGGTAACGCGGTACTGCGCGAGTTTTTCGAGCAGTTTGCGCGGAATAAACACGTCCATATCGTAAACAAACACCGCGCAGCCGCACAGCCACTGTCCGTATATTTTTCCCCACATCGCCTTTGCCCAGCCGGTTTCGGCAACGCTTAAATGGCGGCCGCCCTGTTTAACCCCCTGCCACAATTTTGCCGTTACGATATGACCGAGCGGATACAAAAAGTTGTGCGCGACCATTTTCGGGTTTCCCGATGTGCCCGACGTAAAATACAGCAAAGCCGTATCTTCGCCGCAAGGGCGCTTGGTTCCGGCCGGAAGGCTGAATTCGTCGCTCATGTTTTTCGACAGTTTATCGAACGAAATCCACCCGTCCATTTCATCGTGTACCCATACCAAAAGCGGTTTTTTATAGGCGGCTTCCGCGGCTTTTTGAATTTCCTGCTGAAGCTGTTTTTCCTGAACCGCGACAATCATCTTGATGCCCGCCGATTGTATGCGGTATTCGATGTCGTGGGACGCAAGCTGAACCGTTGCCGGAACGGCAATCGCGCCGATTTTATGCAGGGCCGGCAAAATAAACCAAAACTCGTACCGTCTGCGCAAAAAAAGCAAAACCGTATCGCCGCGAGCGATTCCCATCGCCGTAAAAAAGTTAGCCGCTTTGTTTATCTCTTTTGCGAGTTCGCCGAACGTAAAGATTTTTTCTTCGCCCTTGTCGTCGCACCACACCAAGGCTTCGGCTTCCGGCGCTTCCGCCGCATACCGGTCTATAACGTCGTATGCAAAGTTAAAATTATCGGGGATGTGCAGAGAAAAAGATTTTTGCGCGGCTTCCCAGCCGTTATCCATATCACAGGTAAGGTACTCTTCATAAAACATAGCGTCACTCCGTACATGTTTAGACAAGATGCGCAAAAAAAAGTTGCAGCTTGTAAATTCAAATTCCGTATGTTATAATCCGTACATGCATTCACATACGAAAAAAATGATTGCCCCGATAATAATCGTTTTTTTGAATTTAGTATACTATACCGCATTCGCTGTATTTTTTGTAAAATTCGGCGTACCGCTTTTATTTAAAATCATCGGCATTATTGTTCCCGCCGCGGTTTCGGCGGCTTTTATATGGCTGCTTGCCGAACGGTTAAACGAAATTAAAGGAGGAGAAGAAGATGATCTTGGTAAATACTGATTACGTTTCCGGCAAAAATCTGGAAACGCTCGGCTTGGTAAAGGGAAGCACCATCCAGTCGAAAAACATCGGTAAAGACATTTTGCAGGGCTTAAAAACGATAATCGGGGGCGAATTAAAAGGCTATACCGAAATGATGAACGAAGCGCGCGCTTTGGCAACCAAACGCATGGCGCAGGAAGCCGAACAAATGGGCGCGGACGCCGTTGTGAATATCCGCTATTCGTCCGCAGCGATTATGCAAAATGCCGCGGAAGTTATCGCCTACGGAACGGCCGTAAAATTCAAATAAACGCATTGAGCGCACAGTCAAAAACCGAGGCACGGCCTTTGCCGAAAAAAGAGCGTTCGCCCAAAAACAAAACGCTTACAATGAGCGCGGCCGAACGCGCCGAATACAAAAACCGCCTCGTGTATGCCGGCTCTGCAAAAGTTTCCGGATCGGGAACATTTGCCGCGGATGCGTTGCGGAACAAAACCCTGTGCGCCGACCTTTTCGGCGTACTCGACAAATTGCCGCACTCGTGCGCCGATTTATTGATTATCGACCCGCCGTATAATCTCGATAAAAACTTTCACGGCTTAAAATTCGGTAAACGCGGCGACGATGAGTATTCGGCCTACCTTGAATCGTGGTTTCCCCGCCTGCTGAGCGTACTCAAGCCGACCGGCTCGGTGTATCTGTGCGGCGATTGGCGCAGTTCGTGCAGCCTCTATGCCGTCATGAAAAAATATACCGTCGTCCGCAACCGCATTACCTGGCAGCGCGAAAAGGGGCGCGGCGCAAAAGCGAATTGGAAAAATTCCTGCGAGGATATTTGGTTCGGTACGCTCGGGGACGACTATTATTTTAACGTCGATGCGGTAAAACAAAAGCGCAGGGTATTGGCCCCGTACCGTGAAAACGGCAAACCGAAGGACTGGGAAAAAACCGACGAAGGCCGCTTCCGCTTAACCTGCCCCGGCAATTTTTGGGACGATATTTCGATTCCGTATTGGTCGATGAGCGAAAACACCGATCATCCGACGCAAAAACCCGAAAAGCTTATCGCCAAACTCATCCTTGCAAGCTGCCCCGAAGACGGTCTTGTCTTAGATCCTTTTCTCGGTTCCGGCACCACATCGGTTACCGCAAAAAAACTGGGGCGCAATTTTATCGGTATAGAAAAAAACGAAGAGTATTGCTGCTGGACCGAAAAGCGCTTGGCGCGTGCCGAAAGCGACGCGGCCATTCAGGGGTATGCGGACGGCGTTTTTTGGGAACGGAACACGCAAGCCGTTCAGCGCGCCGAACTGAAAAAGTCCCGGCCGTATCATGCCGAATCTCTGTTCGCCGAACCTTGACAAACGGCATTATTCATTCCATACTGATACATTATGTATAGATAAAGGAGTTTCAAAGATGAAAAAACTGATTTGCGCGGCTCTGCTTTTGTTTACAGCCGCCGCAGTGTTTGCCGCCGACCCGGTTGAAGGCTATTGGGTCAGCATTAACGAAGAGGGAGAATTAACCGCCGGCTGGCACATTTATCAAAAAGACGGCGTTTTGTACGGCGAGATTCTTGCCGCCGCAGGAAAGCCCCGCGACACCATCGCAACCGCGGTAAAGGAATCGTATAAAGATTTCCCCGTCAGCGGAGCCGTAAACAAAATGCCCCTGCTCGGAACGCCGTGGATTTGGGGTCTTACTTCCAAAGCCGCCGGACAATGGGCAAACGGCAGCATCATCGACCCGGCGGACGGCAAAGTATACAAGTGCAAAATCACCTTCCGCAAAGCCGACGGCAAAAAGTATAAAGAAGACACGCTCGAAATGCGCGGCGAAATCGGCATGGGCATCGGCCGCAGCCAATTTTGGAAAAAATCCACCCCCGAAGAAATCGACAAAATAAAGTAAGGCGCCGCCTTGCCTTAAAGATCCGGGGCTGTCTCAAAAGTCGGCAGCTTTATCGGCAGTCCCGGTTTTAGATAGACCGCTCTCGGAGAAAATCATGAAAAAGACATTTTTATTTATCGCGTTTGTATGCTCGGTTTTTGCGGTTTTCGGCCAATCGATCGAAAAAGAAGTCGACATCCGCGATGTGCCGGATTTCGTACGCACTGCGATGGATCCCGAAGAATCGTACGTTTTAAAAATCAAAAATAATTTTAAACCGAAAGATGTTACCTATGCCGAAATAGCCGCCCTTTCGGAATTTATGCATGTAAATCACGAAAATAAAATTGAAGGCCCTATTGAATACATTTATTTTGACGGCAGACATTCTCCTGCGGTTTTTTATGAAATTCGCCGGCAAATCGACGCGGCGGCAAAAAAATACGTATGCGTGGACTTTACTTATTCCTATTATTACTACGCAAACGACAAACGCTACCCCCTGCCCGAAAACTGTTTTGCAAATCATAAAAACCTGTATTGGATAAAAATGGGTTCTTTTGATTACGAGCAGGTACCCGAAAATTTTTGTAAAAACTGTAAAAATCTTCAGTTTGCAATTATGTGGGAGCCGGGGCCTGTTGCAAAAACAGCCTTCGTCGGCGTAAACAAAAAAGCAAAACTCTACGATGAAAACGGCGAATCGAAACCGTTACGTTCAATTCATGATATCGAATTGCACACCTATCCGGACTGGGATTATTCGGCCTTTACGGAAAAGGATGCGGCCGAGCCGATCGACGACGATTATTTCGCTGAAATGCCCGATCCTCTTTCCGATGACTATGAGGACTATATAAGCGGAATAAAAGAGCACCTTCGGCAGGAACTGGAAACCGCCTCTTTTGCGGAAATTCTCGGAGGCGAACCGGAAGAAGTTTCCGCTCAAAATGCGGCATCGGTATTAAAGCGGGAAAAAATCGACCGAACGGATGCGTTTTCGGCGGCACGGGAACTTATGTGTACCTATCTTTTAAAAGGCGAAAAATCCGACCTTGAACAAAGCTATGACGAAGATTTCGATACGATTTTCGATCTGTCGGATATACGACTTTATTTCAGTGCCGAAAGCGTTCTTTATGAAAATGAAAAAAGAGCCGCTGTCGTTGTCGGTATTTCGGGAAACGGCGATGCGATAAAAGATGTTATTGTAGTTGACTTGGAATTAAAAGATGGCGAATGGCGGGCCAATGAAATCGCTTCCTTTGTTTTTGTAAATATAGTGCTTGCCTCCTCCGAGGAATAAGAGTTCGGCGAAAACGGAAAACAGTATTTTCAAAAAGTTTAATCCTTTTTTGAGCGGCCTGTTCGTCTGTCTTTTTTATTCAGTGCTTCCAAATATTCTTTTGCGTACTGTTTAGACTGAGGATTATCTATCTTCAACATCTTTTCGTAACAGGTTCTTGCAGCTTTATAATTTTTTTTCTCTTCGTATAAATATCCTAAATTTCCAAGAATGATATAATCGTTTTTATCAAGTTTATGTCCCTTTTCCAACAATTCAATCGCTTTTTTGTTATTTCCGGAATATGAATAATAATTTGCGGTCTGATTAATCGATATTAAATTATTAGGATATAATTGTTCGAGTTTTTTTGCCAAATTTCCCAAATCATCTTTTACATATTCAAAATTATTAAATAAAATCGCAAAATATCCGTTTATGCCGTCTAAAAGAACGGCTTCTCCGTCTTCCTGTATAGGAACATTATTTGTCCACAACCACTCATTGTTTACTTTTACGGAAGTATTCAGCAAATCCAGTATTGCCTTAATTCCTTCTTTGTAAAACCTTGCCTGTAATAACGTAGAGCATTTTCCAAAATGTATATCCAGCCTTTGCGGATTTTTAACCAGCGCTTTATCCAAAAAAGAAATCCCTTTTATTACATCGTCGTTATTAAAGTTTTTTTGCAGGTAAGCTCCGTAATATTTCCCGTCATCGGCTTTTCCCATTGCCGGAAACATTTCCAAATCTCTGTTCACATAATAATTAAAATAGCCGATCAGCATTTCAGGATCATCGGGTCGTTCTTTTTCCCAATCAATTAAAAGTTTTTCCATTGACCGATAATCTATTGGCCGATAGTCGGACTTAAAATAATCCATAAATTCTTTTGAATAATCTCTTGTAAAAACAAGAGTACATAAAAAAATAAAGAACAGTCCTGTGCCGATTTTTTTCATTATGTTACCCCCGGATTTTTTACAGTATATCACAACCTTAGCCGCTGTCAATGCAGACACCGTATTGTTTTTTTTCTACATGACAAAAAATCATTATGACAAAAACTGTTTTATTGACATTTAAAAAAAGATATGTTAGATTCGATTTCATCATGTTTTTTCTAAAAGCTGTATATTGCCGTTTGTATCAAGCCGGCTTTCGCTTGGCCCTGCCTTTTTTTCCGTACAGAGAACCGGAGATTATTCCGACCTGTTCCGGTTTGGATAAAGTATTTAAAAAAGAAAACCTTACATCAATCCTCATCGTAACCGACAGGGGAATCGTTGCAAACGGTTTAACGGAACCGCTTATACGGGTTCTAAAAGAAAACGGCATACGCTTTGCCGTGTACGATAAAACCGAAGCAAATCCGACGGTGTCCAATGTTGAAGAAGCGTTCAGCTTGTATAAAGACTCGGGCGCCCAAGGAATTATCGCCGTAGGAGGCGGCTCTCCGATGGACTGCGCAAAGGCTGTGGGAGCCAGAGCCGTGTATCCTAAAAAAAGCGTCGAAAAGATGAAGGGTATTCTCCGGGTACTGCGCCGCCTTCCTCCCCTTATTGCAGTTCCTACAACAGCCGGAACCGGAAGCGAAGTTACTCTTGCCGCGATTATCACCGATAAAGAAAAACACGATAAATACGCTCTGCTCAGTTTTCCGCTGATTCCCCGTTATGCAGTCCTTGATGCGGCATTAACCTATACCCTTCCGCCCCATATCACCTCTTCTACCGGAATCGACGCTCTCACCCATGCGGTAGAAGCCTACATCGGCCGTTCGACCACAAAGGAAACAAGGGCGCTTGCATTGGAAGCCGCACGGCTTGTTTTTGAAAATGTTGAAGCGGCATACAAAGACGGCTCAAATCACCGGGCAAGAGAAAATATGCTCCATGCGGCCCACAAGGCGGGGCTTGCGTTTTCAAAGTCTTATGTGGGCTACATCCACGCCGTCGCCCATTCCCTCGGCGGCTTTTACGGAACACCCCACGGCTTAGCCAATGCCGTAATCATGCCCTATGTTTTGGAAGCCTACGGTAAAACCGTTCACAAAAAATTGTATAAAATGGCCTTGGCATCCGGTATTTGTACGGAGCGGGATGGCCGGAAAAAAGGTGCCGAATTGTTTATACAAACGATAAAAGACTTGAATGCGCGTATGAACATTCCCGATAAAATTGCGGGCATAAAAGAAGCGGACATTCCGCTTTTGTCCCGCCATGCCGAAAAAGAAGCAAACCCGCTTTATCCCGTTCCTAAACTGATGACCCGAACCGAACTTGCAGCCTTTTATTATCAAATCGCGGGAAAATAAAGTAATTCCATCGCTTCTTTTTCTTCCCGCGCAATATTTTTTAATCTTTTTGAAACTTCCAAAACATAGCTTCTTTCTTGCGTTTCGGATATTTTCTCAAGGATGGAAATTATCTCCGCCCAATCCGATGCAATTCGGATGAATTTTAAATAGCCCCGCTCAATGATTTTGTCCCCCGTCAGTTCATAAGCTTCTTTCAAAAAGTCTCTGTATATGTTTCTGAAAATAGACCCCCCTGTTCCGGCTCGTTCCATCAACATCGCAGTAGTACCGAATTCTTCTTGAACATTCTTTGAATCGTCGTACCATTTGATAATGATATCGCTCGTTTTTTCTATGCCTTTGTATGCTAAATTTTTAATCGGCGGATTAAGATATATTTGAGCATTGTTTTTTATTGCAACCGTTACGGCGTCTTTAAGTGCGGGAATGTTTTTTTCTTTGTCGATGGTATAATACAGATTCTTTGAAGCCATCGCACCTTTTTCACTGCGCGCGGATTCCAAACTTTTAAGCGACGTACTCGTAACCGTTCCTTGCTGAGCCGTATCAACCAAGATTGCTTTTTCGTCATCATAGCCGATGATTGCAACATAGTGTCCCGCAAAATGGATCGGATTTGAAAAATATTCAAGATGATAGCAATCGAGTTTAAGTCCTACCGCCTGACCCTTATCCAATAATTTTTTCACTTCTTCCCATGCTTTTTTCTTTGAAGATGTTTCGTTCACAGTTAATTTCAAATTCAAGTTTTTGGCGATATTTTGTGTCAACAAATCCTGTTTAATGCGGCCCCCGATAAACGGAAAATCCATAGTCTTCATATTCCATATGATAAAACCCAAGCCCTCACCTAACCCGAAGATCATCGGTTCACTCAGTTCAATTCCAAGCTGATTTAAGAGAGTTCCTGTTGCGGTGGACTCGCAATGCTGTCCTATAAAAGGCTTAATATCCAATTTCATTTTTTCACTTCTCCCATTTCTTCATTTAACCATTCAAGTTCTGCCAAAATCAGCCTTTCGCTTAAGCCGAACAATCGTGCGGCGGAACGAGCAGCCGTGTTTTTTTCCTTTGCTTTCTCTTTAAGATTTATTAAATCCCGTTCTAACCGAATTTTCCTTTTGAGTAATGAATCCGCAACTTCAACACCATCTAATACGGTACTATTTGCCAGACCTGTCATAAGATGCGTATTTGCCGGCATCCGTTCTTCAATGCGTTTTTTTGTTTTTTCTCTCAGGACATTTAAGCCGAATTCCGTTATCGAATACTCTTTTTTCTCCTTTCCATTAGCATTTTTACCGGAAGCCAAGCCTTTCTTTTCAAGCTTATCAAGCACATAATATATTGATGAAAAACCTATGTCCGTCCACTTTCTCATACCTCGTGTTTCAATGATTTTTTCAATATTGTATCCATGCTCCGAATGCTCTGAAAGAATCCCTAATATCAATTCTTCCGTTAATGATGTTTTCATACCTGTATTCTAGCACTGGAATACAGGTATGTCAATCACAGATTTTCCTTTTTTTACCTTTCTTTTTACTTTGTACAATTTTCCGTCCGAATTTTCTTCAAATGAATATCATAGTCTAAGCCGCTGTCAATTATGCACAAAATCTCTTTAAAATCCCCCTTGCCTTCTTTTGTCGTTTTCACTCCATTCCCGCCGAATTGTTTTTTGCGATTCTAAACCCCAAATCATCGATTCTGAATTCCGGGAAAGTCTTCTTTCTTGAAGTAGCACCGCAGGCTCTTTCTTCGCTTGCAAAGCTCCCGCCTCTGAAAATACGATAGTTCCTGTATCGCTCTTCGTCGTATAAATCAAAACACCACTCCCAGACATTGCCGATCATATCGAAAAGCCCGAAGTCATTTTCCTTCTTCATCTTCACTTCATGGGATTGTCCGCCCGAATTTTCTTTGAACCATGCAATTTCATTGATATCGCCGTATCGATATCCTTTCGAGTTTCCTCTGCATGCATATTGCCATTGTGCATCTGTCGGCAGCCGAAATCCGTTTTTTGAATCATCAACCGTGATATATTCCGAAACAGGGTTCCACACATAAGATTTTTCCAATCCGAGCTTTTCGGAAAGTTTATTACAAAATTTGATAGCATCTATCCAACTTACATTTACCACAGGAAAAGCTTTTCTTTGAATATCACAGTCAGTCTCCATTACAAAATGGTACAGTTCATTGGTTACGGGGGTTTTAAGCAATAAAAATGATTGAACGGACACTGATTTTTGTCTAACAATTTTTTCTTTATTTGTTCCGGGAATGGACATTTTATAATCCGAACTCAGCCACTTAATCGGATCGACAAAATCCCTGATTAACTCATTCCCTTCAGGAATTACCGCCATATTTTCTTTTATATATTCGGTTAAATTCATTCTATATTTTCCAACCCAATTTGATTGATTCCTCTATATCGTATTATCGGCGAGATTTAGTATATCATAGTCTAAGCCGCTGTCAATGCGGGCTCTTGCTTTTTATTGTTTTGAAGTTTATACTAAATACAGTTTTGTATAAAGAACAACAAATAGCGTGAAGCGTAAAGAGCAGGCGGAAAAGTTCTGCCGGCGGAATGCGCTTCTTTAATCGGGGTGGGAAATCAATGGAAATTATTAAACGCACGGGGAAAAAAGAAGCCTTTAGAAGTATAAAAATTGCCGACGCAATGGCTGCAGCCTTTAAAAGCGTCGGAACAGACACCGGCGCGGTAGAGCGGTTAACCGCGGAAATTGAAGAAGAATTAAAACGGCTGCACGCGGCCGGAAACGAAATCCATATCGAAACGATACAGGATTTGGTCGAAAAAACCCTTATAAAGCACAATTATCCGGCCGAAGTTAAAAGTTTTATTTTGTACCGCGAAAGCCGGGCAAAAAAGCGCTCGGCGCGCAAAAGAATAACCGATACGTTTTCTTCCCTCGATTTGGACGGCGAATTAAAATCGGTTCAAAAAGATTTTCCCGAAGAAGAATATTCGCTCGACGCCTTGTATCACAAGTATTCGGCGTTCAAAAAAGAAGGCGTGTCCGACGCGGACGCTTTAAGCGCTCTTATCCGCGCGGCGGTTGAAATGACGACGCAGGAAGCGCCCCGCTGGGAATATATCGCATCGCGCTTTTTGATGGTTGAGTTCCGCATAAAACTGAAAGCTCATCTTGAGCGGCTCGGCATTCAAAGTTTTTATGAAAAAATCCGCTATTTAACGCAGGAAGGTTTGTACGGCTCGTATATTTCGGAACACTATTCGAAGGCCGAAATCGATTCGTTCGCTGAAACGATAGCAAGCTGCGATTCGGGAGAGGAAAACCGCAATTTTTTATTGACCTACAGTTCGCTCGATTTACTTATACGCCGCTATCTTATCCGCACGACGGCAAACGTGCCGCTTGAAACGCCGCAGGAAATGTTTATGGGAATCGCCATGCATTTGGCGATGAACGAAAAAACAGACAGAACCGGCTGGGTACTGCGTTTTTACCGCATGCTGAGTAAGCTGCAGGTAACCGTTGCAACGCCGACCTTGTCCAACGCGCGCAAGCCCTACCACCAGCTTTCGTCCTGCTTTATAGACACCGTCCCCGATTCGCTCGAAGGTATTTACCGCTCGATAAGCAATTTCGCTCAAGTATCGAAATTCGGCGGCGGTATGGGTCTGTATTTCGGTAAGGTACGCGCATCCGGTTCGGCTATCAGAGGTTTTCAAGGCGCGGCGGGCGGCGTTATCCGTTGGATAAAACTCGCAAACGATACGGCCGTCGCCGTAGACCAGCTGGGCGTGCGTCAAGGTTCGGTCGCCGTCTATCTCGACGTGTGGCACAGGGATATTCCCGAATTTTTACAGCTGCGCACAAATAACGGCGACGACAGGATGAAAGCGCACGACGTGTTTCCCGCAGTCTGCTATCCCGATTTGTTTTGGAAAACGGCAAAAGAAAATATAGACGCACAGTGGCATCTTTTGTGCCCCTACGAAGTGCTGCGCGTAAAAGGCTATGCGCTCGAAGATTTTTACGGTGAAGAATGGGAAAAGCGCTATATCGACTGCGTAAACGACAACCGCATTCACAAGCGGACGATTCCCGTTAAAGATCTTGTGCGCCTTATTTTAAAGTCGGCAGTCGAAACGGGAACGCCGTTCGCCTTTTTCCGCGATACGGTAAACCGCGCAAATCCGAACGCGCACAAAGGCATTATTTATTGCTCGAATTTATGTACGGAAATCGCGCAAAATATGAGCGGCATCGAATTCGTTACGCGCGAAGTAAAAGACGAAAACGGCGATACGCTTGTCGTCGAAACGACCGCGCCGGGCGATTTTGTCGTATGCAATCTTGCTTCGCTCGTGCTGGGCAATATCGACACGGATACGGAAGGCGAACTCGAACATATTACCGAATGTGCGGTGCGCGCCCTGGATAATGTTATCGACCTGAATTTTTACCCGCTTCCCTATGCCGAAATTACGAACAAACGCTACCGGTCGATCGGCCTCGGCGTGAGCGGCTACCACCACATTTTGGCAAAAAAAGGCATCGCATGGGAAAGCGAAGCGCACCTCGCCTTTGCCGACACGCTTTTTGAACGCATAAATAAAGCCGCCGTAAAAGCGAGCGCCGCGCTTGCCGCGGAAAAAGGATCTTACGCCTTTTTTGCCGGCTCCGATTGGCAAACGGGCGCATATTTTGAAAAACGCGGCTATACGGGAAGCGAATGGCGGACGATAAAAGAAAAAGCCGCGCAGGGAATGCGCAATGCATACATTATGGCCGTGGCGCCCACGAGTTCAACATCGATTATTGCCGGCACCACCGCCGGAACGGATCCGGTGATGAACCGTTATTTTTTGGAAGAAAAAAAAGGCAGCATTATGCCGCGCGTTGCCCCCGACTTAAATGCGCGCAGTTTTTGGCTGTATAAAAGCGCTCATACCGTCGATCAAAGCTGGTCGCTGCGCGCGGCGGGCGTACGGCAGCGGCACATAGATCAGGCGCAGTCGGTAAATCTGTACATTACCAATTCGTTTACGCTCAAACAAGTGCTGGACTTATACATTTTAGCCTGGGAAGCCGGCGTAAAATCGATTTACTATGTGCGCTCAAAATCGCTGGAAGTTGAAGAATGCGAATCGTGCGCGGGATAAGGTGAAAAAACGGGAGGTTTTTATGGAAAACAAAGATATTTACCGGCATTTGGCCAAAAAAGCAATCTTTAATGCCGATGGCGATACGGATGTATTGAGGCGGCGCATGATAGGCGGCAACACCACCAATTTGAACGACTTTAACAACATAAAATATGCATGGACAAGCGATTGGTACCGACAGGCGATGAACAATTTTTGGATTCCCGAAGAAATCAATTTACAAAACGACGTGCAGGAATACCGCCGCCTGACAAACGACGAGCGGAGTGCGTACGACAAAACGCTGTCGTTTTTAGTATTTTTGGACAGCGTTCAAACCGCAAACCTTCCCTCGATAAGCGAATACATTACGGCAAACGAAGTCAATCTGTGCTTGGCGATTCAAACGTATCAGGAAGCGATCCATTCGCAAAGCTACGGCTATATGCTCGACACCATCTGCAACCCATCCGAACGCAATGATATTTTATATCAGTGGAAAGACGACGAACACTTGCTTGCGCGCAACAGCTTTATCGGCGGTTTGTACAACGATTTTCAAAAAAATCAAAATCCGTATACGCTTGTGCGGACGGCGATTGCAAATTATATTTTGGAAGGCATCTATTTTTATTCGGGCTTTATGTTTTTTTACAACTTGGGGCGCAACGGAAAAATGAGCGGCTCCGTGCAGGAAATCCGCTATATAAACCGCGATGAAAATACGCATTTGTGGCTGTTCCGCTCCATTTTGCAGGAGCTGCAAAAGGAAGAGCCGGAACTGTTTACAAGCACCCTTACGGACGAATACCGCGCAATGATAAAAGAAGGCGCCGAACAGGAAATCAAATGGGGGCATTACGTTATCGGCGATAAGATTGCCGGCCTTACAAAAACCATGATCGGCGACTACATAAAATATTTGGCGAATTTGCGCTGTGCCAATTTGAAATTCGCGCCGGTATACGAAGGACACGAAGAAGAACCTGCGGCCACTTCGTGGATAAATCAGTACAGCAATGCGAACCTTATCAAAACCGACTTTTTTGAAGCAAAGTCGACCGCATATGCAAAATCGACCGCCCTTGTAGATGATTTGTAATTCGGCGATTTCCGTGTATAAACCTTGCTTTTTTTTGCAATACGCACTACGATGCAGGCAAGAATTATTTTTTAGGATGAAAAGATGAAAGGCGTATTCGATTTTACCGTTGATCAGCTGGGGCCGTGCAAGGTTCCTTCTCCCATTATGCTTTCGAAGGTGTACGGCGATTTTATCGCAAACTATGTAAAAGAAGACGATTTTATCCGCTATAATGTAGACGTTTACGACAACGTACTCGAAACGGAAGCCGAAGCGTACAATAACAATCTTATCCAAAAAGCGGGGCCGCGCGAATACATTTATTTTAATCCCAAACACGTAAACGCGGCCATCCTCACTTGCGGCGGTTTGTGCCCCGGACTGAACGACGTTATCCGCGCGATTGTGCGCTGTTTGTGGAACCGCTACGGCGTGCGCCGCATACGCGGCATACGGTTCGGCTTTCAGGGACTTTTTGCCGAATCGGGATTCGACCCGATCGATCTTAATCCCGACATCGTCGACGACATTCATAAATCGGGCGGTTCCTTTTTGGGAACAAGCCGCGGCGGCGGAAACCGCGTTGTCGAAATCGTCGACGCGATAGAAGCGCTCAATTTGAACATGGTCTTTATTATCGGCGGCGACGGAACGCAGCGCGGCGCTTTGGAAATCGCCGACGAAATCGGAAAGCGCGGTTTGAAAATTGCCGTTGTCGGCGTTCCGAAAACCGTAGACAACGACCTTGTGTTTATTCAAAAATCCTTCGGTTTCGATACGGCGGTAGAACAGGCCACGCAAACGGTTGCGGCCGCTCATATGGAAGCGCATTCGCAGATAAACGGCATCGGGCTCATAAAGCTTATGGGCCGCGAAGCGGGCTTTATCGCTTCGGCGACCGCCCTCGCCAGCCACGAAGCGAATTTTTGCCTTATTCCCGAAGTTCCGTTCCACTTGGACGGAGACGGCGGTTTTTTGGATTCGCTCGAACAGCGCATACAAAGACGCCGGCACGCCGTCGTGATTATTGCCGAAGGTGCGGGGCAGGAACTTTTAAAAACAAGCGACGCAAAAGACGCGTCCGGCAATAAAAAACTCGGCGACATAGGCGTTTTTTTGCGCGACAAAATCACCGAATACTTTGCCGCAAAAAAAATTCCCATCAATTTAAAATATATAGACCCCAGCTATCAAATCCGTTCGGCGCGCACAACCGCAACCGATTCGATCTATTGCGAACGCTTGGGCAACAACGCCGTTCATGCGGCAATGGCGGGCAAAACCAAATTGGTTATCGGGCTTGTTCACAATAAATACGTGCACATTCCGATCCGCTTGGTAACGAGCCGCAGAAACACCGTCGACCCGGAAGGCTCGCTGTGGCGCGACGTTATCGACGCGACCGGCCAGCCGATTCTTATGCTGAAAAACAAGGATTTCTTTTTGGCGCAAAGCGTAACCAAAAAGAAAGACGAATAACCTGCCGCCGGCAACGGAGCCGAAGGCTGCCGAGAACTTATGAAAAAGATTTTTAAAACAGTTGTGTTTTGTGCCTTTATTTGTGCGGCTTTTTTTATGCCGGCCAAGGCGGCGTACGCGCATCCGCACGTATTTATCGATACGGCGATTGAATTCGTGTGGCAGGGCAAAAAACTGCAGGGCGCCTATATCGAATGGACCTTTGACAAAATATTCAGCAATGAAATCATAAGCTGGCTTGACGCCGATCATAACGGAAAATTCAGCGATGCCGAAAGCGAAGCGGTGTACAACAATGCCTTTATCAATTTGCGCAATTATTATTTTTATACGTTTATCCGCCAAGGCACAAAACGCAGTAATCCGGAAAAAGTGAGCCGGTTTAAAGCGACGCAAAAAAACGGCATAATGACCTACCGCTTTTACGTTGATTTGTCGAAGTATACGGGAACGGAATTGTACTTTGCCGTCTACGATTACACGTATTTTTGTGACGTGCGCTATATTGAAGACGGCGGTATACGCCTGACCTACGATCCGGCTGTCGTCAATCCGACTTTTAAAATCATCGAAAACAAGGATTATCCGGTATTTTATGACCCGCTCAGTCCTGCAGCCGACACAAGCGTGTATTACCAATGGAAGCCCGGCTTGCAAACCTATTATCCGAAAGAAATCCTCCTTTCGTGGTAGCACTTTTTTCCCCGATACGCTAAAATTGGTGGAATAATCAAACCTTTTAGGAGGAGTCGGACGGATGAGCAAAATCGTCATTATCGGCGGAAATCACGCGGGAACCGCGGCCGTCAATACCGTGTTGGATAACTACAAAGGCAATAAGGTTGTCGTATTCGAGCGTAACGACAATGTAAGCTTTTTGGGCTGCGGCATGGCGCTGTGGATCGGCAATCAAATAGACGGTTCGGACGGACTTTTTTATTCCAGCAAACGGCAGATGGAACAAAAAGGCGCCGTCGTACATATGAAAACCGAAGTAACCGACATCGACTTCGATAAAAAAATCGTGCATGCAAAAGATTCCGAAGGCAATAAAATCGACGAATCCTACGACAAATTGATTTTGGCAACCGGCTCGAATCCGATTATTCCCGATTTACCCGGAAGTTCTTTGCGCAACATTCAGCGCGTAAAGCTGTTTCAGGATGCGCAGGACGTTATAAATAAACTCAAAACCGAAAACATCCGCAACGTTGCCGTCATCGGCGCAGGCTATATCGGCGTGGAACTTGCCGAAGCGTTTAAGCGCCACAACAAAAATACCACCCTCATCGACATCGCCGAAACCTGTCTGCCCGTATATTACGACGGCGAATTTACGGCGCTTATGAAAAAGAACCTCGAAGACAACGGCGTCAATTTAAAATTCGGCACCAAGGTTGAAGGCTTTGAAGGAAAGGACAAGGTTGAAAAGGTGCTGACTTCTACGGGAAGCGTGGACGCCGATATGGTTGTGTGGGCGGTCGGCTTCAGACCGAACACGGAACTCGGAAAGGGAAAACTGGACTGCTTTAGAAACGGCGCGTACATAGTCAACGAACGGCAGGAAACGAGCCGAAAAGATGTATTCGCAATCGGCGATTGCGCAACGGTAAAAGACAATGCCGTGTGTGCCGTCAATTACATAGCGCTTGCGACGAACGCGCTTCGTTCCGGCATTATCGCCGCGCACAACGCGTGCGGCGTAAAACTTGAGTCGCCCGGCGTTCAGGGCTCAAACGCGATTTCCATTTTCGGCTTACATATGATTTCAACCGGACTCACCTTGACAAAGGCGAAAGCGGCCGGCATAGACGCCGAATGTGCCGATTACGAGGATTTTCAGCGCGCGCTGTTTATGCGCACAAACGAAAAGGTAAAAATCCGTATCGTATTCGAAAAGAAAAGCCGGCGCATTATCGGCGCGCAGCTTGCCTCCCGGCTCGACGTATCGATGGGCATCCACTTGTTTTCGTTGGCCATTCAGGAAAAGGTTACGATCGACAAGTTAAAACTGCTCGATCTGTTTTTTTTGCCGCACTTTAACCAGCCGTACAATTATATTACAATGGCGGCTTTGCGCGCGCCGAACACATAGGCGGGAAAACGCCCCTGCGTTAGGTGCCGGCGGACGCTTTGTTTACCGGGCTTTACGGACGCAGCGTTTCGATGAGCGCATCGAATTCCGTTCTTTCCAGTTTTTCGATGCGGCCTTCATCGCAGGCGGCGGCAAAGGCGCTGTCCATCGGCAGCTTTACCGTAACCGGAATTGCGTGCTTTGAGGCAAGATTGTCGGCATTGCTCTTTCCGAACACTTCGATTTTTTCGCCGCAGTGCGGACACTGAACATAGCTCATGTTTTCAACCAGCGCCAAAACGGGAATATGCATCATATCGGCCATTTTTACGGCTTTTTCGACAATCATGCCGACAAGTTCTTGCGGACTTGCAACGACGATAATGCCGCCGATCGAAAGCGACTGAAACACCGTTAAAGGAACATCTCCCGTTCCCGGCGGCATATCGACAAACATGAGGTCGACGTCCTTCCAAATTACGTCCGTCCAAAACTGTTTGACCGCCCCGGCGATAATCGGGCCGCGCCACAACACGGGATCGGTTTCGTTTTCGAGCAAAAAGTTGATCGACATAACCTGAATGCCCTCCGCCGTCGTCGCCGGATAAATGCCGTTTTCGTCCCCTTCAACTTTTCCGTGCAAACCGAAAATGCGCGGAATGGACGGACCGGTAATATCGGCATCCAATACGGCCGCGTGCAAGCCTTTTTTTTGCGCGGCGCACGCCAATAACGAGGTAACAAGGGACTTACCCACGCCGCCCTTTCCGCTTACGACGCCGATAACCTTTTTGATGGAACTTTTGGGATGCGGCTTTTCGGAAAAATCCTGCCGCGCTCCGGCAGACTGTCCTGCCGCCTTGCCGCAGGAACTGCGCGCTTCGGCACTGCAGGAAGATGCCGAGGGACATCCTGAACAGGCGGAATTTTGCGATTGATTGTGTGTGTTATTTTCGTTCATATAATTAAGATACTTCTTTATGCCTTATCAGTCAATTTGTCTTTATTTTTTGCCGTCGTTGCGGTTTTTCCTCAAATGCCGCCTAAAATCGAATTCCGTCAGAAATCAATTTTCTCCATATTTGACTGGATTTTTCGCAAAAAAGCCGATACAATATATGTATATGAAAAGGAATTTTAAGAGCTTTGTTATTATATCGATTTTTCTCTTTGCCGCGGGAATACTCGCCTCGGCTCAAACTTATACGTGGACGGGTGGATACGGTAATTTTAAAAATCCGTCAAACTGGAGCCCGAACCTTCCCGCCGGCACAACGCCCGCCGCCTTCCCGGCCGGTACATATAAAATTCTTTCCCCCGGGCCTTGTTTTTTAACCGAAAATATTACCTTTGCGGGGCCGGCGCAGATTGAAGTAGGGTCGGAAATAAACGATGGAAAATTTCAGTTAGCCAACTACGCTTTGCGCGGGACGGTAACCGTAACCGTAAATAAAAAGGGAACGCTGGAACTTTCCGGTACGGATGAACATCGGAATCTGTTCAGTGGCGGAAAAATAATTCTAAAAACCGACTCTACTGTCGTATACTACGGCAATACCGGCAAAGATATTTGGCAGGGGGCGTATCAAAATCTTATTGTGAGAGGTCCCGTTCAAGCACAGTCTCTTACAGTGAATAAAACACTGAAGATAGAAAGGAACCCGCCTGCAGAAAATCCTCCGATACAAATTACGGCTCCTGTACAAACCTATAACGGCGACGTTACGGTATTGACGAATACCGAGTTTCGTGCGGCAACTTCCGTAACTTTCGGATGGTCGGTAACGGCGGTGGGGCGAAACCTGTCCTTTACCGGCGGCGGAGCGGTGAGTATGCAGGGAGTTACCGCCGGAACGGTGAGTGCGGCGGGCACGTCGATGCTTACGGTAAACGGAGCCGTTACTTTGAGCGGGGATTTAAAAGCAAAGAATTTGACTGTAAATACCGCAACTGTCTCTGCCGCAAAAATTGAAGTGAGCCAAGCGGCAACCGTAAGCACTGCCGCAACGATTACCGCACCGACACAAACGTATACAGGTAAAATAACTGCGAAAAATGGATCAGCCTATAAGAATATCATCTTCATTACCGGTTCCGCTACTGGAACCGGCTTAAAAACAAAGGACTTAACAGCCGGAAATATTACCGTAAACGGAAATTGGGACGCGGGAGATCATGATCATCCTGTAAATATTGAAGCAAACGGAGATATCGAAGTAACCGGAAACTTTTCTTCCGTACAAAGTACCGTTGAGGCAAAAAAAGTTTCAGGTTCCGGAGGGAACATTACTGTAAACACGGCAAATACGCAATGGAGATGCTGGGGCGACATAACTGCTGAAGGAAATATGATAATAAAGGATATGAAAGCCTCAGGCGGTACAATAAAGATACTTGGAAATCTGACTGCAGGTATTTTTCATTTTGCGGATTATGGTAAATTACTCTTTAGCGGGAGCGGTACAAAAACCATAAGTTTTACCAACCCTTCAGAAATCCGAGAATTAGAAATCGCTTCGGGTACAACCCTTAATCTTCTTTCAGATATAAAAATAACTCATAAACTTACAAATAATGGTACATTCGCCGCGGGAAATCATAGCGTAACCTTGACTAAAGCAAACAAGATAGATACCTTAGATCCGGATCCGATTCCCTCAGAGATCATCATTACCGGAACATCGGCTGAGACAAGCACTCAATTCAAAGATTTAGACTGTACCGATTCATATATAAAAACACTTACGATAAACGGAAAAATTTCTGTAGCCGGAGATTTGAAGCTGCAAGGACAATCGGCAACATCCTCTTTGACCGTTCAAGGCGATACCGGAAATCCTCATATCGCGCTTACATCTGCCAATTCGGCAAAGGGACAATTTCTTAAAGTCAAAACCAATATTCCTATTAGAGGCGGCACCTATACGGCAGAAGACAGTATACCTGATGGTTCGGATACCGATATACAAGCCGGAAAACCCGAAAACTGGATTTTTACAAATTATAACGGAGCTGTAAGCTGGTCGGGGAAAAAATCTAATGCTTGGGCTGACCATAGAAACTGGACACCCTATGTGATTCCGGGAAAAAATACAATTGTAACGATTCCTGTAGTAACAACGCAATATCCCAAACTTACAGCGAATGTAAAGGCAAAAACGATTACCCTTGCTCCCGGCGCCAAATTGGATTTAGCCGATTATGTTATAACCGATGATTCCGGCGACACAGGTTTTGCTCCGCTTGAAAACTTCGGAACGCTCAAAATGACGGGGACGAGCGGGCAAACGACCTGGCTGGGTAAAACCGCAGCCGACGATAAAATCACGCATAAGCCGGGATCGACGGTTGCCTATTACGGGACGACGAATAATGCTTTATGGGGCGGTCCGTACGAGAATTTGACCGTAGAAGAAAACCGAAAGAACATAAAGGTAACGTCGCCTTCTTTAAGGGTCGACGAAAAGTTTACCGTAAAAGCCGCCTCGGGCGACCACAGTTACGTTACGATTGAAGCGCCGAGGCAAACCTATATCGGCGATGCCGATATAGGCGCAAATACGACGTTTACTTCTTCACCTGAAATAAATTTTATACAGGCAGTGAATGCGACGGGGAAAAACCTTACTTTCAACGGCGGCGGTACGGTGAAAACGAAAAAGCTTTCTGCCGGAACGGTGAATGCCGAGAACGCGTCAAGTCTTACGGTAGAAGGCCCCGTCGTTTTAACCGGCGATTTAAAAACAAGGAAGTTGAACGTAAATACCGCAACAGTCACAGCCGCAAAAATCGAAGTACGTGAGGCGACAACGGTAAATACCGCTGCAACAATTACCGCTACCGCCGCCGGCCCCGCGACGCAAATCTATAACGGTACCGTAACGCTGAGTGCGGATACCGAATTTAAGGCGAAAACATCGCTTTTGTTTGCCGGCACTACCTCTCTTAGCAGCAGTACTTCTCCGAAAAAAGATGTTGAACTGAAAAGTCCCGTTGTGGAAATAAGGGGTGATGTTGACGTCAACAATGTAACGATTACAGATATCGATACCGCCACCAAAACCAAAACAATAACGACCGGCGGTACAATAACGGCGGCCGGTTTCTATGCTCAAGCGAGCGAAAAAATCATCCTGAAAGGTGCCGTAAAGCTCGGCGATAAATTTGTACAAACGGGCAATGCCGCCGTGCAAATCGGCGCTCCGATTACCGACGGGGCGGGAACGGGACTTCCTGCAAACGGAATTTCTTTTGAATCGAAAAACCTTTATCTTGTTGTTACGCCGCCGGCGACAACAACCTTTGACCCTTCGCCGAGCGCCGTAACCAAGCCTGACGACTGCAATATCTTTGTCGCAGGAGATCTTACGCTCAAAAACGAGTTAAAATGCGCAAATTTTGTGCTATTTAAAGGAACGGTTGCGTTCGCCCCTTCAAGCGGCGGCATTACCACGGAAGTAAACGGTACAAAGGGCGACATAGTGCTGTTCGGGCCGCAGTATAAAGCAAACGACACTACGGCCGATGGTGCCTCCGACCCGTCGGAAACAACGGGCTTGTTTACCTATAATCACAGCAGCCGAACAGGAAGCGCCAATGCCAACGGTTACAGCGCCGCCGCATCCTTGACGCTTCCGGCCGCACTTCCCGACGGAACGGCTTTGCCCAAAGAAACCGATACATCACCTTCTTTTTCGGGCACTTTCGCAAATCTTTCCGGTAAAACCCTCAAGGCCGGTAAAAATTTCTATGCAAACGGCATGAATTTGAGCGCACCATCTTGGACGCTTGATATTCCGAATAACGATGATGCAACACAGGCCTTTGCCGAAGCGTATTTTACAACGGTTTCGAATTGCAGCGTTTTGGGCGGCGGATTTGTTGCCGCGGCGGAGCGTTCTCCTACTGATACTATTACAAATTCTCCTGCATGGGGAAAGGATCGCTTGACTATTGTCGAAGCGTATACATATTCCGACGATACGATATATGTCCGCTTTAATATGGATGTTGAAAATTCGAAGGGGGAGATTGCTCGCGCAATTAACAGCGGAAATATAAAATTCAATAACGGCATGATACCTTTTAAAGAAGCGTTAGCTGTTACCGTTAGCGGCGGACAAAAAATACCGGGAGCAACGTTGCCGAACGGCGATGTGCACGAATTCTTTTTGCGCACGGACGGTAATCCAGCGCGACGTTGGAATACCGATGCAACGGGAATGTATGCAGGGTCAAATCAAAGCACCGACCGCGGCGGTGCGCAGCCGTATGCAAGCGCATCGGGAAAAGATCCCGTTCATCAAAACACAAAACCGAACCTGTGGATTCCGAAGGCAACTTCTTCAATTTATGCGGCCGTGCGCGATAAATATAAAAACCGCATTCGCCATTATGCTGTCGGTGATGCGGACACAAGCGGCGATAACGGCAAAATCTACGGCGATGTGAAAGACCACTGCCCGCCCGTTCTTGCCGCCGTCTATGTGGGGCAGGAAACGCACGTTCAAGCGCCCAATCCCGTAAATCAGCCCAAGTACGACGCGCACAATTTTATAGAATTCCGCTACTCAGAACCGGTATTTATAGACGGCATATCGGACAACCCCGATATTGCCACGGGCGCAAAGTATATTCGGGCAACCGATACGATCGGCAATATTGAAACGGGTTCGGGCGGGACCATTACCGCAGTTAAAGGTCTTGCGTCCTTTTCAAGCGGCAAACTTGTTACCGGCATAAGACCGGGGGCAACTTCGGGGTCAGTGCATGCCGTATACCGAACGGCGGCAATGAGGGTTACGACGCCCCTGCCGCCCGGCAGTCCTTCAGGAAGGGAATGTCGGGTGCGTGTTTCCGTTGCCGGCTGGGTCGAAGGTACCGTATCTGTGCCGATTGGCGGCTCATCGACTCCCGTTCACAATTGGGTCGGTTATATAACCCAATCGGAAACGCCGTCCGGTTCTGCAACGCCTTTGGATACGGCAAACATCAGAACTCGCAATACTCCGCCGCCTTTGGAACGGTGGGAAAAACTTGATGCACAATTTGTGCCTAAAATATACGCTTCGTCCGCCGTCGGACTGGCTGAAGTCAGCAGCTGGGACACCTCTCCGCCGGTGCTTGCCGTCGTTGCGAAGGAGTCGGCGGCTTGGAATACGGGAACTTCCGAAAAAGAAGCGGTTGCGTATTCGCCGTCTTCCCTCCTTGCCGACAGACTGGAATTCCACTTTTTCGACAACACGCCGGCCGCCCTTACCCCAAACAATTATTGGTGGAAAACGACAGAAGGATGGATGAACGGTTCTTCGCTCGTGGATGATTCCCGCTACGATTCGCGCGGCGGTTCCCGGTTTGCCGGAAGCGCCGCTACGACCGGCGGTATACGCGCCTGTACTATTGCAGACAGTATTGCCGCATTTGACTTTACGCATACAAAAGCGGAATACAATACCGTATTGCAAAATTTCAAAACTTCCGGAATGTACAGCCAAAAAGCGGAAAATGAAGCATTTTTTTACAATACGTCTTCGCCGCATCCGGATACGGACACGCTGTATTTACAGTTACGCATCGGAACTCCGGCTTTCCCGCTAACGGAATCCTTCGGCATAGCCTATACCGAGCGCGATTCGGCTCATCCGAACGGCGGTATTATAACCGACTTGGCGGGCAACAAAATGAAGTCTTTCGGAAATGCCGTTTCTTCTTTCGATTTCCCGCCGGAAATCGCTTTAACGGTCGCTCCGGTCGGTTCGAATAAAATGTATATACTGTTTTCCTGCCCCATCGATATAGAAGGCGAGTCGCTGCGCAAAATTCCCGCTAATCTTGTTATCGATTCAGGCTTGGAGGTCGATACCGGCGTTCCCGCCGTTGTCCGCACCGATACAAAGCGCGCAACGGGGCTTGTCGTTACGCTTAACCGGCCGGTGACGGGTTCCGATGTAATCGCTTTGCAAAAAAGAATCGAAATCTCCACTGCGCATTCTCCGATGGCGATAAAATCGAGAAAACACGGCTATCCCGCCGTTGCAGACCACGTACACAAACATGTAATCAGCGATTTTGCCGTAAACGTCGTGCGCCCCTTATTCGCCTACGACGAAAAAATGCTTGACGACGGAAGTGTCGGTTTTTCGTCGCAAAATTTGTACGGCGACGGAAGTTATGCAATGCGCGTATTTGACGGTTCGGGTACATCGGGCAATACCGTACACGAAAAAGAAGATATTACGATGAAAATCGCGGTTGAAAATGTTGACTCGGCACAAATACCTTCTTCTTTAGAAATGTTTATCGATAATATGCCGGATCCGGCTTCCGTTTCCGCCGAATTCAACGAACTTACCGGCTTGACCGGCCGCGTATGGCTGCCTTCGGCCCATCCCGTTTTGCCGACAATCAGTGCTGCCGGAAATACTCATGCCGCAGCGCTTAATCCGCAGTCTGTCGATCCGGGAACATACACATTCAAACTTATCAACAACCCGAGCACTCCCGGCAACTTAAACTATGCTGCGGGAAGCAGGGTCGGCTTTTTATTCCCGATGGCGGACAGCGGCGGAAACATTATCATGATGGATAATGACGGCGATGCTATCTCGCCGCCGAAGCCTGCGCCGACACCGCCGGTTCCCCTCTACGCCCTGCGCTTAAAAGACCCGAAGGATCCTGCGTCCATAGATTTGTGGTCGTTCGACATCGCGTCGGTAAAGCGGCAGGCGGGCGGCGCAAGTATTTTGAACAACGTTATCAACGTGAATACGGGCGAGCAAACCCTGATTAAGGTCGATACCGAACGGGCGGGCAGTTTAAGCGTTATCGTTATGACGCTTGACGGCGATGTGTTGAAGATTCTGCATTCCGGCCGCGTCGAAAAGGGCGAGCATATTTACAAGTGGGACGGCAGGAATGCAAACGGCGAGCCGGTTGCGCGCGGGCTGTATTTTATACGGATTGTCGGGCCGGACATCGACGAAACGCGCAAGGTAATGGCCGTGCGCGAATAAACCGCCGGAAAAACGGCGTGCCGAGCGGGCAGCAAAACGCCGCTCGGGGCGGCCTGCCGAAAAGAAGCCGGTCGGAAGTGAACCGGTTGCCCCTTGGCGACGGTCGCGTTAGTATAACTGTTGCTTTTTTTGCGAAAAAAGGCTATCTTTACCCCTGTGTTTCGAGGTTTTCGACGTGAACGGGAACTTTGAAGCACAGAGGATTTTCAGTGAATAAAAAATTATTGTGTTTACCGATAAGCTTGTTTTTATGCGCCGCGCTTTTTTCGCTGACCGTTGATGAAGCGGTCGATTACGCGCTTAAAAACAGCAAAACCCTGCAAAGCGCGGCCATAGATCTTGAAATAAAAACGCGCGCCAAAGATACCGCATGGAATTCGCTTGTACCTTCGGTTCAGGTAACCGGCACGCTTGCGCGCAGCAACAAAGTGCAAAATCCGATGCCCCCTCCCGGTGGCTGGAAAGAAGCCGACCACTGGAAGGCGGTGGGAAATATCGGCGTGTTGTTTATGTTTAACGCGGCTTTGGTGCAGGAAATACGGGCGGCAAAGGCCGATTTCGAAGCCGGCCTCATTACCTGGGAGCAAACGCGCGCCGACACCGAACGCAGCATACGTAAGCTGTTTTACGGCTTGCTTTTGCAGCAGGAAAGCGTCGCTTTGCAGCAAAAAATGCTTGCGAACGCTCAAATCCGTTCAAATCAGTCGGAAACGGGCTATAAAAACGGCCTCGTGTCGGAACTTGCCTTTTTACAGGCGCGTGTTGCCTACGAAAACCAAAAGCCGGCCGTCCTTAAAGCAGAGCAGGAATTTAAAAGTCAACTCGGCATGTTCGCCTTTTTACTCGGGCTTCCGCTCAATTCCGACATAAAACTGGAAGGTTCCATAGAACCGGTGTTTGCCGATTTTGACGCCGAAAAACTGATTGCCGACTATGTAAGCCGGAGAGCCGATGTACTTTTGCTGCAAAAGAACATTGAGCTTATGCGCATCCGGCTTTCGGCGATGAACCTGCAAATCTTTACGCCGTCCTTGTCGTTGAGTTACGGTTTTCAGCCGGTTGTTGCCGATATAACAAAAAACTGGTTCGACGATAAAAATTATGCCGACGGCGGTTCGTTCAGCGCATCTCTTGCGTGGAATTTAACCAATATGCTGCCGTTTTCGTCGACCCGACAGCAGGCAAAAACCTTGCAGGCAAATTTGCAAAAGACCGAAATTCAATATGCGACGCTTTTACAAAAGGGCGAAATGGAAATCCGCACTCTTACCGATAAACTCAAGCAAAGCCGCACGGTTATCGAGGCCGGAAAAAGCGGCAGCGATTTGGCGCAAAGGTCGTACGATATGACGCGGGAAGCCTACCGAAACGGAACCGCCGAACTTTTGTCGCTGCGCGACGCCGAAGCCCAGCTCATTCAGGCGCGCTTAAGCCTTGCAAGTGAAAAATACAACTACCTTTCAAATCTGCTCGATTTGGAATATGCCTTACAAACGAAATTAACACGTACCGGAGAATAATATGCGTACAACAAAAAACAACAAAACGGCCGCAGTCTTTGCCGCCGCTTCGGTCGGCACGCTTTTTGCCGCCCTTCTTTTGCTTTCGTGCGGAAACCGTTCCGGAGCAGCCGGCGCCGGTCCCGCGCGGAACGGAGCTGCGCAAAACGCCGAGCCTGAAACCGTGTACGCGGTAAGCGTGTATAAGGCGGGCGAGGGCGTTTTGGACGATTATCTCGAATTCGGCGGCGACATTGCCGCTTCTTCAAGCGTGGATATCCTGCCCGATACGGCCGGCAAAGTGTCCCGCGTGTACGTGAGTGTCGGCGATTATATCGAAAAAGACGGGATTATTGCCGATATAGACGCGTCGCGCGCGGGCATGAATTATACGACAAACCGCGTAAAAGCGCCGATAAGCGGAACGCTTACCTCCTTTACGCCTTCGGTCGGCAGTACGGTTGCCCCGTCCGTTCCCATGGGGCAAATCAGCAACACCGCAACGCTCGAAGTAAAGACCGCGGTTCCGGAACGCTTTGTGTCGCGCGTCGCGCTCGGGCAAAGGGCGGAGCTGCTGTTCGACGCGTGGCCGGGCAAAACCTTCGGCGCCTTTGTAACGCAGATAAGCCCCGTTCTTGACACAAGCACGCGCACGATGCCGGTAAAACTGCAAATATCGCCGGCGGATTCGCGCGTAAAAGTGGGCATGTATGCGCGCGTAAAACTCATAACCGATAAAAAAAAGGGCATCGTCGTTCCGTATTCGGCACTTATAAACCGCGGCGGACAAACGCGCGTGTGTGTTGTCGGCAGCGACAACAAGGTAACGCTTAAAACGGTGGAAGCCGGCATTCGCGTCGACGATTGGGTCGAGCTGTTGTCCGGCGTGGATGCGGGCGATTCGGTTGTCGTAAAAGGGCAATCGCTTTTGGACGAAGGTTCCGCCGTAAATATCGTACACACGGGTGAAGGCGGTGTGCAATGACGCTTTCGAAGCTCGCCGTCGGTAAACCGACAACCGTTTTGCTTATAAGCATTATTTTAACCGCGCTCGGCATCTATTCGGCCCTAAAACTGCCGATAGACTTGTATCCGGATATGGAGCTTCCGTATATGATCGTTTCGTCTTCTTACCCGAACGCGGGCCCCGAAGAAGTGGAACGATCTTTGACGCGTCCGCTTGAAAGCGCCGTATCGAGCGTAACCGGCTTAAAAAATTTCAGTTCAACCAGCTCGTTCGGTTCAAGCCTCATAATGATCGAACTGAATTACGGAACGAATTTGGATATCGCCGCAAACGAAATACGCGACCGCCTTGAGCTCGTAAAAAATGCGCTCCCTGCGGATGCGACCTCACCGACGATAATAAAATCCGATCCTTCAATAATACCCATAATGTCGCTTGTCGTAACCGGAAACCGCACGCCCGAAGAACTGCACCGCTATGCGATCGACATTATTCAGCCGCGCTTGGAACAGGTTGACGGCGTCGCTTCGGCAAGCGTAAGCGGCGGGCGTGAACGGGCAATCAGAATAGAAATTCCGCGCGACCGTTTGGAAGCCTATTCGCTGACAATCGGCCAAGTGGTTCAAATGCTCGGAACGCAAAACGTGCAAACCGGTGGCGGACGCATCACCGAAGGCGATTTGAACTATACGGTTATGACTTCCGGCCAATATGCTTCCCTCGACGATATACGCAACACGGTTATTTCATATAAAACGACCGATACTTCCGCCGGAACCGTTCCCGAACTGCGTACCGTCCGCGTCCGCGATATTGCCGACGTATACGACGGTTTTAAACCGGAAACGTCTTTGGCGTATATGAACGGCGTTCCGTCGGTTATGCTCACGGTGCAAAAACAAAGCGGAAAAAATTCCGTCCAAACGACGCATCGCGTGCGCGAACAAATGAAGACCATAGAAAAGATGCTGCCTGCCGACGTTGAAATCGTCGAAACGATGAACACTTCGGATATTATCGAATCTTCAATAAGCCAAGTGCGCAATTCGGCCATACAGGGCGCCCTGCTCGCGGTTTTGGTGCTGTTTTTGTTTTTGCGCAGTTTAAAGAGTACCGCTATCATCGGCATTACGATTCCCGTTTCTCTCATCGTAACATTGGGCGTTATGTATTTTATGGGCTTTACGCTCAACCTTATGACGCTTTCCGGTCTTGCACTCGGCGTCGGTATGCTTGTGGATAACTCGATTGTTATCCTCGAAAATATTTACAGCTACCGGGAACGCGGCGCAAAGGCCGTTCCTGCGGCGGTTTTGGGTTCTCAGGAAATGATAACCGCCATTACCGCAAGTACGCTCACTACGATCTGTGTTTTTTTGCCCCTCGTTATGTATTCGAGCGAACTGGGCGTTCTCGCGCAAATATTCAACAGTTTGACGTTTACGATCGTCATTTCCCTGCTGTGCAGTTTGCTTGTTGCGATTGTGCTGGTGCCGGTTTTGGCTTCCAAATATTTAAAGCTTGAACGCGGCAATGCGAACAGGCTCGGCCCGCTGTCCTTTATTGACGGCGCTCTTGCCGGATTTTTTACGAACATGGACAACGCCTATGCGAATACGGTTACAAAAGTACTCAAACACAAGGCGCTGTTTTTAATCGTGCTTGCCGGTCTTTTTGTCGGAAGCGTTATTATGATTCCTATTGTCGGCTTTGTGTTTATGCCGACTCAAACCGGCGACTCCGTTGCGATCAAGCTTGAAATGCCCAAAGGTACCCGCCTTGAAGCCACCGAAAGCGTTGTCCGCCAAATGGAAGAAATCGCGATGCGCGAACTTAAGGGCGTAAAAACGACAACCGTTTCGGTCGGAGGCAGCGATTTTTTCGGTTTTCAGGTGGCTCAAGCCAATTCGGCTACGTTGAATATAAAACTTTCGCCTTTTGCCGAACGCAAACCGGGCGACGATACCGATATAACGGCAAAAGAAAAAATGCGCGCATATTTTAACCGTTTTCCCGGCGCGGTGTTTTCGTTCCAAACGAACAATTCGATGAGCGTTTCAGGCGGCGGTGTGGACGTCATCATTTCCAGCGACGACTTGGATAAAGCGCGCACGACGGCAAACGCTATTGTCGCGCTGTTAAACGAAAAAGCGACCGACTATATAAACGAGCCCGCAAGCGACTTGCAGGACGGACTTCCCCGCCTGAATATCCGCGTAAACCGCGAAAAAATGTACAACTTGGGCTTAAATATCTACAGCGTTTCGAACGAAATAAAAGCGAACGTCAACGGGCAAACCGCGGGCCGCTATTCGACCGGCGGCGAAGAAGTCGACATTTTGGTTACGCTGAACGAAAAAGACCGCGAAAAACGCAGCGATTTGGAAAGCATTTTCGTTACGAATGCGAACGGCAAACGCATCCCCTTGGCGAGCTTTGCCGAATGGGAAGAAGGAACATCCCCCGTTTCGATAAACCGCGAAAATCAGCGGCGCACGATTCACGTAAAAGCCCAGCCCGTGTTCGGCAAACCCATTACCGAAGTGCAGCGTGTCGTGGAACGGGTTATCCTTGAGAACATCCCCGCCGATGACAGCGTGCGTATAACCTACGGGGGCGATTACAAAGAACTTATGAACGCGCTGAAGCAACTGGCGATTATTATCTTTATGGCCGTTATTCTCGTGTTCGCCGTTATGGCAAGTCAATTCGAATCGTTTTCGGATCCTTTTATCATCATCTTTACGATTCCGTTGTCGCTGATCGGCATCGTGGCTTTGTACTTGATTTGTCGTTCCGTGTTCAACGCGCTCACGGCCGTCGGTTTGCTGATTTTGGTCGGCGTTATTGTAAACAACGGTATCGTACTCGTCGATTATACGAACCTTTTGCGCAAGCGCGGCTTGGCTTTGGAAGAAGCGTGCGTTGAAGCGGCGCGGAGCCGTCTGCGCCCCATTTTGATGACGACGCTTACGACGGTGTTCGGTCTTATTCCTATGGCGTTCGGAGCCGGCGAGGGCGCCGAAATGGTGCAGCCCATCGGACAAACCGTGTTGGGCGGCTTGAGCTTCGGAACGCTTATGACGCTTTTTTTGATGCCGGTTTTGTATTATATTTTTAACGGCAGACGCGAAAAACGGCTGGCAAAAAAATTGGCGCGCAAACAGCAAAAAATGAGCGCCGATTTGGCAACGAATAGCGGAGAAGCGCAATGAAACGCATGGAAATAATACTGAATCAATCGATCGAAGAAGATTTTTCCGAAGCGTGCCGGCTGCAAAGCGTCGGTGCGCACTTTACGAAAATTCCGTCGGTGCAGGGGAACGGCTTTTCCGGTCCCAAAAAGGGGGACGGCGTGTGGCCCCAGCTTAACGCTTGCTTTGTAATTTACTGCAGCGACGCCGAATGCAAAAAAATTGCGGCGATTGTAAACCTTTTGCGCAAAACCTACCCGAAAGAAGGCATCGCGTGTTTTGTTGCGCCGGAAGACTTTAACGCGGTGTAGCGTACAGCATCAAAGTCAAAATACGTAACATGCAAAAAACGAGGATTTTCGGTTTACGGCAGGCGAAATCCGTTGTATAATACATGCAATAGGAGGAACCTGTATGAAAAAACATTGGTCCGTAATTGCCGCTCTGGCGGCGGTTTTTATGCTCTTCGGCTGCGCGACGACTGTGCGCAGAACGGCGGGTGCGGAGTACTATTTAACCGTTTTGCACACAAACGATCACCACGGAACGACGCTTTCCAAAGACGGGAAAGCCGGCCTTGCCGAACGTGCAACCTTTATAAAACAAGTGCGCGCGCAGGACAAAAACGTGCTGGTGCTCGACGCGGGCGATCTGAATATCGGAACGGCTCTGTCCAATATGTTCGACGCCGAACCCGATATTATGGCGTACAATAAAATCGGCTACGATGCCGTTGCCCTGGGCAACCACGAATTCGACAGTACGCTTGCAAAGCTCGAAAAACAAATCGGCTGGTCGAAATTCCCGTGGATTTCCGCAAACATAAAAAAAGGCGGACGCTATCTGGTAAAGCCGTACATTATTAAAGAATACGAGGGCTTCCGTGTCGGTGTTATCGGTCTTACGACGCTGCGCACAAAGGTTATCGCAAGCCCCGACAAAAGCCTGACCTTTATCGACGAAACCGACGCCGCCCGCAAAATGGTGGACGAACTTAAAAACAAAAAGAAGTGCGACCTCATCATCGTGGTAGGACACGTCGGCAACATACAGGAATCCGAAGATCATACGACATCGCTCGCGATTGCCGAAAAAGTTCCCGGAATCGATATCTTTATCGACGGACATTCCCATTCCAAATTCGAAAAACCCGAACGCGTCGGCGGCACTTATATCGTGTCCGCCAACGAATGGGGAAAATTCATGGGCAAAGGCCGCGTAACGATTAAAGACGGCAAAATGACCGCTTTCGATTGGACGCCCGTCGAAATTACGAGCGCGGCTTTCCCGCCCGATCCGGAAATCCTCGAGCTCATTCGCCCGTATAAAGAAAAAGCCGATGCCAGCTTAAAAGAAGTCGTTATGAAAACTTCGGCCGAATTCGAGTTCGGCAACAGGCTCAGCCGCAAAAAAGAAATCGCGCTCGGAGATTTGGTCAGCGATGCGCAAATCGCCTACTGTGCTTCCATCGGCGTTAAGGCGGACTTTGCGTTAACGAACGGCGGCAACATCCGCACGAACCTGCCCGAAGGCAATGTTACGCGCGAAAATATTTTAACCGTTCTTCCGTTTGAAAACTATGTGTACGTTGTAACCTTAAAAGGTTCGGACGTTATAAAACTTTTCGATTTTATTGCAACGATTCCGCAGGGTGCAGGTGCTTTTGCGCAGGTTTCCAAGGAAGCGCGCTTTACGCTGAATTACAACACGGGCAAGGTCGAAAACCTTACTATCGGCGGTAAACCGATCGATCCTGCGCGCACGTATAAAATTGCGACAAACGATTATCTTGCAAAAGGCGGCGACGGCTACGAAGTATTTAAATCGGCAACTGAAATATTCAATACGTCGATGCTTTTGAGCGACGTGGTTATCAACTACGTACAAAAACTGCCGCAGCCGATTGCACCTCAAACCGACGGCCGCATACAAATTATCGGCGGTATGGCGCTGTAAAGTTTATCGCAGCTCTAAGCGACCGATGTGCGGTTCGGCGCTCGGGGCTGTCCGAAAACTTCGGTTTTCGGACAGCCCCTTAATTTAATATGCTTTTTATTGCCGGCATAATGCGGAACAATCCGCATCAAAAATTGCAATGAAGGCTTACGGTTTTTCCGGCAGCGATTCCGCTTTTTTTAAGCTGCGCTCTATGGCGCGTGAACGCACTCCCGCCCGTTCCAATTCCTGTCCGGCTTGGTCTATTTTTTCGCGCGTTTTTTCGAGCATACCGCCGAAAGCTTCAAATTCGCTGCGGACGGTACTCAACAGGCGCCACACTTCGCTGCTGCGTTTTTCGACCGCCAAAGAATGAAAGCCCATTTGCAGGCTGTTTAAAAAGGCGGAGATTGTCGTGGGGCCGGCGATCGTAACGCGGTATTCGCGCTGAATTTCTTCAAACAAACCGGAAATGCGCAGCACTTCGGCGTATAAGCCTTCGAAGGGCAAAAACATAACGGCAAATTCGGTTGTATTGGGCGGATCGATATATTTTTCGGCGATGGTTTTTGCCGACAGTTTTACGCGCTTTGCAAGGGCGGCCGTATGAGTTTCGGCGGCGGCATTGTCGCCCGCATCGTAGGCTGCGCGCAAACGCTCATAATCTGCCGTGGGGAATTTCGCGTCGATCGGCAGCCAAATAAAATCGCCGCCTCCCGGAATGTCCTTGTTTTTTGAAGGAATTTTAACCGCAAATTCGACCATGTCGGCGCTGCCGCGCTTCGTTTTAACGTTGCGGCCGTATTGGGCGTCCGTTAAAAGCTGGCGCAAAATATTTTCAAGCTGAAATTCGCCGAGCACGCCCTTTGTTTTTGCGTTCGACAGCACTTTTTGCAAATCGCCGACACCCGCGGCAAGCGCGTTCATTTCGCCCAAGCCCTTTTGTACTTGTTCGAGCTGGGCGCTCACAAGCTTAAACGATTGCCCCAAGCGCGTTTCGAGCGTGCGCTGAAGTTTTTCGTCGACCGTTGCACGCATTTTTTCAAGCTGGGCCGCGTTGTCCGAGCGGATCGCCTGCAATGCCGCATTCAGTTCCTGCCGGCTTACGGTAAATTCCTGCCGGTTGTCGCGCATTACCGTGTGAATCTGTTCCTGCAGCGATTTAAAACGGTTTTCTACAACGGCGGCAAAACCGTTCAGCGAACGTGAAAGTTCTTCCCGGTTTTCGCGCGCTGTTTTTGCCGCCGCATCGGAAGGGTTGCGCAGCAGCAAAATAAGAATTGCGGCGAGCTGAAGGATAATCAGCGCCAGACACAGCATTTCCGTCAAAGAAATCATGTGCGGTCGGTTATCCGTAAGTGCAGTTCTTTCAGCTGCTTTTCGTCGACTTCGCTCGGGCAGTCGTCCATCGGACTTACGGCAAAGGTGTTTTTGGGGAAGGCGATAACTTCTTTTATCGACGATTCTTTGCACATAAGCATAACGAGGCGGTCCAAACCGGGAGCAATGCCGCCGTGAGGAGGGGCGCCGTAGGTAAAGGCTTCGGTTAAAAAGCCGAATTTTTTTTGACCTTCTTCTTCGTTAAAACCGACGATTTTGAATATGCGCTTTTGTAAGTCCGGATCGTGAATACGGATGGACCCTGATGCAAGTTCGTAGCCGTTCAGCACCAAATCGTATAAATCGCCTTTAACGCTTGCAGGATCGCTTTCCAGCGTTGCGTGGTATTTTTCCTGCGGCATGCTGAACATGTGGTGCGCCGCGTCCCATTTGTGTTCGTCTTCGTTCCACTCAAAAAGCGGAAAGTCGATAATCCACGCAAAGGCAAATTCATCGGGATTCGCAAGGCAAAGGTCTTTTCCCAATTTGGAGCGGACGGCACCCAGCGCGGTGCACGCGATTTTATAGTTTGAATCGGCGCACAGCAAAATAAGGTCGCCCGCTTTTGCACTCAGTTTTTCGGTAATTTCCTTTGACTTTCCTTCAAAGAATTTGGAAATACCGCCTTCAAGTTCGCCCGAAGAGGCGACTTTCATCCACGCAAGACCTTTGGCTTTGTAGATTTTGGCGATGCTTTCAAGTTCTTCTATTTTTTTTCGGCTGTACGCTTCGGCCTGTCCGGGAACCGTGAGCGCCTTTATCGCGCCCGAAGGAAGGGCGTCTTTAAACGCTTGAAAGCTGCCCGAAGCGGCCATAAAAGAAGCGTCGGTCATTTTCAAGCCGAAGCGCAAATCGGGTTTGTCGGTACCGTACAAATCGATTGCGTCGTCGTAGGCAATGCGCGTAAAATGCTCGGGAAGAGCAATGTTCAGCGTTTCTTTGAACACGGTTTGCATCATGCCCTCGGTAACGTTCAGCACATCGTCGCGCGACACAAAGCTCATTTCCATATCGATTTGCGTAAATTCGGGCTGGCGGTCGCCGCGCGCATCTTCGTCGCGGTAACAGCGCGCTATTTGAAAATAGCGGTCAAAACCCGAAACCATCAAAAGCTGTTTGTACAGCTGCGGCGATTGCGGCAGCGCGTAAAACTTTCCCGGATACAAACGCGACGGTACCAAATAGTCGCGCGCGCCTTCCGGCGTCGATTTAATAAAGGTGGGCGTTTCAAGCTCGTAAAATCCGTGCGAAGCAAGATAGTTGCGTACCGAAAGGGCGACTTTATGGCGCAGCGCCAGATGGTGCTGCATTTGTTCGCGGCGCAAATCCAAATAGCGGTATTTTAAGCGCAAATCTTCGTTCGGAATAACGGGCGTTCCGTCTTTTTGCACTTCGTCGATCATAAAAGGCAATACCGCGCTTTTTGAAAGCACGACAAGCGTGCGCGCGACAACTTCGATTTCGCCGGTGCCCATATCGGCGTTGACCATGGAATCGGGGCGCGCTCTGACCTCCCCTTCAACGGCAATGCAGAATTCCATGCGCAAATCTTTTGCACATGCTCGCAGTTGTTCGGAAGAATCGGCATCGACGACAACCTGCGTTATGCCGTACCGGTCGCGTAAATTGATAAAGGTAATGCCGCCGTGTTCGCGGATGCGGTGAATCCACCCGTTTAATATAACCGTACTGCCGGCGTCTTTTTTGCGTAAATCGCCGCAGGTACGGGTGCGTTTGAATGTTTCCATAATGCAATATCATAGCGGGAATTACGCCGATATGCAAGCCGTGCGTGTTGACATTCGCTTCGATGCGTACGATAATGAAAGCGGCAACGCAAAGGCAAAGATTATGGCAAAATTTCAGCGGAAAACGGCGGAAGAACGCAAGGACGAAATACGGCGCGGTGCGGTGCAAACGTTTTTAAAAAAAGGTTACCGTAATACGACGATGGAAGATATTGTCGCTTCAACAACGCTTTCAAAGGGCGGCGTGTACCGGTATTTTAAAAGCACAAAAGAAATCATGCTGTCGCTTATGCACGAGGGCAATATTTTGTCCCGCGAGCGGCTCCGCGTTCTGTTCGATAAAGCCGAGGAAAACGCCGATGTGTGTGCACTTTTTTCGCAAGCCGTTATAGAAAAGCTGTTTGCCGAAAATCCTTTAAAACGCCTGTATTTAATGTTCGTAACCGAAATCGTCTACGATGCCGAATTCGAAAAAGAATGGCAAAAACTCAACGCCGATTTTTATCCGATTTTGCGCGCGGATTTTCTTGAATGGAAAAACGAAAAGCCCGATCTGGCCGACGCATTTTTGAATTTGCTGGAAAAGCTCGATTTGGATTTTTTGGGCGCCTTAGTAAACGCGCTTTTAATGCAGTACGAATTATTTTCGGACAAACGCGTTTTGCGCTCGAAAAAAGATTTTTTGTACGGCATTTTTTACGATTACTGCAAAGACCGCATAAAACGATGAATACGCAATCTTCCGAAACCAAAATGCATGAAAGCCTGTGCATTGCGCTCATACTCGCTTTGATGGGCGGCTTTTTGGACGCATATACCTATATTTTAAAAAACGGCGTTTTTGCAAATGCGCAAACCGGCAATTTGGTTCTTTTGTCGATTTCCGTTTTTACGGGACAGGTCGGCTCGGTGCCCAAATATCTTTTGCCGATTGTCTTTTTTTCGTTCGGCATAGTGCTTTCGGAATGCATAAAATCGACCGCGTGTATAAAATCCGAATTGAACAAAATTCGCTTTGCGCTCGTCTTTAAAGCGGTTCTATTGATTATGATAGGCTTGACTTCTCCCGTTACGGCCGACTTGTTTACCACTTGTTCCGTTTCTTTTTTGGCCGCAATTCAAGTCGGCATATTCAACAAGCTTAAAGGCTCGGCTGTTGCGACCACGATGATTACGGGAAATTTAAAATCGGCCATGCAAAGTCTGCACTTGTTTGTGCATAAAAACGATCACGCGGCGGGAAAAATGTGCGTGCGCTACCTTTCCGTTATCGTTTTTTTCGGAGCGGGAGCAAGCGCGGGCGCTTTTTTAACCCGCGTTTTTCGGGACAATTCCATTTATTTTTGTCTGATTTTTCTTTTTGCGGCCTATGCGATATTGACTATAGACGAAAAAAGGGCGCTCCGATAAAACCGATACAAATCCGGCCGCATCGGATTTTTATCCGGGTATTTTGCTTGATTCGCGAATTTTCAATTCAAAGTCAAGCATAAGATTGCGGGCAGGCAAATAAGGATTTTCAATCCGCGTAAGCATTGTGTGTATGATAACTTCCGCCAAGTCTTTACAGGGCTGCGCCACCGTTGTAAGCGGTACGGGAAAATAACGTGCGGCTTCAATGTCGTCAAAACCGCTGAGCCGAACGTCTTTCGGGATTTTGATATCGGCATCCGACAAAGCTTTTATAAACTTCATTGCGGTATTGTCGTTTGCGCAAATAATATTTTGAGCGCCGTTTTGTATAAGCGGTAAAAGCTCTTTTGATGAAAAATTCCGAATGTCGTGTACCCATGTTTTGTGCGGCGTTATTCCGCTGTCTAAAAGCGCTTGCCGATATCCTTTAATGCGCTGCGGTACGGTTTGCGCCATAAAGGGCTGGCATAAAAAATCTACTCGTTTTGCCCCTTGTTCGATAAAATGAAGCGCCGAAACATACCCCGCCCTGAAGTTATCGATTCCGACAAGGTCGTATTTGCTTCGAAGCGGGAATTCATGATACTCGCCGTCAACCAAAACGATCGGAATATTGCACTTTTCTATTTTGCTTATGATCTTTTTATTTATCGAAAAACAATTACGGGTAAGTTCCACCGGGGCAAACAAAATACCGTCGACGTTTTGTTCGATATAAAAATCTATCATTTGTTCCGTCTGAGTTCCGGTTATATTTGCTCCGTTAAATTGACCGCCCCATATAAGAGAAAAATTAAGGGTTTCGGACAGTTTTGCGATTCCTTCCGTAATCGGGCGGAAAATTTCACTTAATCCGATTAGGGGAAAGACAAGCCCTATCGTCTTTTTTTTCTTTTTATCCGCTGCGGGATCCCGTAAAAAAGTTCCGATTCCGCTTTTTCTGTATGCTTTCCCTTCCCGCACAAAAATATTAATGGCCTTGGCAACCGTAGGACGTGAAACGGCTAAGGTTTCGGCTATTTCAATTTCGGAAGGAATTTGCTCACCGGCAAGAAGTTGTCCGTTGTTAAATAAATGCGAAAGATATTGATAAACTTTTTTTGTTTTGGGTGAAAGTTTATTTTCCGTCATCGTTCAAAGCCTTTATTTTTTGTACCGCTTGATTATAGTCGGAAAAATCACCTAATGCCATGCCCGCATTGATGGCCGCCCCGAATGCGCCTTCTTCATCGCGCGGTGTTTTTTGTACGGGAAGACCGAACAGTTTTTCGCAGCAGTTTTGCACAAAAGGATGCTTGTTGAAAAAACTTCCGGAACCGTACAGTTGAACGATATTCTTTCGAATCTCCTGCGGAAAAAGATTAAAAAAATCTTTAAGTTCGTTGATGATTCCCAAAACAAGGCCGGCGGTTATGTTTTGCGGCAGAAAGTTGTACTCGTCGATTCCTTCTATAAGCGCTTTGGCATCGGGGGCGGTACGCGTTCCGCAAAAGCTTGTTTTAATTGCAGGTATATTCGGGATACCGAGGGGATTTATTTCATCGAGTCTTTTGTACACATTGCAGTTTTCTTCGGTTTCTTTTCCGCACAGCCATTTTATTGTTGCACTGAAAAAACGTTTTAAAAGTGCATATGCGTATCCGCCGCACAACGAAGCACCCGATAAAATATAACCCTTTTTGGGGAAGGGGCGTGTTTCCACCCCTTCAATGTGTACCGGTTTTTCGCTGTAACAGGTAATTTGTCCGCTGGTGCCTAAGCTGATTACCGCGTTCGAATACAAATCGGTAATCGCCCCCAAAAAGCTCGCCTGATTATCCCCTATCGCCGTAACGACCGGGACGTTTCGGTATGTTCCGATAATAGCGTCCGACTCAACGATGTCCGGCAATAAAGCGGGATCGATGCCGGCTGAACGCAGTTTTCCGCAAGTATAGTTTTTTTCGCCTAAAAAAACGGCTCCGAAGCTTTCGGCAAGCGTGATGTCAGAAACGGGCTCTTTGTTTCCGGCAAGTTTCATCGCAACGTAATCGCCTATAGAACAGATTTTATGCGCATGTGCGGGAACTTCGCCGCAAGAGCGCAGGGTATAATGCGTTGCAAGACCGTAGCCGGGAGGACAGGTTTTTCCCAACTTTTGTTCCAATTCTTTGTAGTAGGGTATGCCGGATTTTTCGCACTTCAGCGCCGAGCGCCGGTACTGCCATGTGTATAGGGGCGAAAGGGCGTTGCCGCTTTTATCGGTGTATACGATTCCGTGCATTTGCGTTGAAATTGCGATAGCGCCGATTTTCCCGTCGTGTTCGGCAAATACGGAATCTATTAAGTTTTTTGCCGCCGCATAAATCGTATCGACATTCTGCTTTTTGTCCCACGCTTCTTTTGCGTCGATGTGAGCGCCGTTCGGACACGTTTTTATCTTTTTTATGTGCCAATCGGCACTTTCAACCGCAGTACAGCACAGAGAAGTCGTTCCCAAATCGATACCGATGTATATCATTATTTTACAATTAAGCCTCGAATATTTTTATCGGAATTAAGATATACGGCAAAGATCACGATTGTACCGAAAACAATCTGCTGCCAAAAAGCGTCTACCGCAATGACATTTAAGCCGTTTTCAATAATCATAACGAGGAACACTCCCAATACCGTTCTTAAAACGCTTCCTCTTCCTCCGGTTAAAGGCGTGCCGCCTAAAGCAACCGCAGCCATTGCCGTTAAGGTTAAAGGGTTGCCGATGGTCGGCAAACTGCTTTTTAATATGAGCGTATAAAAAATGCCTGCAAGAGCGGCGCCTACACCCGAAAAAACAAAGGGGAACAGCGTTGCTTTTATAATATTGATTCCGGCAATCCGTGCGGCGCGCTGGTTGGCGCCTGCGGCATAAATCGATTTTCCCAGCGGCGTTTTTGTTTGCACAAGATAAAATAGTGCAAGAAAAACGAGGGCAAGAACAAACAAAAACGGAATAATTCCCCATGAGATTTTTGCCCAGCGGATAAGTCCCCATTTTTCAATGGGAATGCCTTCGGGACGCCCCTTCGATATCAAAAGCGCTACGCAGTTCCATATATTCATCGTACACAGGGTAACAATAAAAGAAGGGATTTTCAGCTTTGTAAACAATATGCCGTTGAGTAAGCCGCATGCTATGCCGAAAAGCAGTACCAGCGGAATAATTGCGTTGCCGAATTTTGCAATCCACAATCCCGTAAAAACGCATGAGCAGGAACATATGGCGCCTACCGACAAGTCAACCGAACCTATCAATAACACAAAGGTAACGCCCGTTGCAACAACCAACAGCGGGGCCGAATCGGTTAAAATATTTTTTATGTTGAGCGGCCCCAAAAAACTGGGTTTGAGCAGGGTAAACAGCAATATCATAAAAACGATGGATATCGTACTGAAAAGGTTCATCACCGTGCTTTTTTTTATTAAACTCATAGAACTTTCCTTATTTTCCTTACATCATAAACCGAACGATATCGACTTGTTCCGGTTTGTTGTGTGCGCCGGCGTCGAATTCCTGCGTTACGATGCCGTCTTTCATAACCAATAATCGGTTGCTCATTCCGATGCATTCGTCGAGCGTGTCCCCGAGCATAATAACCGCAACACCTTTGTCGGCTATATCTCTAATCAAATCGTAAATCTCTTCCTTTGCACCGACATCGACACCGCGCGTGGGATGATCCAAAATAATGATGTCGGCTTCGCTTGCGATGACACGCGCAAAAACGACTTTTTGTGCATTGCCGCCGCTTAAGGTTTCGGCGTTTTCAAAAACGGACGCACATTTTATGCCGAGTTTTTGAACCCATTCCTGCGCATGAGCGATTTGCAGTTTTTTTGAGATAAGCGAATGCTTCATTACGGGGCGGAAATTCGAAAGGCTGATGTTTTCGATGATGCTGCGGATGCCGAGAATTCCTTCTTCGCGCCGTTCTTTCGGAATCGATAAAATTCCCTTTTTTAACGCGTCGGCAGGGGATTTAAAACGCTGCAAAACTCCGTGCAGCAAGATTTCTCCTTCGGAAAAATCTTCATCACCTAAAATAACCGAACAGACGCTTTCTTTTCCGGAGCCGACAACACCGCACATGCCCAAGATTTCGCCTTTGTGCAGTTTAAAGTTGACGTCTTTAAACGCCCCCTTTTGGCCGAGATTTTTAACTTCAAGTACAACTTCTTTGTCCGGCGTTTTTTGCCGATTGATTTTAAAGTATTCTTCGCTTGTCGAGCGGCCGACCATTTTTTCCTGAAGCAGTTTTTCGGTTGCTTCGGCTTTGTTTACTTCGGCAACCTTTGCCCCGTCTTTAAAAACGTAAATCCGGTCGCTTATGGCGATAACTTCGTTTAAGCGGTGCGAAACGAAAATAACGGAATTGCCCGCCGCCTTTAAAAGCTCGATTTTTTTGAACAGTTTTTCTATTTCGGTTTCGCTTAAGACGGAAGTCGGCTCGTCCAACAATATGAGCGTTCCGTTTTTTTTATATTCCTGTACGATATTAAAAACCTTATCTATTTCGACCATTTGACGCGCGGCAAAATCCAGTGCCGAAATTTTTACCGTCGGGTCGATGTTTTCTTCGCTTAAAATACTTTTGGCGTCGGCATACAGTGCCTTCCAATTTATAAGGCCGAATTTTTTGTATTTTTTTTCGCGGCCGAGAAAGATGTTTTGTCCCGCAGTAAGGTTTTTTATTAACGATTGTTCTTGAAAAACCATACCGACACCCTGTTTGTTCGCCTGTACGGGATTGGCGCATGTATAGGGCGCGCCGTTCATTTTCATTTTTCCCGATGTGGCTTCTTCAACTCCGGCGATTAGTTTGAGTAAGGTGGATTTACCTGCGCCGTTTTCGCCGATCAATCCGAGCACTTCGCCCTTTTTTACATACAGGTCGATATCGTTCAATACGCTTGTGTTTCCGTATTTTTTGCCCACGCCAGATACTTCAAATAATATGTTTTCTTCCATAACAAAGCCTTATTACTTTATAATAATTTTTCTGCCGCGAACGACGGTCAGAGAAACCGCCGCGATAATCAATATGCCTTGTACTGCCGACTGCACATACGGATTGATGCCCTGTAAAATCATAGCCGATTGAATGACAACTACGATAAGAACTCCGACTAAGGATTGCAAAACGCCGCCTTTTCCGCCCCATAACGCGGTTCCTCCGACGGCAACCGCCGTAATGGTCGTAAAAAGATAGCCGGTGCCTATGGTAACTTCGCCCCGGTTTAAACGCAAAACACCGAAAAGGCCTGCAATACTGGAACAAAAAGCGCTCCACGTAAACACTAAAATTTTTGTTTTATCGACATTTATCCCCGTCGTGCGCAAAACGGCTTCGTTTTCGCCTATGGCGAAAATATGGCGGCCGAAAGCGGTGTATTCCTGAATTACAAAAGCTGCGGCAAAAATCACAAAAGAAAACCATGTTAAATACGGAATGCCTAAAAGGCTTCCTTGGGCAATATATTCAAATGCGGGATCCCGTATGGAAGCGGGACGTCCCATATAGGTTAAAACGCCGAATCCGGTCATTACGCTTGCCATGCCGAATGTTACCATAAAAGAGGGAATTTTAAGCTTCACATGCAGTACGCCGGTTAAAGTGCCTACCAGCGATCCGACGCACAGAGCTATGGCGACTCCGAGCAAACCGAGATTTATGGAATTCTTTGAATTCATAACGAGCATTGCGATAAAAGAGCCCACAAATCCCATAACCCCTTCAACGGAAAGGTCTATGCTGCCTAAAATAATAACAAAGGTTAAGCCGACGGAAAGCACCAGCGGAGTGGCTATTTGGTACAAAATACTGATAAAATTATTATACGTAAAAAAACCGTCTACGCATACGGACACGGCTATAACTAAAATAACAAAAATGATAAAGGGAGCCGTATTGATAATTCTGTTCTTTTTTCGCTCTTCGATTATTTTTAATTTAAACTCTTCGGCAACTGTTGAAGCGCCGTTTGTAACGGTATTCACCGCCTTCCTCCTTACCGAGTTAGGAACTGCCGCAAAAACGTTCCTTAAATGTTTGATTTTTGCGGCAGCTCGTTTCCAAATCCCCGTTGTCTTATTTTTTTATTTTGAATGTTCCCGCAATCGGATAATCCAAATTGTTAAAATCGTAAGACGGTTTGCCCGACATAAAATTCTTTCTGAATTGCGCTACGTTGTTTTTATCCACAAATTCCGCCTTTGTCGTAAACAGTCTTTTTTCGACCGGCATCTTGGCGGGGTTGATTTTACCGGTGTACGCCGCATATGCCAAAGCGGTCATATAGCCGCCCTGCAGGTAACCGTTGTTTGCAACCGTGCACACCATATCGCCGGCTTCGATCGCTTCAATAGCTTCGGGAATGCCGTCAACGCCGACAACCTTTACTTTGCCGTTTAAGCCTTTGGCTTTTAAAGCTTGCAGAGTGCCCAATGCCATGCCGTCGTTTGCACACCATATACCGTCTATATCGGTATATTTTGAAAGCCACGTTTCAACTATCGTTAACGCTTTTTGAGGATTCCAATCCGCAACTTGAGTATCGAGCAGAGTAACGCCGGGATTTTCCGCCAATGCGTTTTTTAAGCCCTGATACCGTTCAACGGCCGAATCGTTTCCGAGCTGTCCTTGGAGCGCCAAAATTTTGCCTTTGCCGGGTGTTTTAAATTCTTTAAACATAGCCTTTGCAATATTGTACCCCTGCGCAACGCCGTCTACCGTTGAGTGAGCAACGTAGTATTTATACGTTGTCGGGTCGAGACCCTTGGCCAAGTGCCACACGCTTACCCAGTAAACGCCGGCTTCTTCGCACAATTCGGCAATTGCCGCGGTGTTCGGGGCATTGCTCGGATCGACGTACAAAATCGAGTTTTTGCCGTGAGCGGCGATAAAAGCTTTTATACCGCTTAACTGTTTGGCATCGTCTCCGTCGCAGGTAAGTACCTGTACTTCCGCGCTTCCCGCCGGCAAAGAAGCGGCAAAGAGTTTGCCGCCTTCGGCTTCTTCGTTCCAATAAGCGTTATCCGTGGAATGGATGCACATTGCTATTGCAACGGGTTTGGTTTTTGCTCCCGAGGCATCTTTTTGTCCGTTTGCGAACAAAATGCTTGATATAATGCAAGCAACCGAAATACACACCGAAATTTTTTTCATAGTTCCTCCTAAAAAGGCTGCAGAATTTCAATAAACTGCAGTGTTCTGATTTTGATATTTATTTTACACCCGTTTTTTTAGCTTGTCAAATTTTTTTGTATGCTTTTTGTAATTTTTTCCGCATGTTTATTTGTATTTTTTTCGCTATTGCGGTACTATGATCCGTACCTATGTTCAATCCGTATGTTATTATCGAATGGCTTTCTTATGTATGTTTGATTGCGCTGTTTGTAAGCAGGTCGTTTCGAAAGCGAAGGCTTTTAAAGCGCGCGGGGAATTGCCTGCTGCCGCTTGCGCGCAAAAACACGCTTGTGCCGTACGCGGGGATTTTTATCGTTTCCGCCTGTATGCTTGCCGTTCTGGGTTTGCGCAGTTTTGATTTTATCATAGCGCTTGTTTTACGCATAACGGCCGTTCTTGCCGCCGAACTTGCCGTGCGCGACGCGGTGTGCAAAGATGCGGCGGGCGTATATGAAAACATGCTCATAGCCGGCGGCAAAACAATTCCGAAAACCGGTATTGTGCGGTTGTGTGATGTCGATTCGGCTTGCAGCGGCGAAGGACAAGAGGCGGACGGCACGCGGAACACGACGCTTGTTTTACAAACCGATACGGCCGGCCCTCTGCAAACGGCGGTTGTGAGTTTTGACAACGGCACCGAGTGCTCCGGCGCAAAACGCATTATACAAAAATGGCTTGCAGAGAAGGCGCCGAAGCGTTAATATAAAACGGTAATTATAAAACGTATCGAGGAGGCTTTTATGGCTTTTGCGCTTGAGATGTACCCCGTTTTGTATTTTGCCCGCTACAACGCCGGAACGAAAAACTGGGAAGAACAATGGGTAACGCAGGATTCGGTTTCGTACGACGAACTGCAAAAACTTGCCGGAGGCGAGCGCGAGCGGCTGCTGAGTGCGCGCAATAAACTGCCGCTTCCCGCCGTCAGCTATACGAGCCAGTACGGGTACGGCTGCTTTGAGGGCATGAAAGCTTTTCCGCAAAAAAACGGCGGCGTAAGCATCTTCCGTCCCGACCGTAACGGTGCGCGTTTTGAAAATTCGCTCAAAGGTTTGCGTTGTCCCGTTTTCCCGCACAAAATGTATGTGCAAGCCTGTGCCGAATTTATACGGCGCAATGCGGCCTTAGGCTATGTGCCGCGCTATGAAAGCGAATGGGAGAAAAACGACTTTGCAACGGCAAAGGCCGTGTACGTGCGCCCCTTTATGACAAGCGAAGGAGCGATCGGCGTATCCTGCGCAAAAGAGCCGTACGTTATTATCTGCGCAACAACCGTTTCCAATTATTTTACGAGCGGCGGTACAAAGGCCGTAACGACAAAGCGCATACGGGCAACCCCGAACGGAACCGGCTATATAAAATGCGGTTCGAACTACGTTATATCCGCGCTCGCAAAAAAGGAAGCGGAAGAGCAGGGCTTTATGGAAGCCGTCTTTTTGGATTCCGAACATCACAAATACTTACAGGAAGGCTCTTCCTGCAATATTTTCCTTTTGCTTAAAAACGGCACACTGGTAACGCCGGAACTGCAGGACACGATTTTGCCCGGCATTACGCGCTCGAGCATTATCGATTTGGCACGGCGGCAGGGTATTAAAACCGAAGAGAGGCTTGTATCGATCGACGAAGCGATGAACGATGCTGCCGAATGCTTTGTATCGGGGACGGCCGCCGGCATAACGCCGATAGAAAGCATTACGCATAACGGAACCGAAGCGGTTTTTAACAACCGCTCCCCCGGGAAAACATCGCTTATGCTGCTTAAACAACTGAAAGGCATTCAGTACGGCGCTTGCGAAGACACGAACAATTGGAACTATAAAGTATTGTAAACTTATTTTTCCAAAAGCTTCGGGTTGCCCAAAAGCATAAGGACCCAAAAACATAAAAAAAAGCGGAAGCAGTCACATGAAGTCAGTTCGGCGTCGGGAATGCAGCTTATAAGCGTTGCGCACACCACGCCGCCGTTTTGCTTTGCGTACACGCGGATATTTCGGCAAAACTCGTCGGCCTTTGCAGGATCCTTTAAAAATTCGCCGATAAGCGGCGGAAAGACGTTTTGCGCAAGTTTTTTATGCGCCGAGATTTCATCAAAAAGATCGGTTAAAATAACCTCGGCTTCGTCCGGATTTTCCGCATACTGGCAGTAAGAGGGGTAAAATGCTTGCGAAATGCCCATGATTGTCGAAAGGGCGAGCATTACTTCGTGGCGCACGTCGCTCTTTTGCGCATGCGCGCGCAGCACGTTCAGCAAAATAAAAACGGAAGCGGAGTCGGCGTACAATTCCATTGCGCGTATACCTTTTAAAAGAATGTGTGCGTTGTCTGTTGAGGCAAGTTTTTGCCCGATTTCCAACTGGAATTTCGTTTCGCCCATACGCGCAAGGGCGGTCATACATTCTCCGCACAAAAGGTAATCGTCGCTGCCGATTTGTTTTTTTAAAACGGGAACGCTGCGTTTTACATTAAACAAGCCCAATGTGCGTGCAGCCTTCGCCGCCGTCGTAAAAATTCCGTCTTCGGCTTCGCGGAGCAGGGCGTCTTCGAGCGCTTTATTCAAAGCAGGAAGGCTTTCCATTCCCGCCAGTGCCCGCATGCGTACCGCATAGCTCGGCGAACCGAGAAGTTCGGCAAACTGCGAAGCCGCCGCGGCCGTATTTGAAAAACGCAGTTCGTTCAATAAAGCCGTTTGTTCGTTTTCCTGTTTGCTGCGGTCGAGCTTGTATAAAAGACCGAGCCCGCGAATATCGCGCGGCGAAAAAAACAGCGGCAGCGCTTCTTTTAAACTGTAGCTGCCGAGGGTTTTCAGTTTTATCTGCAGACAAAAGCCGATCCCGATAATAATGATTTGCAGGACAAAAAACACGCGGTAGACGTCGGGGTACGAAAGCCCGGTGTCTTTAAAAGCGTCGAGCAGCACGCCGCCCAAAAGGGACCCGGCGGCGCCCGCGGCACCCATAACCAAAAAATAGACGACGCCCATGTCTATAACGGCTTCCTGCGGAAACATACCGAAAAAGTAGGTTTGCGCGGCGTTTTCCTGCCCCGAAAATCCCAAATTGCAGATAAAGGCGAGCAGGCTTAAAAAGATAAAAGCCGCAATCGCCGTCGTGATATTCGGCGAAATGAGCGTCGGAATGAGGCTTAAAAGCGACAGCACGGTAAAAAGCAGATAAATGGGTTTCGCGCCGATTTTATCGATAAAAACACGCGACACAAGTCCCATGCATAAAGCGCCGAAGGTCATAAAAAACGAAATAAAGGTAATAACACTGTCCGGCTGCATGTATACTTCGCGGCAGTAAACGACAATAAAAGGGCGCGCCATGCCGACGCCGAGGGTAACGACCGAAAAAGCCGCAATATAAATTCTGAAATTTCTGTCGTGAACGGCGGCAATAAAATTCTTCGAAAAACTTCCGTTTGAAGGGCCCGTATTTTGTGCGCTTGAGGGCATTTTATACAGCAAAAACGAGGCCATAAAGCCCAGTATTATGCCGACGAACATTGCGGCGCTCAGCACGACAAGCGAATCTCCGAAATGCAAAGCGATTGCAAGCAGCAAAATCGTTATAAGCGCCGCCGTATTGTTTACGACCGACAAAAAAACCAAAAAACTGCCGCGATCTTTTCCGGGCGTCAAATCGCTTATAACCGGATTGTTTGCGACGAGTCCGACGCCCCTGAAAAAGTTAAAACCGAAGGTTCCCAGTAAAATGCAAAAAAGTCCCCATTGCGGAAGTCCCGCCTTTACAAACAGCGGAATCGTCAGCAGGGGCAAAAGCGAAGCGTTGCGCAGCATCCACGAATCGGCGTAAACCCGCATAATGGGGCGCTTTTGCGCAAGGATTTTGCCCAGCGGAATGGCAAAAAACGACAGCGAAGCGAAGGCGTTTATCAAGCCGATTGCGGCATTTCCCGCATTCAAATACATTGCGTACACGACGAGAACGTTCCCCGTAACGAGTGCAAAAGATGCGGAATTAAGGGCCGAAAAAATTCCGTACAAGCGTCTGCCCTGAGTGATTTGATATTTCGACAAAACGGCCATGGCTCACTTTAGCACGTAGCATTAAAAACTGCAATCTGTTATACTCGATTTATGGATCAACGGCATATACCTTTGCGTTCCGCGGTAAAGGCGGAAGATAAATGGAACCTCGAATCGCTGTTTAAAACGTACGGGGAATGGGAAGAAGCTTTAAAACAAATACCGCAATACGCCGAAAAACTGGCCTCGTTTAAGGGCCGCGTAGCGGAGAATCTGCTCGAAACGCTTAAACTGTACGAGCGCATGGAGCAAACCGCCGAAAAAGTCGGCGTCTACGCGTCCTTGCTGACCGCCCAGGATGAAGGCGACAGCAGCGCTCAGGACAAAATGGGCCGCTATATGATGGCGTCGAGCGCCGCAGAAGCGCAAATCAGTTTTTTTATACCCGAAATACAGGCCGTACCGGAAAAGACCATCGCCGAATGCCTTACAAAAAACGAAGCGAAAAACTTTGCGGTATGGCTACAAAAGATACTGCGTTTAAAAAAATATATTTTAAGCGAAAAAGAAGAGCGGCTTTTTGCCCTGCAAAGCGAAAGCATGCAGACGCCTTCGACGGCTTTTTCCATGCTCACGAATGTCGATATGGATTTCGGCAAAGTGCAAACGCCCGAAGGCGAGCTCCCCTTAAGTCAGGCGTCGTGGTCGGCCTTTATGCTGAACGAAAACCGCGACATACGCAAAACCGCCTATGCGCAGTTTTACCGTGCGTTCGATTCTCACAAACATACAATCGCTTCGCTGTATGCCGGAAGCGTCAACCAGGACGTGTACAGGGCACGTGCGCGCGGTTATGCATCCTCTCTTGAACGCGCGCTTTTTCCCGACAAGGTCGGCGAAGACGTATACAGAACGCTTATCGCCGTTGTGCGCTCGCACTTTCCCGTTTTGCACCGCTATTACGCCATCTTAAAAAAAGCGCTCGGTGTTTCCGAACTGCGTCACTACGACGTATACATGCCGCTTACAAAACGCGTGCGCTTTATAACACCGTACGACAAAGCCGTCGATATTTTGCGCGAAGCGCTCGCGCCCTTGGGTACCGAGTACACGCAAACGTTGTGCGCCGGCCTTCGTTCCGGTTGGGTTGACCGCTACGAAAACAAGGGCAAAAGAAGCGGCGCTTTTTCGTCGGGCGCGTATACCGGTTATCCGTACATTCTTATGAATTATAAAGAAGACGTTATACGCGACGTCTTTACCCTTGCGCACGAAGGCGGACATTCGATGCATTCGTGGTATTCGGCGCGCAACAATCCGTTTATGCAGTACGGGTATACGATATTCGAAGCCGAAGTCGCCTCCACGTTTAACGAACAGCTTTTGTTTCAATATTTGCTTGCGCACACCGAAAAAGAAGACGAAAAGCTGTACTTGCTTTGCACGCGCGCATCGGACATTTTGGCCACTCTTTTCCGCCAAACCATGTTTGCCGAATTCGAATTGAAAGTTCACGAAGCGGTCGAAAAAGGAACGCCGCTGGCCGCCGATTATTGCCGCGCCGTATACCGTAAGCTGCTGGAAGATTATTTCGGCCCCGATATGGTTCTTGAGCCGGAAAGCGATCTTGAATGCCTGCGCATTCCGCATTTTTACAGCGCTTTTTACGTATACAAATACGCTACCGGTATCTCCGCCTCTCTTTCCCTTGCGCAGCGCGTTACAAAGGGCGGCAAGGCCGAACTTGACGATTATTTCAAATTCCTTAAATCGGGCGGTACTTTGTACCCCGTCGAAACGCTGCGTTTGGCCGGAGTCGATATGGAAAAAACGGAACCGATAGAAACGGCCGTCGGAATTTTTGCCGCGTTGCTTGACGAAATAGAGAAAAATCTTACAAAAAAGTGATGAATTTCGTGTTTTTTGCCGATAATCGGATTATAATATTACGTATAAGGAAATGAAAAAAATCCGTATGGAGAACTATTCATGACTTCTGTAGCAGAATTTAAAGTCCGGCCTAAGATGGATGCACATAACCATCTTAATCTGGGAATGCGGTATGCATCGTATATTCCGTGGGCGGGGTTTTATATACCTAACTTTCCGCGTCATTTTAACGGTTTGGACGACATGCATACCGTTATTTCGGAATACACGCGCCCTCGCTGCGTTACCGAAAAGGACGTACAGGACTTGCTTACTTTGTCGATACAGGACTCGGTTGCCGACGGCGTAACGATTTTGGAAGGCAGTATCGATATAAGCTTTATTCATCACTGCGGCGAAAGCATAACGCGCTTTATCGACATGGTAAAACGCGTGCATGAAAAATTCAAAAATAAAATAGATTTCCGCCCCGAACTCGGAATGGGCAAAACCTTCGACAATTCGCTTACACGGCGTTGGGCGCCCGAATGTTTGGAAAGCAAGGTTTTTAAAAGCATCGATTTGTACGGGCCCGAAGTTGAAGACGGCATAGAAGATTTTAAACCCATCTATATTTTGGCGGGAAAACTCGGCATTAAGAAAAAGGCCCACGTGGGTGAATTTTCCGATGCGAAGTCGGTTAAGCGCTTTGTGCAGTTTTTTGAATTGGACGAAATTCAGCACGGTATCGGGGCTGCATCCGATAAAAACGTTATGAAGTTTTTGCGCGACGAAAAAATTCGTTTGCATGTGTGTCCGGCGAGCAATGTTATGCTGGGCGCCGTTCCTTCTCTTGAAGAACATCCGATAAAAATTTTATATGAAAACGGCATAGACGTAACCATCAATACCGACGATTTGCTCTTTTTTAATAAAAGCGTCAGTGAAGAATGCGTCGATTTGATTAATGCCGGCACGCTCACCGAAAAACAGGTTTTCGATATCCTGGATAAAAGCGCGGCGGGCTGATGTCTCGTATTATTTCGTGGAATGTAAACGGCATACGCGCCGTAGAAAAAAAGGATTTTACAGGCTGGCTTTCCTCTTGCGGTGCCGACGTGGTGTGCATTCAGGAAACCAAAGCGAATCCCGGTCAGCTTTCGGAAGCGCTGCGCAATCCGGACGGGTACCGTTCGTTTTGGGCGAGCGCGGTCAAACCGGGCTATTCGGGTACCGCTTTGTATACGAAAAAAGAACCCGACAATGTCGTCTTTATGGGTATAGATGAATTCGACCGCGAAGGCCGCACGATCGCCGCCTTTTTCGGCACGACAGTCGTCATAAGCGCATACTTTCCGAACAGTCAGGATGCGGGCGCCCGTTTGGGCTATAAACTCGATTACTGTGCCGCCGTATTCGCGTTGTGCAATAACCTCGTTGAAAAGGGATACAATATCGTTTTGTGCGGCGATTACAACATTGCCCATAAACCGATCGATTTGGCGAATCCCAAAAGCAACGAAAAAAATCCCGGCTATTTGCCCGAAGAACGGGCGTGGATGGACATGTTTACGTCGAACGGCTATGCGGATACCTTCCGTCATTTTTGCACCGAGCCGGATCAATATACGTGGTGGTCGTACCGCTTCCGCGCCCGCGAAAAAAACATCGGTTGGCGCATAGACTATCAGTGCGTAAACGACGCCTTTTTGCCGCAGGTTGAATCTTCTTCAATTTTAAGCACGGTGTTCGGTTCCGATCATTGCCCCGTGTCGCTGACGCTTTCAGGCAATTTGTAATATGACAAAAAGAGTCCGCTTTTTTAACGACGCGCCCTTAAGCGTAAGTTTTATTTTAATATGCATGGCCGTTTTATTTGCCGCCCGGTTTTTTCCCGCCGAGGGTATCGCCGCGCTTTTTTGCGCGCCGACAAAGCAAAACGGAGTTTCTCCGTTCGACTGGAAAAGGCCGCTCGATTACCTGCGCTTGTTTATTCATGTTTTCGGCCACCGCGATTGGACGCATTTTACCGCAGCGGCCGCCTTTATACTGCTGCTCGGTCCCGATGCGGAAGAGCGGTACGGCAGCGCCTTTTTGCTGTTTATGACGGCCGTATGCGCTTTTAGTACGGGCGTGCTGAATACCGTCTTCTTTACCGCTTCGCTTTGCGGCGCCGACGGAATCGTGTTTTTGCTGCTCGTGCTCGGCACCTTTGCAAACGTGCGTGCACAGACAATCGCACTGACGCACGTATTGCTGTTTGTTTTATACCTCGCGGGATGTTTATTTGTCGTTATCGATACGGCGTATGCGGCTCCTCTTATCCAGATTGCCGGCGGCTTGTGCGCAAGCGTATTCGGCTTTGCGGCGCAGCCCGTAAAGCGCACGCGGAAAAACTGAATTAAGAAAACGGGTCTTTTACGGTTCTTCAATCGCTTTGCATCTTAACCCCTTGCATTTTGTAGAACAGTATTCTATAATGTTTTGTAGAATGATATTCTACAAAACGGGAAGGGCACATGTCCGATAAAAACGAAGAAAGAGAGAGCCGGAAAAATCAATTGATCGATGCGGCGACAACGCTGTTTTTTTCAAAAGGCTATACGAATACTTCGGTACGGGATATTTTGGATGAGGCAAACGACCGGACGTCTTCGCCGAGCGTTTTTTATTATTATTTTGAATCAAAAGAAGCAATTTATCGAGCCGTTTTGCGCCGCTATTCCGAGCGCTATGTAAAATCCGTGCAGGATACAATCGACACGTACAAAGACGATGCGCAATCTCTTATGGCGCAAGTAACGGCGCTGTTTTTAAAAACGGTAAAAGCCGACGCGCACGGAAAAGAAGCCGCCGCTTCGCCGGACAATCTTTTGTACGCTTTAAAACTGAAAGAAGAACTGACGCAAAAATTCGTTGAAGTATGGGAACTCTTTATCCGGTCACTGGATTGGTACAAAGCCGACGCCGAAACGGTTCACAAAACGGCCGTTTTTATTGCCGGCGGCATCGGAGAAATGATGTACGATTTCGGCTATGTTCACGAAAAAAAAGAGGGCAGCGCCCGAAAACTTATGGACTGCATGATTGACTTTTGCGCCGGTGTTTTGAATGCGCCGGCTGCACAAAAAGAAAAATACAGGAGGATGGTGTATGATAACTTTGCATGAACAGGTTGACATTAGCGCGCCGTTTGAAAAACTGTGCGCATGGGCCGACAATTTTGAAGAGGAATTCGTCAAGTGGAGTCCCTACCATTTGGAATGCGAACTGTACGACGGGAACGTACATGCGGGCAGTAAGGTCCGCTTTTACGAAATCGTTATGGGACTCGACTACGACGTAACCGGTACCATCGTAACGAGCGAACGCGACGATAATCATTTTCGCTTCGTATTTAAAAGCGACAAGGGAACCGCTTTTATCACCTTTGAAGGAACGCGGACAAAAGCCGGCTGCCGCTTTTCGCACACGGAATCCTTCGGCATAACGACGCCCGTCATCGGGCCGATTATGAATTTTTTGCTGTTCAAAATCATCTTTCGTAAAAAATGCAACTGGCAGCTTATCCGCGACGATATGATTTTGGACAATAAGTATTTAACCGAGATCCTTACCGAAGGCAAGTATCCCGAGCGCATTCCCGTCGAACGCTTAAAAGCCGGAGTAAAATAAAAGTCCGCCTTCGGGTCAGACTGAATCCCCGTGCCTTGCCGATAAAACATTGCAGTTTTTTTTCCTTTCGGCTATACTTTTTATATTCGGAGGATATATGAACGTATTGGTTATAGGCGGCGCGGGCTACATCGGAAGCCATGTGGTAAAGGAACTCATGGCGGCGGGGCATAAGGTTACCGTATTCGACAATTTGTCGTCCGGGCTTTTGCAAAACCTGTTTAAAGAAAACGGTTTTATTGCCGGCGATATTTTGTATAAAGAAAATCTTGACGCCGCCTTTGTGCGGGGATTCGACGCTTTTATTCATTTGGCGGCTTTTAAAGCGGCCGGCGAGTCCATGCTCAAACCGGAAAAATACGCGGAAAACAATATTACCGGTTCGTTGAATATTATCAATTCGGCAATCGCGCACAACTGCAAATACATGGTTTTTTCGTCTTCGGCGGCCGTGTTCGGTTCGCCCGAATATCTTCCTATGGACGAAAAACATCCGAAAAATCCGGAAAACTTTTACGGTTTTACCAAGCTCGACATCGAACGGTATATGCAGTGGTACGATACTTTAAAAGGCTTAAAGTTTGCGGCCCTGCGTTATTTTAACGCCGCAGGCTACGATCCCGACGGTATTATTACCGGTCTTGAGCAAAATCCCGCAAACCTGCTGCCGGTGATTATGGAAACCGCATGCGGCATGCGTAAAGAGCTACAAGTCTTCGGCACCGACTACGATACGAAGGACGGAACCTGTATACGCGATTACGTTCACGTAAAAGATTTGGCGGTTGCGCACGTACAGGCGCTCGAATACATTGCAAAGCACAACGAAAGCCTTACCGTCAACTTGGGAAGCGAAAAGGGCGTTTCGGTTTTGGAAATGCTCGAAGCCGCACGGCGCATTACCGGAAAGCCTATTCCCGCAAAATTTGTCGGACGCAGAGCCGGGGATCCCGCCTGCTTGTATGCAACCTCGGCTTATGCCCGCGAAAAACTGGGCTGGAAGGCCGAACATTCGGATGTCGATACACTGATCGGCTCGACCTGGGCCGTGTATAAAAACAGAGGTGAAAAATGAGTTTAAAACAGCTTACCGATTGGATCGATTCCCAAAAAAAAGCGATTGTCGATTTGGAAACGCTTTTAACTTCACATCCGGCCCTCGCGCCCGAAAGCGGCGGAGAAGGCGAGCTCGAAAAATGTATTGCCCTTGAGCAATGGCTTAAAAAAGAAGGCATTACGGATTTGGCGCGTTTCGACGCTCCCGACGGCCGCGTAAAATCGGGCATACGGCCGAACCTCGTGGCGACGATACAGGGCAAAAGCGACAAGCGCAGCATATGGGTTATCGCCCACTTGGACGTTGTGCCCGTCGGCGAGATTTCGCTGTGGTCGGCCGATCCGTGGAAGGTGTACGAGAAAGACGGAAAGCTGTTCGGGCGCGGCGTCGAAGACGACCAGCAGGGCTTGTGCAGCGGCGTGTTTGCCGCGCTCGCGTATGTAAAAAACGGCATTGTGCCCGAATATACGGTAAAGCTTTTGTTCGCGGCCGATGAAGAAGTCGGTTCGGTATACGGCATACAGTATCTTTTGAAAAAACATAAACTGTTCCGCAAACAGGATCTTATCATCATTCCCGACGGCGGAGATTCAAAAGGTGAAACGATCGAAATAGCCGAAAAAAATCTTTTGTGGATGAAAATACGCATCCGCGGAAAGCAGGCGCACGGATCCATGCCGCATTTGGGAAAAAACGCTTTTTTGGCCGCGTCGGCTTTGGCGATGGAGCTTAACGCTTTGGAAAAGTTCTTTAAAAAGCGCGATAAACTCTTCGATCCGCCCTATTCAACATTCCAGCCGACAAAAAAAGAGGCGAACGTGCCGAACATCAACACGATTCCCGGCGAAGACGTGTTTTACATGGACTGCCGCATTTTGCCCTGCTACACGCTCGACGACGTGCGCGCCGAAGCCCGCAAGCGCATGGATAAAATCGAAAAGGTATACGGCGTAAAAATCAAATTCGGCGAAGAGCAGGCGGTGCAGTCGCCCGCAACACCGGTCGATTCGCCGGTCGTAAAAGAATTGAGCGCTGCGATCAAAAAAGTTACGGGCAAAAAAGCCCGCCCGATCGGCATCGGCGGCGGAACGGTCGGCGGCTACCTGCGCATAAAAGGCTACAACGCCGCCGTTTGGAGTACGCTGGACGAAATGGCGCACCAGCCGAACGAATATTGCAAAATAAAAAATCTTATGCAGGACGCCAAAGTTTTGGCGGCCGTTTTCGGAGGAGAAAGCTTATGAAACGCTATACGATGCGTTATAAGATGATTCCCGAAGCCGCCGTTTCGCTCTTGTGTTCTTTGTTTTGCCTGTGCGCCGCGTTTATGTTCGCCGGCTGCGAATCGCCTAAGGTCGAACGCATCAATGCGGAGCAGGTTACCGATTTAAGCGGATATTGGAACGACACCGACGTGCGCCTTGTGGCGAACACGCTTATAAAAGAATGTACCGAAGCGCCGGCCATAGCCGCATATATCCGCGCAAACGGCAAAATGCCCGTCGTTATCGTCGGAACCTTCCGTAACCAAAGCGATGAACATATCGATACGTCGATTTTGGTAAAGAAATTCGAAGCGGCTTTGGTAAACAGCGGAAAGGTCGACTTTGTCGCTTCATCCGGCGAACGCGGCGATATACGCCAAGAGCGCAAAGAACAGCAAGCGTGGGCGAGCGAAGAAACGGCAAAACGTTTGGCAAACGAAACGGGAGCCGACTTTATGCTTATCGGCGCCGTAAAAACGATTGTCGATATGAATTCCGCAAAACGAACGCGGACCTATTACGTTACGGCCGAACTTATCGACATCGAAAGCAACCGCAAGCTGTGGATCGGCGAAAATTCGGAAATAAAAAAACTTATAACGAGATCGAAAGTCCGTTTTTAATCCTGCGGTATGAAAGGGTTTGCGCACAGCCTTCGGTATTTGTGCATACTGATATGTTTCGCTTCCTGCGTTTCGGCCGACCGCGCCGTCTATGACGCCTATCTTGTTTCCGGCGATTACGAAGGCGCCCGAAAGCGCCTCGAAGCGGATAAAAAAAGTCTGTACGCCGGAACCGACGCGGTTTTATACAACCTCGATTCCGGCATGCTTGCGCACTTTGCGGGCGATTATGGCGCTTCCAACGAACGCCTTTCGGAAGCGGAAAAACTCATGGAATATTATTACGCCAAAAGCGTTGTGCAAACGGTCGGCTCTTTTATATTGAACGATTCGCTTGTCGATTATGCGGGTGAAGATTACGAAGATATCTATACGAATTTATTTATGGCGCTCAATTATATTCAGCTGCATAAGATCGATGACGCCTTTGTGGAAATTCGGCGCTTCGATAATAAATTAAAACTTTTATCCGCAAAATACGAACAGGCCATATTCGAAGCGAACAATCAAACCGAACGGCAGCTTAAAGAAGACGGATTGTCCGCCTACTCGCCGTATTCATCGTATTCCGAGTCGAATAAACAAAGCGAATTTCACAATTCGGCCTTTGCCCGCTATGTCAGTTTGCTTTTGTACCGAAGCGAAGGCCGTTCCGACAGTGTACTCATCGACAAAAAATATGCGGAATCGGCGTTCCGTATGCAGCGCCCGCTGTACCCGTTCCCGATTCCCCAAGCGATTGACGAAGAATTCCGTATTCCCGAAGGCAAGGCGCGAGTTAACGTGCTGTGTTTTACGGGGCTTTCTCCGGCAAAGCGCGAAGAAGTGCTGCGCATTCCGAATCCGTACGGCGGCTTATGGTTTAAAATAGCGCTTCCCGTTATGGAAATGCGGCCGTCAAAAATCGCCTATGCCGAAATCGAAGCGGTCGGAAAGAGCGGCAAAAAAACGTACGGAAAACTTGAACTTCTCGAAAGCATCGAAAACATTGCCGAAGATACGTTCCGGCGCAAGCAGGCGCTTATTTATGCAAAAACCTTTGCCCGTGCGCTTTCAAAATCGATAACATCGTCCGCCGTCAGCGCCGCGGTCGGCGCGCAGGATGAGGGGGACGGCAACATGGAGTCCCTGGCGGTATTTATAGAGCTGCTTTCGGGAATTTTTATGGAAGCGTCGGAACGGGCCGACACGAGAGGCTCGCGCTGTTTTCCCGCAAACGTGTGGGCCGGCGGCTTGAATGTGGAGCCCGGGGTGTACACGGTGAACGTATCCTGCTATGATAAAAACGGAAGACTTGTGTATTCCGGTACGAAAAAAGATATGGGCGTAACGGGTTCGTCCCTTGCCCTTGCGGAGTTCGTATGCATGCGCTGAAACAATCTGTAATTTATACGCTGACTCTGGCGCTTATATTTGCGTGTGCGGGCGTTCCTTCGGTAAAAAAAGCGCCGCAGTGGGTTACCGAACCTGCCGCCGCGTATGCCGACAGTCACTATTTGACGGCCGTCGGTTATGCATCTTCGCGCAGCGCGGCTGAAGCCGAAGCGGTGTCCGCTTTAACGAAGTCGGTCAGCCAAAAGGTGCGCGCACACAGCGTGTCCGTGCAGTCGATGGAATCGACTGCTGCCGGCGTGGAGCGTTCTTTTTCTTCTTCCGTCGATACCGTTTCTTCCGTTGATGAAATTGCGGGACTAAAGATACGCGAAGTGTGGACTGCCGGCGACGGTACGGTCTACGCCCTCGCGCTCGTCAACCGCGAAGAAGTCGGTTCATACTATGAACAAAAAATGAAAGACGCCGAAAACGGCATAAATGCTTTGATCGCATTTGCCGCAGACAATCCGGCAAGTTTTGAAGCCGTCAACGCTTTGCGCAGCGCTGCCGAAAAAGCCGGCGAAAACGATAAAAGTGCGGCCGTGCTTTCGGTCGTAAATCCTTTGAAGTATAAACGGCTTTCTTTTGCGTATAAAAATACGCAAACCGTGCAGGCGCTTCTTATGCACGAAATCGAAAACATTCACGTCGCCGTACGGGTTAAAAACGATAAGGACGGCAGGCTGGAAAGTGCCTTTTCCGAAGCCGTAAAAAAAGCGGGCTTTAAAACGGTGCCGGGAAATTCCGCGCACGATGCCGATGCGCCCTATATACTCAACGTTGTTTTAAACCTCGAACCGCTCGAAACGCCTGCCGGTACCGAAAACAAATACGTGCGCTATACGGTAAAGGCGGAACTTTCCGACAGCCGCACGGGAAAAATCATACTCCCGTGGAGTACGGGCGGCCGCGAAGCCCTCTTTACGCAAGGCGAAGCAGAACAGCGCGCCCTGCGCACGATTGAAGCGGACGTAAAAAAACGCTTTGCCGGGGAATTTTCGGCGTGTTGCCGAACAGAGGCCTTTTAGTGTATGCTGTGCGCATGAACAACGAAATACAGGAAAAAATAAAACAAACGGCTCTTGTAGTCGTCCGCGACGTATGTGCGCTTAAAAAAGGCGAGCGCGTGTTGATTATTACGAATCCCGAAAACGACACGCTTGAAATAAGCCGCAGACTCTATGAGGCCGCCGACGAGTTGGGCGGTAAAGCGGTTATCGTTATGCAAAAAACCAAAACCCTGCTCGATTTTGCCGAGCCTGAAGTTATTGCGGCTCTTCACACCGAGCCGGATATTTGTCTTTCCGTGTCCGCAAACAAGCTCGGAAAAGATGAAGCCGGATCGAAAAAGCCCTTTGTTGCCGAAAACGGCGAAGAGTTCAGCCATATTTTCAATTACAATTATGAAGGCAAAAAAAACATGCGGGCAGTGTGGACGCCCGGCTTGACGATAGATATGTTTGTGCGCACTGCGGGCATCGATTATAAACTGCTGCAAAAGCGCTGCCGCATATTGGCGGATAAGTTTAAAGGCGCATCCTTTGTGCGCGTAACCTCTCCTTCCGGAACCGACATTACCGTTCCCGTAAAAGGCCGGGAAGCCTTTTGCGATGACGGCGATTTTTCAAAACCGGGAAGCGGCGGGAATATTCCCGCAGGAGAAGTGTTTATAAGCCCGCTTACGCCGAAAACGTCGGAAGGCTGCCAAGGGCGCATTGTGTTCGACGGTTCAATGAGCGTTGCCGAAGGAACGCTCATTATCGACGATCCGATTGTCGTCGATGTGGATAAAGGATATGTAAGGTCAATAGCGAATAAATCCGGAAAGCCCCTCGATACAAGCGGCGAAAACCGTGCAGCTTTGCGCTTGCTGCAATCGATTAGTACGGCCGAAAAGCAAGCCGTCGAAATGGAAAAAGACGGACGCCTTCCGGCCGGGAAGGGTGCCGAATACGCGCGCAACGCACGCAATATAGGAGAGCTCGGTATCGGACTTAACCCCGCCGCACGCATTACGGGAAAGATGCTTGAAGACGAAAAAGCGTTTAAAACCTGTCACTTTGCCATCGGCAGCAATTACGACAACGATGCGAAAAGCCTCATTCACTACGACGGCGTCGTGCGCAATCCGACCATCGTCATTCACTACGAAGACGGAAGCGAGTTTGTCGCCGAAAAAGACGGCGAATTGAACGACGTGCTTAAACAATAAACGTATGACCTTTTTTTTCGAAACCTACGGCTGTCAGATGAATAAAGCCGAATCCTCCGCGATAGAGCAGCTTTTGCTTGCGCGCGGATGGAGCGCGGCGGACTCGGCTCAAACGGCCGATTTGATTATCATAAATACCTGTTCGGTGCGCGCCACCGCCGAAAGCCGCGTAAACGGCAGGTTAGGCTGGTACACGGCGTTGCGCAAAGAACGGTGCGAAGGCAAGCCCTTTGTGCTCGCCGTTACCGGCTGCATGGCCGAAAGGCTCAAAGAAAAGATACGGGAACGCTTTCCCGCAGTCGACTATGTAGTCGGCAATTTTGAAAAAGAACGTTTTGCCGATATTGCCGCCGCGGCCGAAAACGCCGCGCGCGGCACGGAAGACGGAAGTACCGCGTGCACTGCGGACGATGTAAGTGCCGGCGCAAAGACAAACGTACCTTTGTTCCGCGCCGTGTCCGGAAAAAAAGCGGCGGTCGTGCAAAATTCCGCCGATCTGCAAAATGTGCTTTCTTTCGGCGATCAAACGGAAAACGATAAAGAGGATTTTCCCGACAAGCCCGCATACAGTTTTGCCCCCCTTTCTTTGGAGCCGGGCGCTTTTCAAGCCTTTGTGCCGATCATGCACGGATGCAATAATTTTTGCACGTTTTGCATAGTGCCCTATGTGCGCGGCAGGGAAATCTCGCGCCCCTTTGCCGAAATCGTTAAAGAGCTCGATGTGCTTTCCGAGCGGGGCGTATGCGAAATAACACTTTTGGGGCAAAACGTCAATTCGTACCGCTGGAAAGACGGAGGCTCGGCGCTTATGGATTTTCCGCTGCTTTTGGACCGCATAGCCGACCATTTGGAAAAAACGTCTTCCCCGATTAAATGGATACGCTTTATGTCGAGCCATCCGAAGGATCTTTCCGACGATTTGATCGGCGTGATAAAAAATCGGCCGCGCGTGTGCCGGCACATTCACTTGCCCGTTCAGCACGGTTCGAGCCGGATTTTGCAAAAAATGAACCGGCGCTACAGCCGCGAAACCTATCTCGACTTGGTAGATCGCATCCGCTCGGCGCTGCCCGACGTATCGCTTACGACCGACATTCTTATAGGCTTCCCCGGCGAAACGGAAGAGGATGTCGAGCAAATGCTTTCTTTGATGCGCCGCGTGCGCTACGAAGCGGCCTTTATGTATTATTACAATCCGCGCGAAGGAACGCCCGCCTGCTCGTTTGCCGATCAGGTTCCCACGGACGAAAAAAAAGCGCGATTGCAAAAAGTCATAGACCTTCAGCAGGTTATTACGAAAGAAGAAGCTTTGAAAAAGCTCGGGCAAACGGTAACGGTGTTGGCCGAAAGTCCGTCGCGCGACGACAAAGCCGAACTTTTGGGACATACCGAACGAGATTCCCGTGTGGTGTTCGCCGCCGAAAAAAAACTGTGCGGGCACTTTGCACAAGTGCGTTTGGATAAATTGCACGGAAATACGTTTCGCGGTACAATCGTATGAATTACGGAGTTGCCGAATACGGTGCATTCATGATAAAATAAAACAAGGGGAGAACAGTATGCCGTGGAAATTTATTCTGTTTATATTTTTTTTGATTTTGGGAGCCGTGTTTACGGGCTTGAATTTGGGAAACGCCTGCAACATCAATTTGGGATTTAAAACCTTTGAGCAGATTCCGGTTTTCTTAACCATTCTATTTGCATTTTTGGCCGGAATTCTCGTAACGCTGCCGTTCGCGCTGAGCCGCGGCAAAAAAGAGCCTGCAATAAAACCGGAAAAAGGGCTTAAAAACAAAAAGCAGCTTTCCCCGGAAGTTCTTGCGGCCGTTGAAGATTTGCCTTATGCCGAAGCCGTCGAAAGAGTTAAGGCTTCGAAAAACAACAAACGACCATAAGCGGCCGCGGCGGAAGGTAACGGAATTGTCTTATTATAAAAAAACCGCGGCGTCGGTTTTGCTTGTTTTTATGCTGTCCGTTTTTCTTTTTGCGCAAAAGGCCGGCGTTTCAAAAAGTTCGGGCGAAGCAAAAAGTACTGCGGCCGGTTTGCAGCCGTATATGGAATCGCTTGCAAAAACCTTAAAAACCGCCGCCGCTTCGGAAGACAGACTCAAAGCCGGCGAAGCGCTTGCCCCGATTCAAGAGCAAATCGGCTTGTATGCCGAGGCGGCAGCGACGTACGGTTCGGCCGCATCATTGGCCGGCGTTCAAACCTTGCGCGGACAAAAACTTTTGCTCGGCAGTGTCCGCTGCTCGCTTTCCTGCGGCGACGTGTCAGGCGCCGACTTTTTGCTCAGTACGGCATTTGCGTCCGCTTCCGATACGAATATAAAAGCGTCCGTAAAGCTCTATGCGCTGTGGAGCTGGATTATAAAAGTGCAAACCGAAAAAGAGCTTGAAGGCCCCGTATCGGTACTGCAAACCTATGTTTCCGCGCAGGACATGCTCAGCGTACGGCCGGCGCTGCTTTTAACCCTGTACCGTATAACGGGCGAAAAAAAGTGGGCTCAAAAGCTGCAAAGCGATTTTCCCGATTCCCCCGAAGCGGCCGTTTGTGCGGGCAACGCTCGCTTGCTGCCGGCTCCGTTTTGGTTTTTCTTTAATCCTGCACCGTTTCCGATTCAAGCTGAAGGCTCTTGACCGCCGCCGGCTCTATTTGCGAAAGACTTACCGTAACCGGATGCAAAACGATGCGCGTTCCGCTTGTGCTCTTTCCCGTTTCCGCATCGGTTACCGGTCCCGCGGCGATTTCCGTGCGGTAAAATCCCGAAAAGACGCCGCCGTTTTGCCGGCTTTTAAATTGCAGCAGGTTTTCGCCGAAGATTGTCAGCGGTGAAAAAACGCCGGTTTCCGTAAGCGTTCCGTTTTTTGCCGAATACGTGCTGCCTGAAAAAGTTATATTCCAGCCGTTGTCGCATTTCCAAAAGGTTCTGCTTGTCGTTTGCAAAACGGCGGCAATATCGGAAGGTTGTCCTTCTTTTTTACTTGCGGCGGCAAAAAGCGTTTCGGTATTTTGTTTTTTGTAATTTCCGTCCCACAGCGTTTCCGATCCGATGAGCATGCCCAAATCGTCGACGACTTTTATGCGTATTTCATCGGCGGACACGAGCGCTATGTCGAAACGGCGCGAAATATTCGGCATAGACCGGTTTGTCGTGTATACGAGAATTCCGTTTCTGCGCAGCGTACTGCGTTCCCACGCATAAATTTCCTGCCGGTCGTTTTGGAAAAAAATAACTTCTTTTTTATCGTAATCGCAAAATAAATAGCGGTTTTTTTCCGCCGTCGTTCCGGCCTTTGTCCACAATCCGTTTAAAAAAGCGGCGAAGGTTTTTTCGGTTCCGTCCTGAATTTTTGCCAATTCCTGCGCGGTTATGCTTTTTTGCGTAATCCGCGTGCGTACTTTTTCGACGTATTTTTGTTCGCGCTTGTTCCAATCGTACATAATCTGCAGCTGATCCAAAGAACTTTCCGGCGATTCGTCGTCGGATGTATACGCCCAAATCGGGAAACTTTCGCCGTCGACGTCTTCCATCGGATATGAATCGCTTCGCGGCCTTTGCTGCACAAAGACGGTTCCTTCCGCATACAAATTGACGATTTCGTGCAACGAAAACCTTTGCAGGCTTTTTCGGGGCAGCCACGCTTGAAAGCGCGATTCGTTTTGCGTTCCGTAGCCCGTTACGATAATCGCATTTTCGTGCGTGCCGGTAATATCCATTACCGAAAGTGAAAATGTTTTTGCCTGTTCTATGTCGGTTGTGATTTCGGCTGCGCGTTCGTAGCGGTTTACAAGCGGATTGTATAAACCGGCTACAACTTTTATAAACGAAGAGTCCGGCGTTTTAACGGCGATAACCTGATCGTCATATCCGTCAAGGTCGAAATCGGCCGAGGACGACGCAATAAGCGATTCTCCCGTTTGCAGGGGAATCAGCGAAGTGAGCGTTATGTCGTCGCCGGGAATGCTTTCTTCCTGCAAAAAAGTCGGTTTGCCGCCCTGAACGGCCGGTATAACGGTTTTTGTGCGCACCGTATCTTTTGCGTTCGACGCAACCCATTGCCTTTTTACGGCAAAGAAGACGACGGCTATTCCCGCTGTGGCAAATAAGATAATCGTCAATTTTTTCATACGCACACTATAGCTTATTTTGTGCGCGCCTTCAACCGCACGTTGATTTTCTTTGAAAATATGGTATAATACGAACCGGTATGCAGTTTGAACTCAGCGATGAAATAATTAATCAAATTATTTTTTCCATGGAGGATCAAAACGGCCGGTATGTTTTCGATTCCGAAAATAATACGCTGACGGCTGTGAGTACCGTGCCGGACGGAGATCCCGACCGCTATTACGCTTTGCCCATATGGGATTCGGTGGACGGGTTTAAAATGATGGAGCGCTTTGTCGCTTCGTTGCGGAATCCGCCGGTAAAGGAAAAACTGCGTGCCGTATTGTTTGCAGGGAAGGGAGTGTTCCGCGGTTTTAAGGATATTCTTAAAAGCAGCCCTGAAGTTGAAAACCTTTGGTTTGCTTTTAAAGAAAAAGCTTTAAGGCGCGAAATTATCGGCTGGTATAATACGCTGTGCGATTCATGGGGCGCGGAAAAAATCGGCGCCGAACCGGAAGAAACCGACGAACTCGTGTGTTCCGATTTTACGTTCCGCGAGGGACAAGACGCTTCGGACGAAGTTTTTGTGCAGCGCGCCCGTGCGCTGTGTGAAAGCGAGCTGAAAGAAATGTACGATGCCGAATCGGCAAAAGCGCTTTCGCTTTTGGATCGCGTGCCGGCCATGCTTGCGGGCAGCGGGCCTTTTTATACGCTTACCGTAAAAACGGCCGAAGGCGATTTTGCGGGTTTTATACGGGTATCCCCTTTTCCCGAAGGCGCGCGAAAAACGGTTATTATTACCGATTTTTATGTTTTTTCCGCATGGAGGGGCTTAGGGATAGGAAAGTCGCTTTTTGCGCGCTGCATGGACATGCTGAAGGCTAAGGGCATCGCTCATGTCTTTGCCTTGTCGGTGCATATTCCCGTTTTTTTTGAACAGGTTATGCTGCGCAGCGGTTTCAGGCGAATTTCCGCCGGTTTTTTAGCCGATATTTGAAAACGCCGATCGATATAGGGCGGTCAATCGGTTTTTCGTAAAGGTAAGACGATTTGGAAGAATCTTATAGGAGTAATGAGGAGTTTATATGGCTTTCCGACGGGATGTTTCCGTTATTCACGAACGTTTTGAAAGTATTCTTGCACATGCCGTAACGGCGGTAAAAACAGAAGAAGATCCTCTTGTGTTGAACGAATACAAAAAATTATTTAAAAAGAACGTTCCGCTGACGCTGCGCTCGTATGTGGCGTCTTACATAGTAAAACAGCTGGCTTCCGGCATACCGCTTGCACAGGGCAAAATAAAGCCGGCAGAGCGCGCTGCCCGCGCTTCGCAATCCGATAAGACGCCGAAAGAGCGCACGCCGCGCATCGTTATCGACGCCGATGCGGCTTCCACAATCTTTATCGGCATAGGGCGCAGCAGGGGCGTTTTTCCCCGCGACCTTATCGCGCTTATTTGTCAGCGGGTGCCGCTCGAACGCGAACGGGTCGGCGACATACGCGTGTTGGATAATTATTCGTTCGTGCAAGTGTACGCCGACGACGCCGATAAAATAATCGAAGCTTTAAACGGCAGCGAGTACCGCAGCAGAAAGCTTACGGTCAGCCGCTCCCGCAAAAAAGAAGACGGCGCCAAGACTTCCGACGGCGGAGATTCGGTTTCTTCTCCCGAATCCGATGTTCAGTGACGCCCGTTTGTCTGCCGACCGGCCCTTTAGCGGTTAATACCTATATCGTGCCGTGCAGCGCCGCTTCGGGCTTTGAACGCGTGTTTATCGTCGATCCGGGCGGCCAAGCCGACGCGATTGCCGAAAAGGTCGGCGGCGCTCAGGTTGCCGGCATTGTGCTTACGCACGGGCACTTCGACCATATAGGCGCCGTCCCGCAGCTGAAAGCCTTGTATAAAGATGCGCCGCTGTGCATTCACAAAGACGACCTGGGGTATACGGGAAAGGGCGCCTACGAACGGCACCGAAGCGATTTTTTGCGTGTCGGCGCCGCGTATTTAGTTGACGAGTTTGCATCGGCTTATCCGGTTTTTCCCGAAGCCGATATCGTGTTCGACATTCATACGCCCGAAACCGCCGTTTTAAGCATTGCCCCCGAATGGACGATTTTGCACACGCCGGGACACAGCCCCGGTTCGATAAGTCTGTACCATAAGGACGGCGTTCTTTTGTCGGGCGACACGCTGTTCGCTTCGGGCTTCGGCCGCACCGACTTGACCGGCGGAAGTTTTGAGCAGCTCCGACAAAGCCTTGCCGCCCTGTTTGCGCTTCCCGACGACACGCGCGTGTATCCCGGTCACGGCCCTTTTACGACAATCGGCAAAGAAAAATAACGCGATTCACTCCGCCCCCTTTTCATTTTTTTCGTACTGTGATAAGATGAACGTGTGGAAAAAAGGAGATATCCGTACAGTTTTTTTCGGCTTTTAAATAAAAGGGCAGTGCTTGTTCCGGTCGCTTTTTTCCTTTTCTTTTCTTTGTCTTGTTCGAATAAAACCGCAAAATCCGAATCCGAAGAAAAAGGGATCCGCACCGATTCCTCCGCCGTAGCTTCGGCTCATCATGCAGGCTTACGCAATATTGTCCTATTTTTGGGGCATGACTTTACGGATGCCGAAAAAAAGCAAAAGCTGACCGATTATCTCGACCGCACCTACGGACTTTTTCAAAACGGCGGAATCATATCGATTTTATCCTATCCCGAAGACGTAACGGTTGCCGGTAAAATCAGGACGGCATCGCTTTCGTCCAAATTGACCGAACTGCGTGAACGCGGGGAGCTTTCGGCTTTTATTACGATCGGCGCTCCGCAGGGCATACATTCGGTGCTTGCCGCGCTGCAGGACATCGGTGCCGAAATTCCCGTTTTCTCCGTTTTTCCGCAGGACGACGTGTTGGGTACCGAAGCCGGCTCGGATTTGGTTATCGATTACCGGACCGCTCCGCTTAAAAACGATGCCGACGTTGCTCACGATTCTGCCGAAGATGCCGATTTGGAATACAAGGGCGATTTCGGAGCCGTGCTTTCGCCGCTCATACAGGTACTGTTGAATTGGAGCGAAATGAAGGAAAGCCCCATGCTCATACCGTCACTTCGAAGAGAATTTTTTAAGCAAACCGGCTGCAACCTTGTCATCTATACCGATCCCGTTACCGGCTTGAGATCTAAAAATCATTATGTGTTGGAAGGAATTCCGAGGGAAAAACAATGAACTCATTGGTACAGCAGGATTCGATGCTTATCGGTTCCGCCGAAGCGGTTGCCGAGCTGGAAAACAAAGAACAGGCGCGATTGCTTGTCCTTTCCGACAGCCACGGCGCCATCGATACCGTAAAGCATATTATTCTGCAATGCGGCACCGATGCCGACGCGCTGGTGTTTTGCGGCGACGGCTTTTGCGACATTGCCGCCTGTATTGAAGATGCTGCCGACGACGATAAATTAAAAGACGCACTGCCGCCCGTTATTGCGGCGGTTCGCGGCAACGGCGACGCCGACACGTATCCGATTACGGTAAAAGAAGACGAAGATCGAACCTTTGACGCACACCGAAAATTGGCGGCGCCCCAATGGCTGAGGTTCAGCGCGGCGGGACGCACCGTTTTCGTTGCTCACGGCCACAAACACGGCGTCGATTTGGGGACCGAAACGCTTTCGTCTTCGGCGTATACAATGGATGCCGACTTGGTGTTTTTCGGACACACGCATCGTCTGTTTTGGGAAGAACACGACGGAACGCTCATCCTTAATCCGGGAAGCTGCGTAAATCCCCGCGATCGTTTTCCGCCCTCGTTTGCGGTTGTGAGCTTCCCCGGCGGCAGGGAACGCTTTCATATTGAATTTTTTGAAATACGCGAAGGCTTATTCGGCGCGATAGACATACTGCCATTGGCACTATAAATACATAAAGCCGCAAAAGCGGCAGGGGAGAGCGTACAATGAGTACACATCAGGTTTTGGGACCTTCCGATCGTCCCGGATTGTCGCGGTGGATACCGCTCAGTTTTCAGCACGTATTCGCCATGTTCGGAGCGACCGTGCTTGTTCCGCTGTTGACGGGACTAAGTCCTTCAACGGCGCTATTTACAGCCGGTACCGGAACGCTGCTGTATATTTTAATTACAGGCGCGAAGGTACCGGCTTTTTTAGGTTCGTCCTTTGCCTTTATACCGGCGTTGACGGCCATTGCCGCTGCATACGGAATGCCTTATGCACTCGGCGGGGCTTTTTGCGCCGGTATTTTTTATGCCGTTGTCGCCGCGCTTGTAAAAGTTGCGGGAACAAAATGGCTCGATAAGGCGTTGCCTCCGGTCGTTATCGGTTCGGTCATTATCGTTATCGGCTTGAACCTTGCGCCGACGGCGATGCGCTCGGCAATGTACGGCGCGAACGGCGAATATTCGCTCGTGTACTTTTCGATCGCCTTGGTAACCCTTGCAATCGCCATTATCGCGAGCGTGTTTTTGAAAGGCTTTTTCAACACCATTTCGATTTTAATCGGTCTTGTCGGCGGCTATCTTTTTACGCTGATTATGGGATTCTTTTTCCCCGCGTATGCGATTATCGACTTCAGCGTCGTGCGCAATGCCGCGTGGTTCGGCGCCCCGTCCTTTGCTTTGCCCAAATTCGGCTTCGTCCCCGTGCTGACCTTTATCATCGTTTCGCTTGCAACCATCTGCGAACACTTGGGCGACACGATGGTTACGTCGAAAGTGGTCGGGCGCGATTTTTATAAAGATCCCGGCTTGCACCGCACCTTACTCGGCGACGGGCTTGCCACAACCTGGGCTGCTCTGTGGGGAGGCCCGCCCAACACTACCTACGGCGAAAACATCGGCGTTATGGCAATTACAAAAGTGTACAGCGTATGGGTTATCGGCGGGGCGGCGGTAATTGCCGTGCTGTTATCCTTTATCCAAAAGTTCGGTGCGATTATTCAAACAATTCCCGGCCCCGTTATGGGCGGTATTTCTATGCTCTTGTACGGACTTATCGCTTCGAGCGGACTGCGCACAATCGTCGAAAGCGGCGTCGATTATAAAGATAAACGCAACCTTACCATATCGTCGGTTATCATGGTTATCGGTATAGGCGGCGGCATTTTGCAGTTTGATGTCGGCGGAGGATTCCATTTCGCCCTCGGCGGCGTTGCGCTTGCAACGGTCGTCGGTATTTTGCTGAACCTCGTTATCCCGAACAAAAACGGTAAAAGCGCCTAAACTGCGCTGTGCTTTAGCTAAGGCGCACCGGTAGCATATTATATCAAGGAAACCGGAGGCTGCCCTGGAAGTTATTGAAAACTTTACAAAGGGCAGCTCCGGTTCTAAAATCGAGCCGGGCGGGACCTACCGTCCGGCCGTTTTTTTAAGTATGCTTTTCATGTCGTCTATAACGTAGGGACTTTGTATGTCTTTTTTGTCTTTGGCAAGAATCACAAAATTATCGGCAAGAATTTCTTCGGCATGAATAATATACTCCGTGTTTTTTCCTACTTTTTCAAAATAGTTTGAAATCCTGCTCAGCGGAAAAACTGCATACTTTCCGTTTTCGACGTGCAGGGTGCATCCGTCTTTTCCGGTATCTACGGCAAAAAAGAGCAGCCGCATATAGTTGAAAAACTCTCCGCCTTTGGTTTCGTCATACGGGCCCGTCGCCAAAAGCAGCGGCATCACATCGGTTTTTTCGCTGTTTATTTCGGCTTTAAAATAATAATTATTTGCAGGTGCGTCGGGATTCGTTATTTTGTTTTTGTTGATATTGTCGGGAATTGAAAGTTTGCCGGTTTTATAAAATCCGATGTGATTATACAATTTTTCGCGCACATCCAAATTATTTCGTGAATAAATATGGAACAGTTCGTGCAAGCATAATTCCGATAAATCCTCCTTATCGATATTCAGCATCGATTGCGCAAAAACGATAACATTTAAATTCCGGCAGTACGCCGAATTGCCTTCTTCGTGTCCGGTCGTTTTTACAAGATAAACGATTTCAGGCACTTCGATTTTATAATCTTTTAAAAGATTTTTAATTTCGGTAAAAACACCGTTCAGCAGATTCTTTTCGTCCTCCTGCCAGTCCAATGTTTGCTCTTTTATAAAATCAAAGTATTGTTTTTTTGTAACGGACTTTGCCGTTTTTAACCGTGCCGACATATCGAACGGCGTTAAAGCGTTTGTAAAATCGTCCTCGATTAAAAGCAGCTCTTTACCTTTCTCTTTGTCAGCCAAAACGAAGTGCGCGTTTTGAATTTCGGCCTTCCTTTCCGCCGCCAAAATCGGCACGAGTAAGCCCGCGCAAAGTACAAGCACGGCAATCGCAATCTTTTTCATTTTTTTTCTCCCGATTAAATATTTATTTAGCGATATAAGAATATCAGAATAATAATTATATAAAATTCTTTTTGTGTCAACGCGGGAATTATTTGTATCTTTTGACAAAAATTGCGCCGGCGGTTACAATGGTGTCATGAGCATAAAAGATTCTTTTAAGTGTTTTATAAACCGCACGCTCTCGGGAATACGCCGTTTTCCGCTTTCGGTATTTTTCACTTTTGCGGTTTTTGTAAGTTCGGTGATTTTTTTGTTTGCACCTCAGGTGCAAGGCGAAGCCGAAAATACCGTTTCTACTTTACGTGATACCGCACTGCAGGCGGCTTTTGCTTCGGCGTTCGCATTTCTTACCTGTACGGCAGGAACCCTTACCGCACTGCGCTTTTCGTTTTCGCGGAAAATCCGTATTGCGCTCTACGTGTTTTCGGCCGCACTGTGGCTTCCCGGTTTTTTTCTTGCCCGAAAAACGAATGAGTTCAATTATGCTTCGCTTGCGTATTGGGGCATTATCTGTATTTGTATTTTTATTGCGCTGTATCTTTGTATAACCGAGTTCAACGAAAAAACCGTTTTTTTGCACATACTCAAAGCGGCCGTTTTCGCCGAATGGATTGCTTTTATCGTTTCTTTCGGCCTGTTTATAAGCCTTTGGGCGGTCAACGAACTCATCGTCCCGATAGAAAATGTCGAAGAATATCTGTCGTTGATCTCCGTTTTTTCGCAAGCTCTTGTAGCCGCGAACGTGTTTTTATCACAGTTGTCCTTTGAAAAAAACGAATATCCCGTGGCGCATATGTATAAGGCGCTTGTACTGTATGCGGCTTTTCCCGTCTACGTGATTTATATTGTCGTGCTGTACGTGTATTTGGCAAAAATCCTTTTTACGTGGAATATGCCGGGCGGACAGATAAATATCTTTGTGTCGCTGGCAACGGCTTTTTACCTCTTTTTTTATTGTACGTTAAAGGCCTTTCCCTGCCGCGCGACCTCCTTTTTTTATAAGGTGGGAGCCTTTGTGATGCTGCCCTGCATTGCGGCCCAGCTTATTGCAATATGGATCCGCTTTGAAGCCTACGGATTGACCGATGCCCGCTGGGCGGGAATATTGTACACGGTTTCGGTTTTGTGTTTTATTGCGGCCGTATTGCTTAAAAAAAATGCACCTCGCGTGTGGCTGCTTTGTGCCGCGTTTTTGTGCGCCGTATCGACCCTTACGCCCTTGAGCTTGAATCGCGTTCCCTCTATGGAACAAAGGGCACGGCTTGAAAAACTTTTGCACGAGTACGGCTATTACGCGAGCGGGCGGTTTGCAAAGCCTGAAGCATCCGCTATAGCCCGAATTCCGCAGGAACAGCGCCGGGCGATGGTCAGCGCATACAACGAACTTTTGAGCGAACATAAGGCTGCTTACGGCGGCGCTGACGCTCTTTCCGACAATTCGGACCCCCAAACCGTTTTCGGTTTTCCGCAGTCGAACGACAGACCGGACAATGAAGTTCATAAGTCTTACAAATGGAGGAAATATGCGCTCGATATATCATCCTATTCGTTTATGGTGCCGACAGCGCAATCCGTCCGGAAGTCCAAAGACGGTACGGTGTATACCGAAGTTCCGCTATGGGTAGAAAGAACAAAATACGATATTTTTGACGACTTGCTTGCTGTACCCGAAAACGGTGAAGACTTCAGCATTGAACTCGACAGTGAAACGCTGCTGTTCATAACAAGTGCGAATTATTTGTACGATGAGGAACGCAAGGGTCTCATAAGCTATCAATTTGAAGGTTTTATACTGATAAAACAGCAAAGCTTTGTGAATTAATTCACAATAAAGCCGTGTTTTTATCTGTTTTACACGAATTTGGTTCTTTTTCTGTTGACGCTTTCAAAAAATTCACTTATAATGTTGTTGTGTATCGTGATATTTTTCACAATATCGGAGGCTTATGCATATTCCGGAACCGGCGCGGAAGCGTCTTATTCAGCTTGCGCAATTGCTGCCGGCGCTCGATGCCGACACCCTTACGTCGCTCGACCTTAGCCGTATGACGGGCCGGACGGATGCGACGGTGCGCAAGGATATTTCGTATTTGGATTTGTGCGGCGCGTCGAACGGCTACAAGCGACCGGAACTTTTAAAAGCCCTTCAAACGCTTTTGGTTCCGCAAAACGAGATAAAAAAATGCTGTATCATCGGTTTGGGGCTTTTTGCGCAAGCGCTTACGGAAAGCGGTCTCCTTTTGTCGTCGCCCTTTGTCGTAACGGCCGGTTTCGATTCAAGCTTAAACCGCGTCGAAACTGTGCGCGCTCCGTTTCCTCTGTATCCTTCGGCGCGCTTGGAAAGGGTTATCGGAGGCGAAAACATAGAGTATGCGATCGTTACGCCGGACGAAAAAGACGCGCAGGGCCTTGTAAACCGACTTGTACACTGCGGCATTAAAGGGATTGTGAATTACGGCTGTGCGGTACCGGTGCCGCACGGAAAAACAAAGGTAGAAAATCTTTCGCTGCTCGGTTCTTTGCAGAATCTGGCATCGGAGTAAAAGGGGGTAGTATGAGGGTTTATAATTTTTCGGCGGGGCCGTCCGTTTTGCCCGAAGAAGTGCTGCGCAAAGCTGCGTCCGATATGGAAGATTGGAACGGAAGCGGGCAAAGCGTTATGGAAATGAGCCACCGCTCAAAGACGTTCGAGCCGATTATCGCCGATGCCGAAAGCCGGCTGCGAAAACTTATGCGCATAGGCGATGATTTTGCGGTGCTTTTTTTGCAGGGCGGGGCGAGTACGCAATTTGCGATGGTTCCGATGAATTTGAAAAAGAAAGGAAAGGCCGCATACGTGAATACCGGCGTGTGGGCAAAAAAAGCTTTAGCCGAAGCGAAAAAATATGTGCAAGCCGACGAAACCGCTTCTTCGGCCGATAAAAACTTTACGTATATTCCCGACGTAAAAACGATTGCCGGCGATTACGATTACGCGCACATTACGCTGAACAATACGATTATGGGAACTCGCTGGGCTCATATTCCCGAAACGCGCGCCTCCGACGGCTCTGCTTTCCCGCTCGTGTCGGATATTTCAAGCTGCATTTTATCCGAACCGCTCGATGTATCGAAATTCGGCCTTTTGTATGCGGGCGCGCAAAAAAACCTTGCGCCGGCCGGCGTTACCCTCGTCATTATCAGGAAAGACCTTATCGGCGAAAGTGCGGTTCCCGAAACGCCGACCATGCTCAGTTATAAAACTCACGCGGAAAACGCGTCCATGTACAATACGCCGCCGTGCTGGAACATCTATATAATGGGCCTCGTGCTGCAATGGATCGAAAAAAACGGCGGCGTTGACGGCATGAAAGCGCGCAATACCGAAAAAGCGCGGCTTTTGTACGATTACATCGACAACGGCAAATATTATAAAGCGCCCGTCGAAAAGAACAGCCGCTCGATTATGAACATTCCTTTTTTAACTACGGAAACGGACGTCGAAAAAGCCGCCGCGCTGAATAAACGCTTTGTTGCCGAAGCGGAAAAAGAAGGCTTGGTAAACCTTGCAGGACACCGCTTGGTCGGCGGCATGCGGGCGTCGTTGTACAATGCGATGGACATCGGCGGCGTAAAAGCGCTCATCGCGTTTATGGAACGGTTCGGAAAGGAGAATCTTTGACTATGTACAAAATACAAACCTTAAACAAAATATCGCCCAAGGGGCTTGAACTGTTTCCGCGCGATTTGTATGAAGCGGCATCGGAAATTCCGAATCCCGACGCTCTTATCGTGCGTTCGGCCGATATGCATACGATGAATATTCCGCCGAGCGTAAAAGCCGTTGCGCGCGCCGGCGCGGGAACGAACAACATTCCCGTTGCCGCTTTAACGGAGCGGGGTGTTGCGGTTTTCAATACGCCGGGTGCAAACGCAAACGCGGTAAAAGAACTGACCGTCGCGGCCCTGCTGTTTTCGAGCCGGCCCGTTATCGCGGCGAACCGCTGGACCGAAAACCTGCGCGGCGGCGCCGACATTCCCGGTGCGGCCGAAAAGGGCAAAGCGCAGTTTATCGGCCCCGAACTGCGGGGCAAGCGGCTGGGCGTAATCGGCTTGGGTGCGATCGGTGTAATGGTTGCAAACGCCGCCGTGGATTTGGGTATGCGCGTTATCGGCTACGATCCGTTTATTTCGGTCGATTCGGCGTGGTCGCTGAATAAAGACGTCAAAAAAGCGGAAAACCTCGACAGCTTATTGAGCCGCTGCGACTATATCAGTTTGCATATTCCGCAAACGGCCGACACAAAAGGGTTGATAAATGCCGAGCGTTTAAAAATCGTAAAGCGGGGCGTACGCATATTGAATTTTGCGCGCGGCGGCTTGGTGGTAAACGCCGATATGTGCGCCGCCGTAAAAGACGGCCGCGTTGCCTGCTTTGTAACCGATTTTCCCGACGAAGAACTTTTGGGCGTCGAAAATATTATTTGTCTTCCGCACTTGGGGGCATCCACTCCCGAAGCCGAAGAAAACTGCGCCGTTATGGCCGTTACCGAATTGCGCGATTTTATGGAAAAAGGTACCGTTGAAAATTCGGTCAATTTTCCCAAATGCAAAATCGAAGGCGACATTCCCGCCGGCGGCACCAGACTTTGCATCGCGAACAAAAACATTCCGAACATGGTAGGGCAAATCACGACCGTATTGGCCGAAGCGCACCACAATATTTTTGCGATGATAAATCAAAACCGCGCCGAACTTGCGTATAATATTATCGATATAGAAGGAATTCCCGCTGCGGAAGTTGCCGAAAAAATATCGACAATCGAAGGCATTATCAGCGTCCGGCTTATAACAAATGCGGAAAACAGTATAAAAACGATATAAACCGCAACAAATTTCTCCGTTTTGCATTGCCAAAACGTGCATTTTTTTGTATATTAACTGCATATAAAAAATGGAGCTTTATTATGCATTTGACTAAAATGAATGGCGGCAATGCGGCGGGAATCTTTGCCGGACCGATGATTTTTATTTTGCTCTTTTTTGCAGCCGCGCTGTGCGTCGGTTTTTTTATTCCGCAGACAATCGTAGTCGGTAAAGCCGATGCGGACATCCGTACCGAACAGGACTGGCTTGAAAGCGGCGCTCAAAACCAAGCCGCAGTTCCCGGAAAGCCGCTTGAATACGCGCTGAATCAGTCGGCCTTCCATCAGGAAATAAGTACGAAAGGAGCCCAAACGGATTCCGGACTTGAAATGTACCGCAAGCTTATTTCGCGCAATGCCGTCGTTTCCTTTTATGAGGAAATTACCGGCGACCGCGACGTAACGCTGGCTATTCTCGAGTACGCCGATTTATATGATATTCCGCTGTCTTTGGCTTTTTCGCTCGCGTTTAACGAAAGCCGCTACAAGGTGCAAGCCGTCAACGGGAATAAGAACGCGTCCGTTGACCGCGGCTTGTTTCAATTGAACAGTCAGGCTTTTCCCGGCTTTTCCGAAGAGGACTTTTTTAATCCGTACATAAGCGCCAAACAAGGCTTGGCGTTTTTGCGCTATTGCCTCGATACCGGCGGAAACGAAATTTCGGCCCTTGCGATGTACAATGCGGGAACGCACCGCGTGCGCAGCAACGGAACGCCTCAGATGACTTTAAACCATATTTCGAACATTATAACGTACAAGCGCGGCTTGGAAGATATGTTCGACGTTAAAGTCGCTTCCGTGTTCCGCAGCGGCAAAGACGCCAATGCGCTCGCCTATGCCGGAAAGCGCTGAAAAGAGCGTAAGGCGGGCAATCAGTTTATTGTTTTGCGGCGGTCTTCGCTTTTGACCTGATGCGCGCCTGCTATCGCCGACGCACGAATTCGTAGTGTCCGTGCTTTTTTGCAAAGGCCGCTTTAAAACTTTCTACGCATGAATCTTCAAGCCCCGCTTGAGCAAGGGTTTCCCAATCGCTTTGAAAGTCGGGCAGTATAAAGCCGGCGATTGCGGCGCAGTCTTTGAGCCGGCGCGCGGCGTGCAGCATTGCCGCGGTAAACGATTCGAATAAGGCGGCGTCTTTTTTTTCGCCGCAGGCCCAAAAGTTCCCTTTACCCGAATAAAAGCGCGGATCGAGCAGGATTGACGCTGCTTTTGCGCCGTTTGTTTCCCATTCTTTTAATTCAGTGCGCAGCGATGCCAAAAAAGCTTCATTGTATGTTTCGCATTCCGGCTCGACTTCATCCCAAAAAATCGGTTTTATTTCGTATTCCACGCGAACCTCTTTAAAAAAGAAACCGCTGCCCGAAAAGAACAGCGGCTGTTGTTTGATTGGTAAAAACTGTCAATTTGCCGAAAAACTTATTCGGTCAAAATCCTGATAACTTCGGCTTTATCGTTTGTTTTCAGTATTTCCTGCCGCTTGTCCGCACTTTTGAACAACAAGCTTACTTCGGCTAAAAACTGAAGGTGCGGCCCCGTTTTGTTTACGGGAGACAGGGTCATAATGAAAATCCGGCACGGCTCCTGATCGAGCGAATCGAAATCGACGGGATTGTCCGAAATGCCGATACAGGCGACCAAATCGCTTACCGTATCGGTTTTTCCGTGCGGAATGGCGATTCCGTGCTTCATGCCCGTGGACATTTTCCTTTCGCGGTCAAGGACGCATTCAAGAGCGGCGGCTTTATCCGTCACCTTGCCTGCTTTAATCAGAATTTCCAGCATCTCATCGATGATCTGCTCTTTTGTTGTGCCCTTTAAATGGAGCTCAACGGTTTCCGGTGTTAAAACAGTTCGTAAATTCATACATATATTCTACGGGTTGTTTTGCTAAAAGTCAAGGATAAAATCGTGTTTTCAACAAATTTTCTTTAAAATATGATATATTTACGATATGGATGATATTCAAAAATTACATGCGGACATTAAACGCCGCATTAAACACGAACGAGGTGCAGGCACCGCATACGACGGAAAGCGTGCCGCAAAGTCTGTCGCCGATTATTTTGCGTCGCTGTATACCGATATGGGCACGTTGAGTGCGCAGATAGCCGATTATTGGCTTCGGACGCGCATTGAGAATTCCGAACATCCCGAAAGCGAACCGAGTGAACGACATATAGCATGGCTTTTAACCGCTGCCGAAATTCTTGACGGAACCTATGCCGATGGTACCGAAGACGGAGTTTTTTCCGAGCGGGATTGGCGGGAACTGTGCGACATGGTCAATTACGAAGCCGAAGAATTACCCATGGACAGACTTTCGGCTTTAATGTCGATATTCGTCGCAAAAAAAATTTTATAAACGTCCTCATGAATGCGTATACGTCGTGCACCCTGTGTCCGCGCTGCTGCAGCGTAAACCGCACTGCGGGACAAACGGGTTTTTGCAAAGAAACGGCCGATTTGAAAATCGCTTCGGCATGCCTGCATTTCGGCGAAGAGCCGCCGCTTACGGGAAAGGGCGGCTCCGGAACGATTTTTATAAGCGGCTGCAATTTGGGCTGTGGTTTTTGCCAAAACTATCAGATTTCGCGGGAAGGAATGGGAAAGATTGTCGACTGCAAAGAGTTTTGCCGCATATGTTCGGCGCTCGAACAGGCGGGTGCCGAAAACATCAATATCGTTACCGGCAGCCATGCGATCCCTGCCATCGCTTCTTTTCTCACGCAGTCAAAAAAAGAAGGGCTCGGAATTCCCGTGTGCTGGAATTCTTCCGCATATGAAAGCGTTGATGCGATCGACATGCTTGCGCCGGTTACGGATATTTGGCTGCCCGATTTAAAGGCCTTCGGTTCGGCTGCGAGCGAAGCGCTGCTCGGCACAGGCGATTACGCACGGACGGCAAAAAAAGCGATACGGCACATGATAGAGCTTGCGCCCTTGCGCTTTGAGCCTGTTACAACGCGGCGTGTGCAATCCGGCCGAAAAGAGGCGCGCAGTGAAAAATGCGCAGATGCGGAAAAGAGCAAACGTGCGGGCAGCGCGGCGGACGTCGAAAATGCGGTAAACGACGAAAATACGGAAGGAGCGGAAAAAATGGTGTCGGGCGTTATCGTGCGCCATTTGGTTATGCCCGGCTGCCTTGACAATACGGTTAAGGTTTTGGATTGGCTTAAAGAACACGCGGACGGAAAAGCGTGCATTTCGCTCATGAGTCAGTATACGCCTGTCGTAAAAAACGGAACGCAGCAAAATTTCCCCGATCGCTTTATCAATCGGGACGAATTCGAATACATCAAACAACTCATACATGACTACGATTTTGACTATTTGTTTTATCAGGAACTGGAAAACGACGATTCGTGGCTTCCGGACTTCAGCCGCGTTCAGCCTTTTTCGAACAGTTTGGCGACTCCCGTGTGGCACTGGAAAAACGGTTTTACAAATTCAATGCTATAGAGTAGAATGTAACTATGGAACTGCATATTTTAAATAACGTGCGGAATATCTGCAATTTGAACGCCGCCCTTTTTTTGCCGAGCGGCACAGCGCATCCTGAGGATATACGGGATATACGGACGCTTGCCAAAGCAATCAACGATAAGGCGGAAACCCTTTTGCCCGCGGGACAATTCGTTATGGCGGGGCAATTGCACGCGCTTTCTTTGATAAACGAAATGCAGCACCTCGTGTGCCGTTCCTTTTGCCGGCACGAAAATCCTGCGGCCTTTACCGATGCCCTGCGCAGTGCCGAAAAAGCGCTCGGCTTGCAAGCGATCGATGCGCTGCTTGCCGACTTTTGCCGCGAATTTCCGCCTGCGGCCGTATACGGCAGCGGAATGAGCATAGAAGCGTTTTTAAACGGCGGCACGGACGGTATTCCCAATAAAGCGCTTATATTGGAAGAATGGATGCTTTTGCATATTGCGGTCGAAAATCCCGCATGTTCGCCGTTTTTGTTTTTATTCGGCGATGCGGAGCTTGCAAAAAATCCGAAATATGCGGCGCTGTGGGTGCTGCTGCAATCTTTTTTTAAAACGCAGCCCTTATTCGGTCCCAATCACACCGATTTGATTACCATGCTGCGCGAGCCTGCAAAGGCGAGTCCGAACAGTTTAAAAGGTCAGCTCGATTATATTGCGCGCAGCTGGAAATCTCTTATAGAAAAGGAAGTACCCCGTCTGCTTTCCGGCATGGATATTATCGCCGAAGAAGAAAAACCCGCGTGGGTCGGCGGCCCCGGTTTTGCGCCGCCTCCGATGCAGGCGTACAGTTACGACAGCTTAATAAAAGAATACGAGCGCTTCAGTTCCGACCGCGAATGGATGCCGCGCGTCGTTCTTATGGCAAAAACCGTTCTCGTATGGCTCGACCAGCTTTCAAAAAAATACGGTCGTCCCGTGCGGCGTTTGGACGAAATTCCCGACGAAGAATTGAATGCGCTTGCGAGCCGCGGTTTTACGGGCCTTTGGCTTATCGGCATATGGAAGCGTTCTTGGGCAAGCAAACGCATCAAGCAGATAAACGGCAACGCCGAAGCTGCGGCAAGCGCGTACAGCTTGTACGATTACGATATCGCCGACGAACTGGGCGGCTGGGAAGCTTTAAACGATTTGCGCGCCCGCTTGCAGCAGCGGGGTATCCGCCTAGCGGCGGACATGGTGCCCAATCATACGGGAATGGATTCGCGCTGGGTTGTCGAAAAACCGGAACTTTTTATGCAGCGCAAAGACTGTCCTTTCCCGACCTACAGTTTTAACGGCGAAAATCTTTCGCTTGACGGGCGCGTCGGCATTTTTTTGGAAGATCATTATTATTCAAAAACGGACTGCGCCGTCGTCTTTAAACGCGTTGATATGCAAACTCAGGATGTGCGCTATATATATCACGGGAACGACGGCACCGGAATGCCGTGGAACGATACGGCTCAAATAGATTTTTTGAATCCCGCCGCGCGCGAAGAAGTTATACAAACAATTTTACATGTTGCGCGTAATTTTCCGATTATCCGCTTCGATGCGGCGATGGTGCTTGCCAAAAAGCATATACGCAGATTGTGGTACCCCGAACCCGGGCACGGGGGCGACATAGCCGGCAGGGCAGAATACGCTATGAGCAACGAGGATTTTGAAAAAGCGATCCCGAACGAATTTTGGCGCGAGGTTGTCGACCGCGTTGTGCGGGAGGTTCCGGACACGCTGCTTTTGGCCGAAGCCTTTTGGATGATGGAAGGCTACTTTGTGCGCACGCTCGGCATGCACCGCGTGTACAACAGCGCTTTTATGAATATGCTCAAAACCGAAGAGAACTTTAAATACCGCAACACAATCAAAAATACGCTTGAATTCGATCCGCAGGTTTTAAAACGCTTTGTCAATTTTATGAACAATCCCGACGAAGAAACGGCGGCGGTTCAATTCGGAACCGGCGACAAATACTTCGGCGTGTGCACGCTTATGGTTACGATGCCGGGTCTCCCGATGTTCGGGCACGGCCAAATAGAAGGCTTTACCGAAAAGTACGGAATGGAATTTACGCGTGCGCAATGGGACGAACGCGACAATCCCGACTTAATCGGCAGGCATGAGCGGGAAATCTTTCCGCTTATGAAAAAGCGCTCGCTCTTTGCCGACGTGGAGCATTTCCGCCTGTACGATGTGCATAACGAAGGCGCGGTAAATGAAAACGTGTTTGCGTACACAAACCGGGAAGGTTCTGAAAAAGCTGCGGTGTTTTACAACAACGCATACGAGCGCGCCGCCGGCCGGGTAAAAGTTTCCTGTCCCTTTGCGGTTAAAGAAGGCGGCAACGTTCAAATGAAAACCGAAGACTTTGCGCCGGCACTCGGCTTAACGAACGACAGGAATTTTTACTGCATTTTTCAGGAACAAAAGAGCGGCTTATGGTTTATCCGCTCGAACGCCGATTTATTCGAAAACGGAATGTTCGTTCAGTTGGACGGCTACGAATGCCAAGTGCTGCTCAATATCTATGAAGTGTGCGACAAAACTACCGATTCCGGCCGAAATGCCGCGCCGTACGCGCTTTTATGCGAGCGCTTGGGCGGAAAAGGAACCGAAAGCATAGACGACGCACTGAAGGATACGGCTTTTGAAGAACTGTACGGCGCGTTTGCCTCTTTTGCTTCAAAGGATTTGTTTGCCGCGATCGCAGCCCGTTGTCTGCCCGGTTTACAGCCGAAGGACGATTTGCAAAGCGCGCCGCCTTTGCCCTTGTGCGACGTTTTGGAACGGCATAAAGAAGCCGCTTTTGCGTATTTCACCGTGCTGCGAAATTTCCTCGGCGCAAAAGCTTCGGCTGTCGAGCCGGCTGCAGAGCGGCATGCCTTGGAAAGCGCATGGGAAGCCTTTGCCGCCCGTATCGAAAAACTCGTAAGTTTATGCGAGTCGGCGCAAAAAGCCGGCAGTCCCGGCGGCAAAGGCGGCGCGGCCGGCGTGCACAGTTTATACGAAACCCTCGCGCAGCAGGCGTTTATGCCGCAAATCCTTACAGCCTTTTTTATTCTGTACGCTTTGCACGAACTTATGCCTGATGTCCGCGCCGAAACGGTAAAAGAGCATATTGCTTTGCGGGGGCTCGACCTTAAAGCGGCGCGCCTTTTAAAATCATACGGATACGATTCCGATTCGATATACGGCGCCCTTGCCGCCATGCAGGAGATGAACGTTTTGTGCGAAACCGTCGCGGGCGACACGGAAAAAAATATCTCGGCCGACATTGCCGCTTTTTTCGCACGCCTTATAAAAAGCGAAAAAGCGCCGCTTATTTTGGGAGCCAACCTTTTCGAAAACGTTATCTGGTTTAACCGCGAAAAAGCCCTTGAAGCGGTGCAGGATGCGGCGCTTCTTTATGCGGTTTTGTACGCCGAAAAACCGTCGTTTGCGTGTATAGAAAAAACGGCTCAAAAAGTTTCGGACGCCGTTGAAAAATCCGGCTATAAGGCTGAAGTTTTAATCGATTTGTTAAAGCAAGACGCCGAGGTTTGATTATAACAGGCCGACAGTGCGCGGTATGACCGGCGGGAAAGCGATTAACTTTAAGATATTTCCGGTTTTCGGACATTTGCGGCACGTTTGTTTTCCGCTTACGATGCGGCGGATACTTCCGCCGCAATTTTTTTGAGCGCGTCGACTTCGGCGCCGATTTTTTTTACGGGTTCAATCGGTTCGTACAGCGCGTGCAGTTTTTTGTTCGCGGGCGGTTCTTCGCCGCACCACAGGCGAAGTTTTTCCGCGTGCAAAACGGGATCTTCGGAGGCAATCAGTACAAGGGTTGTATCGTCCGTGCCGATGATGTCCGGCCTTTTGCAGGCTGCGGCGTATGCGCGTGCGGCGTCCGGATCGGCAAAGTAGCGGTAATCGGTAAAGAGGCGCTTAAAAGATTCGGCGACTTCGTCTTCCGTTACATCGGCCGTATAAACCAAACCTTTCATAACCGCGGGGCTTGCCGTAAAAATTTCTTCCAAGCGCTCTATGTTTGACGGCAAAGCCGGATCGGCGCTTCCGCGCTTTTCGAGCGGAACGATCGAATCGGGCATGCAGCATTTTCCCTGCACGTCGCGGGTCAGGGCCGCCGAAGAATCGGTTATAAAACCCTTTACCGGAAGCGAAAACTTCCAGCTGTACAGCCCTGCCGCCAAGTTCCCGTAATTGCTCGAACTCATTGCATAATAAATATCGCCGTATACTTTTTTGCGCAAGCGCGAAAACGCATACATATACAAAAAAGTGTGGGGCAACAGCCGCCCGATATTTACGGTATTTGCAAGCGTTAATCGATATTTTTGCACCGATTCGGGGTCTTCGTATAAAAGCCTGCTCAGCGTAACGCAGTCGGAAATGTTGCCGTCCACTTCTACCGGATACACGTTGCCCCCGTTCCATATGCAGTCGGCTTGTTCGAAGCCGCGCATAGTTCCTTTCGGGTAGAGCAAAACCGCTTTTACGTGTTTTTTATTTTTTAAAGCGCGGGCAATCGATGCGCCCGTTTCTCCGCTTGTCGGAGCGACGATGAGTGCCGACTTTTCCCGCATGAGCAAAATGTGTTCGAGGCATGCGGTCAAATATGAAATACCGAAATCTTTGTGTATGCCGGACGGCCCGTGGAACAGTTCGAGCACGTACAGATTGTCGGCAAGCTGTTTGAGTTCCGGACTGAACGGAAACGCCTGATTTGCAATCGCTTCGCTGATAATCGGGCTGAATTCTTCATTTATAAGCGCCGACGTTAAAGAGCCCGCAACGGATCGGAAAGACGTATTTTCGTCCATATACATAATCCACGGGCGCAAGTCTTCCGAATAGGCGGGCACATACAAGCCCCCGTCGGGCGCCAGACAATGCACGACGGCTTCGGAAAAACATACCTGCCGTGTTTTACTGCGTGTACTGACGAATTTCACGCTTTTGCCTCCGCGTATGTTACGCAATATTTTTTTACGAAAGCGGCCGGACGATAAGTCATTTTTGCCTGCCGCAGCCCCTCGTCGCCCAAGTCCTGTTCGCGGTTTATAAATTCAACCGTTTCGGGAAGGGCGCGTGCCGTAGCGCGGTTTACAAACTGATATACGCCGCGGTACGAATCGATGCCTTTTTCAAAGTGCACTAAAAACACCTTTCCCGACACGATATATTCGCCCAATGCCCATGCGACGGGTTTGTCTTCAACATATACGAGTAAGCCGCTGAAATTCGATACGGCCAGCACTTCCAACGCATTGACGCATTGGTCGTAATCGGCAATGTCGCCTTCGGCTCGCGCGGCAACCCATGCGTCGAGCACGATTCCCGCGTCGGCGGCATTCTTTTCGGTTAAGGGCCGCACGTCCCATTTATATGCGTTTTCAAATCCGTTTGCCAAATTGCGTTTTTTATGCAACGCTTTGCCGGCCAAATCGGCAAGGCTTTGTCTCGTGTATAAATAATCTTCGTTGTCCCGATCTTCCTGCAAAACATAGCCCTGTTTCGTTAAGAATTCCGCACAGGCGTCGTAATGCGTTTGTCCCATGTTTTTCCAGCGCCCGTAGGTTTTAAGTAGCCCTTCTATTTGTTCGTTTGAGGGAAGTGACCCTATGACGAAGAAAAAGGTGCCGTATTTGTCGCGTCCGTTTACGATAAAGGTCGTTTCCGCCGTTTGCGGAAGGCGGCTTATGCGGTAATCGTATTTTGCGCGGTACAGATAGAGATTTAAAAAGGTAAATTCGGAAACGCCGTCGGGTAAGTTATTCAAAAAAGGATAGAGTTCTTTATACATTGAGGCCGAAACGGATGCGAATTCGGGAAACTCGGGAATGATATTCATATTCTTTAATGATAGCGCATTTTCCGCAAAAAGTCAAAAGCGGAGTTCCGCTCTTGCGCCCCGTGCGAAAATATCGTATGCTGTGCGTATGAAAAACTATAACGATAAAATCGCTCAGCCGCTTTTGGAACGCTTTTTGCGCTACGTGCAAACGTGGACCACCAGCGATGCGGATAAAGCCGATAAGGGCATTATACCTTCAACCGAGCGCCAAAGAGATTTCGCGCAAAATTTGGAACGTGAACTGCACGAGTTGGGTATTGAAGACGTGCATGTAACCGACCACGCGTATGTGTGCGCACGCATTCCCGCCTCAAAGGGATACGAAAAAGCGCCCTCAATAGGACTTTTAGCCCACATGGATACGGCCGAAGAAGTGTCCGGAAAAGACGTGTGCCCGCAGGTTATTAAAAACTACGACGGTTCTCCCGTGCGCCTTAAAGAAAACGTCGTTTTGGATCCCGCGCAGGATACAGCGCTTTTGCTTTCCGTCGGTGAAACGATTATTACAACGGACGGCACAACCCTGCTCGGCGCCGACGATAAAGCCGGAATCGCTTCGATTATGACCGCATTGGATATGCTTCTTAACACGGACAAAAAACCGCACGGGCCGATTGAAGTTATTTTCAATCCGGATGAAGAAACCGGACACGGAATGGATAAGGTGCCGCTCGATTGGCTGCGCTCAAAGCAATGCTATACGATCGACGGCGGGCACATCGGCGAATTGGAATCCGAATGCTTTACCGCGTGGAAAAGCGAAATCACTTTTAACGGAAAGGCGAAACACACCGGAACGGCGCGTCCCGATATGGTCAACGCGGTTACGATGGCCGCGGCTTTCGTCAATTTGTTGCCCCAAAACGAAAGTCCCGAAGCTACCGACGGCTATTTGGGGTTTTACGCGCCCATGCAGATAAGCGGTCATATTGAACGGGCGAACGTGCTTTTGTATTTGCGCGATTACACCGATGAAGCTATGGAGCGCAGAAAAAAGACGGTCGGCGTGCTTGCAAAGGCAATGGAACATAAATTCCCCGGTTCTTCGGTGAAGGTAAAGCATACGAAGCAATACGTCAACATGAAAGGAAATCTGGACAAAAATCCCGAAGTTATGGAAATGCTTCTAAAGGCCGCAAAAAAGGTCGGAGTTGAGCCCGTATCGAAGCCGATCCGCGGCGGAACCGACGGTTCCCGCTTAACCGAAATGGGAAGACCGACGCCGAATGTCTTTAACGGCGGTCATAACTTCCATTCACGGCGCGAATGGGCGTCCTTAAATCAAATGACCTATGCGGTCGGCCTCATTTTGGAATTGATTGCGTTGTGGGCGGAAAAGCGATGAGCGAATACCGTATAGAAGGCGGCTTCCCGATACGGGGAACGATTACCGTCAGCGGAAACAAAAACGCCGCGCTTCCCTGTATTGCCGCAACACTTTTAACAAGCGAGCCGGTAACGCTCCATAATATTCCCGACATAGCCGATACCGCCGTTATGCTCGAAATCCTTAAAGCTTTGGGCGCTTCCGTAAAATCCGCGGGCAAGAATTCGTGGACGATTCATGCGCAAAATATACGCGTCTGCGATATTCCCGTCGAGCTTTCCAAAAAAATACGCGCGTCCATTTTGTTTGCCGGCCCTCTTTTGGCACGCTGCGGCAAAGTCAGCATGAATCCGCCCGGCGGCGACGTTATCGGCCGGCGGCGGCTCGACACGCACTTTTTAGCCCTTACCGAATTGGGCGCGCGGGTCAACATCGACGGACGCTTTACGTTTACCGCGAATAAGCTTGCCGGTACCGATTTGTTTTTGGACGAAGCGTCCGTTACGGCGACCGAAAACGCGCTTATGGCCGCATCGCGTGCCGGCGGCACAACCGTTATTACGAACGCCGCCTGCGAACCGCACGTTCAGGATTTGTGCCGCATGCTTAACGCAATGGGCGCAAAAATAAGCGGTTGCGGTTCGAACATTCTGAGAATCGAAGGCGTAAAAGAGCTGAAAGGCTGCGAGTTTAAAATCGGCGCCGACTTTATGGAAGTCGGTTCCTTTATCGGACTTGCCGCGGCGACCAAAGGCAGCATAGAAATAAAAGGCGTGCAAAACTGCGACCTGCGCCCGATAAAACTTTCATTCGGCAAACTCGGCATTCACTGGGAAACGGACGGCGATACGATAAAAGTCGGCGCCGCGCAGGAAATGCAAATCAACACCGATTTGGGCGGCATGATTCCGAAAATAGACGATGCGCCGTGGCCCGGTTTCCCTCCCGACTTAACCAGCATTATGACGGTTGTCGCAACGCAGGTAAAAGGTACCGTGCTCATTCACGAAAAAATGTTCGAATCGAGAATGTTCTTTGTCGACAAACTTATCGGCATGGGCGCGCGTATTATTTTATGCGATCCGCACCGCGCCGTCGTATCGGGGCCTTGTACCCTGCACGGTGACGAGGAATTATCTTCGCCGGACGTGCGCGCGGGCATGGCGATTGTGATTGCGGCTTTGTGCGCGCGAGGCGCAAGCATTATTCGGAATGTTTACCAAGTGGAACGCGGCTACGAGCATTTAACCGAGCGCTTAAAAAGTTTGGGCGCGCATATAGAAAGAATCGACAGCTAGCGCTATTCTTCGTGCAGCGATAAAAACTTAATCGACAGTAAAATCACGCATACGAAAAGCACGACGAGTACGACGGGAAGCTGCGCAAAAGACGCGACGCCCGGCAGCGCGTAGTATATGAGGTTCATCAAGTAGCGGAACCATTCCATGCAAAACTGCACAACCGCCGTAAGCACGGGGAAGCTGAAAATCCATGTAAAGCGGAACACTTGCGACGATTCGAGTTTGTAATTCCATGCAATAATCGATAAAAAGATAAAGAATGCAAGCAGTAAAAGCGGCCGGCAAAGACGTTGAAGCAAAAACAGCGAAAAAATACGTTTTTGAAATCCGTAGCGTTCGGCAATCGGCACAAACCGGAATAAAAAAGCCAAATTCATATACTGCGGGCCTTTTGCGGATGCCCTGCACGCCAAATCAAAATCCTGCAAACTCATCGGCAAAATCCGCACGATTTCCCGCTCGTATTGAGCGCTTTGTGCCGCAAAATAATGCGGGGAACCGACTATGTCGCGATTTTTTCTGTCCACTGAAGTCAATAAAAGCTGCGGAACGTAGGTTTCGGCATCCTGAATGCCCGTGCGCTTTTCGTAGCCTATACCCAAAGAACCGGCTCTTTGCCCGATGAGTTTTACATAGGGATCGGTCATGGAATACAGCAAATGTCCGGCCTCATCGTATGCAAGGCATGAATAGTTGCGCAGGTATTTTACAACGTTATCCGTTTTTGCAACCGTCGTCACCCCTCCTATGCTTATGAGGTCGGTTTTGCCGTCCGGATGCGTTACTTTAAAAGAAACGTTTTGAAAGTTTTCAAAAAAAGCGAGATTGCGCGTTTCATCGATAAAAAAATACTGTTTGAGCAGGGCTTCGGTTGCAAGCCGGTAAAAGCGCAGAATGTCCGGATCAAGGTCATTCGCTTCGTATAAATCGAGGAAGGTGTAATACGCACCCAGTGCATCCCCTTCCATAAGCGCGCTGTAGCCTTCACGCTTTTTTAAAAAAATCATCGCCGCATCGTCCGTTTCGAAGCCCGACCACGACGCGATAATGTTCCACGATTCGACCGCAATGCGCCGAAGTTCGCCGCTGTTCGCATCGTTGTCGCCTGCAAGTTTAAGACCCCACCACGCGTAATAGTGCGCGTCAAAATAGTTTTTCAATTCGAAGGCCGTTTGAGCTTTTTGCAGCAAGCGCATAACCGAATACGGCGTGTTTTGCAGGGCGGCTATATCCGACGGCAGGGCGGATGAAGGTTCGGCCTCTTTCCGCTCGCTTTGCGCCGAAAGTTTTAATGAATCGTCATAGAGTTTTTTTGCGTCGCGATTGTCCGGCCACAGGGCTAAAGCATTTTCGGCATAAAAAACGGCTGCCGCCGCATTGCCTTCGTTTACGGACGTTTTCGTTTGTTCCGTGTACCAGTTATAATCCTGCATTTTGTTTTCGAGGGCCGTTTGTTTTGCCGATACGATCGGGGTAAGAATTTCCGTACCCGCAAAGCACAAAATAACGGACACGCAGGAGGCGACGAGAACCGTTCGGTAATTTCTTAACTGAACGGGCGAAAAACGTGCCAGATTTTTGCCGGCGTCTTTAGCAAACGACCACGAAAAGGCAATGCAGCATACCGATGCGAGAATGGCCGGAAGCCGGGCAAAAAAAGCGCGGACGCCCGTGACAAAGCGCCACATGCCGGCGTCGTTAGGCATAAGTACCGGAAGTTCCTTTATCAAAAACGCTTTTCCGACAAAAAAAGCGAAAGCGAATACCGTGTATACGAAGATTAAAATCCATGTGCGCGTTGAAGTTTTCATATCAGCCTTCCGTTCGGCTTCCCGTGCCGGCCCTTAAACGCACAATCGCGCGCGTAAGCGGAAGTATGCACAGCAAAACGCATACGGCCGAATTCACAAAAAGCGGGAACCATTTTGTATGCACCGTTGAAGAAAAAGCCGGCGTGTGTATGTAAATATTCAGTGCGCCGATTCCTATAGCGAAAACGATAACGAGGGCCGCGTTCATGAGTTTCCAGCGCGAAAACGAATAAAAGCCGTACAGAGCGCCGAATGCAAGGCCGGCCGAGGCCGTTATCAAATAGGAAAGGCGTCCTCCCGCTACGGCAGAACGGATCACGGATGCGGCAAAAAACAGTTTCGGGAAAAAACCGGCGATAAAAGCCGGAGGCTTTAGATATTCGGCTTCATAATCGCGCAGCAAAATATATGAAAATCCGTTTTTAAAAAACACTGCGGCCGGAGATGCTTCCTGTCGGCCCGTTATAAAAGCACTCACCTTGGGCGCGGGATTGTACAAAAAGCACAGCGGAATAATAAGCAGCCAAACGACGCAGCATAAAAAAAGGTACACTAAAAAATCGAAAAGAGATGAACTTCCGCGCCGTGCGGCGGCAAAAACGACAAACAAAAGCGACACAACTCCGCTTAAAGGAAGCAGCGAAAAAAACGAATACGAAAAAACATCGGCAATGCGCTCAAACGGATCCGTATATGACAAGTAGCCGGGTGTCCCCGGATATAAAAGAATCATTGCGGCGACAAAGGCCGTAAACAGCAAAAGCGTAAAAATGTATATTGCAATAAAAAACAATGATTTTTTCATTTTTATCAGAATATCACGGATATCGAATAAATACAAGATTTAAATGGAATTATCAACAACTTTTCCACAGCACGGTATTTGTTTATCATATAAACAGATAGCCGAACTCTTCCGCCGCGGAACGCTCGATGAGGCGGCGTAAAGCGATTATTTTAGAGATATTTTTAAATTATTGTATTATAAAGGATTAGCGGAAGTCGGGGACAGTCCGCCGTATGGCATGGTACAATTCTTTTTATTTTAAGGAAATAGCGTAAGTGCGGCGGCTTTCATCATTTTTTGCACAGGTTTTCCACAACCGGCCAAAAGAGCCGCTTACCTGTGCGTTGTCCGGTTCTAGCCTAAAAACACTTGTCCGTTGGCATCCACGGCCAAAATCGTTTTGCATTCCGAACAGCGGAAGCGGCCGGAGCGGGGCGCTTTCAGCTTTTTTGAACAAACGGGGCAGGTGAAGATTTTCGGAAAAATGCCCGTTTCGGTAACAACGCCCTGTTTAAAGAATGCGATCGCTTCTTCCGCTGAGCCTTTAATATTAAAAAATTGGGAAAATCCCAATAATTGGAATACTTCGTATACCTTAGCCTGAATTTCCAAAAGGACAATGTCGCCGCCGGACGGTTTTACCATTTTTAAAAAGGCGGTAAAGGAGCCGATTCCCGTCGACGAAACGTAGTTCAATGCGGCGCAGTTGAATATTAAGTTTTTGTATCCGGCGTCGACAACTTTCGCGACCCGTTTTTGAAAAAAGCTTGAATTATAGGTATCAATATAACCGTTCAAATACAAAATGATACCGTTGCGCACCTGATCGACTTTTTGCAGGGTGATTTTGAGACTGTCCTCTTTTTCGTCGTTAAAACCGGGTACCAAATTATTATTCGCATCCATGTCGTCTTTCCTTACAGTTATCAAAAATAACCATTTAATCTATATTGTACACTATTAGTATAACTCATGTCAAATCCAAATTCGAACATTCGAAGATTATTTGCGTTACATGCGTGAATTACGGTTCCCAACCCCCGTCCGCGTTCAGTATGGCGCCGTTTATCATCGGCTGCCGCAGCAAAAAAACCGCCGCTTCGGCGATATCTTCTGGTTCGGCAAGCTTATGCAGCGGCATCTTTTCCGCAAGTTTTTTTTGCTCGGACTCGGAGATGTATTCCGTCCGTGTAAAACCGGGCACAATAAGGTTGCAGGTTATTCCGTACCGGGCGTAACAAACCGCGGTCGAACGTGCGAGCGTTGCCAATGCCGTTTTGGCGCCCGCATAGGCCGCGTTAGTCTTAAAAGCCCTGATACAATCGGTTCGTGTTCCGCCCATGAGCAAAAATCTGCCCCAGCCTTTTTGCATCATTGCGGGCAGCGCTGAAGAAATAATCATGCCGGGCAAAACGTAGTTCAGCTCTGCGGCAATGCGCCAGTCTTCGGCAGTCGTTCGATGCAATTCTTTTTGAACAAACGGTCCGAAGCATACACATATAATATCGGCACGAATGAGCGTTTGGTTGAGCCTTGTTTTTTCAAAAGACGCTTCAAAGCCGCTTTCAAAATGCTGAATGATTTTTTCGACGCGGACTTTTTCCGACAACCGTTTTGCAAGCGCGTCGAATTTTGCCGACTCGGCCGAACCGTGAATAATCAGGTCGGTGCCGCAATCGGCAAGTTTTGAACAAACGGCTGCTCCGATGCCGCCGCTTCCTCCGACTACCAGCGCCGTTTTTCCCGCAATATTTTCCATAAAAACGTTGTACGCTTTAAAACGGATGAGGTCAAGGGCGGGATGCGCTTGACAAAACGGAATTTTTCTCATATTGTATTTTGTGAATGAATTAAAAAATATATTCATTCATTTTGTTGCCGCTGCATTCGGTACGGAGGAGTGCGGGATGGTGCGCAAATACTGAAAGTATTAAAAAGCATGAAAGGATTTTGCGGTATGGAAGAAAAAACGGAAGAAAAAAGAGAACGGCTTAACGAAGCCGCCCATGAGTTGTTTTTGCAAAACGGGTATAAGGATACGAATATTTCGCAAATCGCGCAAAAAGCCGGCATGGCGGTCGGTTCATTTTATAAGTATTACGCATCAAAAGAAGATATTTTTTTGGATGTACATATCCGCGAAAACGAAACGATGCGCAAACAGCTCATAGAAGAAATCGATTGGGACGGAGATGCCGAGCGCGTTATCGAACAGCTGTTTGCGTACAGTTTTAATAATGTTATGAGTAATAAAATTCTTGCCGAATGGAACAAACCTTTTATTTCGGACAAGCTGCACGAATATTATGCGTCCGAAACAGGCAGGGAAAATAATTCGTTTCATCGGTTTTTGCGCGAAACCTTTACAAATCGTTTAAAGCGGAAAAATCTCGACACCGATACCATCGATAAGATTTTAAAAGTACTCGATTTTATTTACTATGTGGATTGTCATATTGCAAACAGCGATTTTGAAGCTTACGGCGAAACGCTGCAAACTTTCGTATTATATTTTGTTAAAGGAATATTAGCCGAATGATGTACAAAAATACTGCCGGCGAGATTCCCGTGCAAAAAAACATTTTAACCCGGAAAAGGCGGGCGGCTTTTATTTTAGTCAATACGCTGACCTTTTTGCGCGTGCCGCTTTCTGCCGCCTCATATATACTGCTTGTTTCATCTTGTTCCGCGGCGGGAAAACTGCGCCCCCTTTTATATGCGATCCTTTTCTTGGCCGTTGCCTTAACCGATTTTTTTGACGGAAAGGCTGCGCGCTTTTTCCGTGTGCAAAGCCCGTTCGGTGCGATAGCCGATGTTTGTTGCGACTTTTTGTATATCGCTTCCTCATGTTTTGCTTTGTACAGGCTGCATCTTTTTCCGCTGTGGATGCTGGCTGTAATTACGCTTAAGCTGGCGGAATTTGTTGCGACATCGACATTAGCGCGTTCGGCGCCGCGCAGCGGCAAGCGAACAGTTTTTCTCTTTGATTTTGTCGGCCGCTATACGGCGATAGGATTTTATCTTTTGCCCGTTATTATTGTTGTCCTGCATGCGCTTATGCCGCGGGAGGTGTTTTACATAACGGTTCACGCGCTCTTTTTTATTCTTGCATTTTTTGCCGCCGTTTCGAGCGCGCAAAGGCTTGCCATATTTTTCAACTGTGGTATAATTCGGCAATAAAATAAAGGGCTGAAGATGAACCTTGCCGATATCGTAATTGTGTTGTGCAATCCCGCCGAAAGCGGGAATATAGGCGCCGTCTGCCGCGCGATGAAAAACATGGAGCTTTCCCGCCTGCGCATTGTCGGAAAACGTTCGGACTATGACGGCGAAACCGTTAAAACGCGCGCCGTACATTCGTATGATGTGTGGGAAAATGCCGAGTTTTATTCCGATCTTGAATCGGCGGTGAACGACTGCGCTTTTGCGGCGGGAACCACGCGGCGGCACGGGCAAAAGCGTAAGGGCTTTTATTTATTGCCGGAAGAATTCGCACAAAAAGTTTTTTCTCTGCCGCCGCCGGCAGGAGCGGTTTGCAAAGCCCGTGCCGCCGCCGTGTTCGGCAACGAGCGCACCGGCCTTACCGACGAAGAGCTGAATCTATGCAGCGCCGCGGTTACGATTCCCGCGAATCCCGCCGAAGGCTCGCTCAACCTTTCCCACGCGGTGCAGATTATCGCCTACGAATTATACCGAAAAGCGCTTCCCGCGCAGTGTACGTACGAACCGGTGCCGCTCGGCCGCCTCAAGCAAACGGTTGCAGTCGTGTCCGACAGTCTGCAGCGCATCGGATTTTTTACGCTTGCCGGCCGCAATGACGCCGAACGTTTTTGGCTTTCCGTTTTTGCAAGGGCGGGCTTGTCCGAAACGGAAGCTTCCCGCATCGAAAAAATCTTTGTAAAGGCGGCCACCCTTGCGCTTAAAAAGCGGGAGTAAGTCGCCCCGCATAAGCCCGTACTCATAAGCCGGTGCGGCTTTAAGCGCGGGGTAAAAGACGAATTTTAAGGGCGAACTTACAGAACGAATTTGATGTCGCCTTCTAAAATTACCGTGTGCGCCGAGGCGTAAAAAGCCCGCGATACGCAATTGTGCAGTTCGCGTATGTTGCCGGGCCAATGATGGCTGGAAATCTTTACTTCGGCGGCGGGAGAAAAGCGTTTCATGCTGCCGGCATCGGCGCACAGCCGTTCCAAAAAACTGCGGGCAATCGGCAAAATGTCTTCGGTGCGTTCGGCTAAAGTCGGTACCGAAATTTCCATGCCCGTAATGCGGTAGTATAAATCCTTTCTAAAACGGCCGCTGTCTTTCCACGAGTTGAGCGGACTGTTTGTCGCGCAGATAATGCGCACATCGGCTCTTTTGCTTTCGCTGTCGCCGACGCGGCGAAACTCGCCCGATTCCAATACTTTAAGCAATTTTACCTGAACGTTTGCATTTATACCGCCGATTTCGTCCAAAAAAAGCGTTCCGCCCGAAGCACGCTCGAACAGTCCCGGCCGCGTTACCGCTCCCGTATAGGCGCCGGCCTTGGTGCCGAACAGTTCTCCTTCAACAAGTGTTTCCTGTATGGCCGCAATGTTTTCTTCCACAAAAGAAGACTTTTTACGTCGCGACAAGTCGTGTATGAGGCGCGCCGCAAGACTTTTTCCCGTTCCGGTTTCTCCGAGCAGGAGTACCGGCATATCGTTTTGCGATGCAAGCAAAATTTGTTTTTTCAAAACGGCGGAAGCTTCCGATACGCCGATAAAGGCTTTCAGAACATGAGCACCCGTTATATCCGGGACGGAAAATTCCTCGGGTTTTGAAGCGTAATATCGTATGTACGCTTGTAAATACGAACGGCAGCAGGGGAAAACGATGACGTCGGATGCGCCCAGTTTAAGAATCTTTGCCGCAAAAGCGGCCGTTTTTTCCGTTACGAACACGAGAACGGGCGAATCCCCGCATCTTTTAAAAACCTCGTGAGCTTTTTGAATGTGTCCCTGCTCGAACAGGCGGAAGTCGAACAAAATCAACGCATACGACGACAGCCCTTCGTCTTCAGGCGGAGAAAGAGAAGTCGTGCAGACAACACGAAAATTTTCGTCTTCGAGCGACATGCAGAGCGCTTTGATTTTCTCGCTGCCGCCGACTAATAAAATTCGCATCATTGCCGATTAACCTCAAAAATCGACATCGACTTTTCAGTGTTACCTCTGAAAACTGCGGTTTTAGAGGTACCCCGATCAGTTTTCGGAAGACAACCTGTCCTTTATCAATAACAGTATATACCATATGTACGGAAAAACAAGGAAAATCTTTAAAGGGTTGGCGGCGATTTCCGCCCAGATTTCGCGCCCCGCATCGAATGTTTCGTTCGACACGCGTTTTTTCCGTTTGGAAAAAATCGATAAGGCGTCCTTATAATACACAAAGATGCTCGAACCGAAGCTGTTGCGCCGCGCGTACGACCAGGTAACTCCGGACGGAATGCCGTCGGCAAGCAACACCATGGACGGGTTTGCTTTGAATATGGCCGAAAGTACGTCTTTTTCCATATCTTTCGGAAAATAGCCGGTGTAGCGGCCGACAATGTGCAAGCCGGGAAAGGTCGCCTTGAGGTTGCGTTCCGATTCGATGAGCGTGTTTTTATGACCGCCCAAAAGATACAGGGACTTATAGCGCGTTTCCAAAATCGTAAAAAAAGAAATAATCGCCGAAAAAGGATTGTAGCGCACGGGCTTTGTTCTTTTTAAAAAAGCGGCACCCCGTATGATACTTTTTGATATGGGCAAAACCAGCGATGCGTTTTCCAAGCATAATTTGTATTCGGGGTTCCGCCGCGCTTTTAAAAGGTTCCATACGGACAAAAAAACGATTTGTTTTGTTCCCGACGTTGCCAAAAGCTCGAATAAAACTTTTTCGAGCTGTTCCGGGTGGATAACGTCTACCGGAACGCCGGCAACTCTTATTCGTTCAACTTCCATTCTTCATACTCCGTAACGGCGCTTTGCACGGCGGCAAGTCCGTACAGCGCCGCCGTTTCAGTGCGCAATATATTCGTTTTAAAATGTATCGGCATAAAACCGCTTTGTTCGAACAGAATTCTTTCGTCGGGGCTTATACCGCCTTCGCAGCCGACGGCAAGCGCTATGCGCTGCAAAGGCCCTCCGGCCTTTTGTACGGCTTCACCGATGCGCGAAAACAGGCTGCAAGACGAGCCGTTTCCCTCCGGTTTTTCGCACAGCATAAAGGCCGCGCTTCGAAGCGGGGCGGATTGTCCGCGCCATAAAGCGGCGGCTTCGTGCGCACCGAGCGGCTCCCGTATAAGTGTCGCGGTCGGCGAACCGCTTTGCTGGCGCGCTTCGCGGATAATGCGCTGCCAGCGCTCCGTTCTGCCCTGCGAAGGCGGCGAATATTCCCCCTTTACGGGAACGATACGGCTTACGCCGCATTCTGCCGCCTGACGCACAATCAAATCGATTTTTTGCGCTTTCGGTACAAACTGAAAAAGCCACAGTTCGGGCCCGAAAGCTGCGGCGCCCTGTGTTTCAACTCCGCTTTCCTCATCGGCGGGACTTAATGCCGCCGCCGCGTTTGGGGTTGTTGCGCCGTTTTGTGCTGTTGTTTTTGCCGCCGTTGTATCGGCGGCCGCTAAAAACGGTTCGGTTTTGTCCGCGCAAAACAGCATCGAAACGAAGCGTCCGTCGCTTAAACGTACATCGATCGGCGTACCGCTTTGAAGGCGCAAAACGCGGGACAAATAGCGGGACTCCTTTTTAGTTAAAGCTATGTGCCCCTTTGAATCGGGCATGCACGAACTGACGAACTGGCGCACCGCACAAGCCTATTTTTTTGCCGCCTGAGCGCTTTCGGAAGCCGCGTCCGCTTGCAGTTCTTTAATCGTTTTTGCCGACTTTACCAACGCGTTGAAATTCGGCAATTTGAGCGTTTCAAGCGCGGCTTGCAGCTGAAGGTCGTAATCCAAATCGTAGAGGTCGGCCGGTTTTTTACGGTTTACTTCGAGCTTTATAAGGCGGCGCAAAAGACGCAGTTCCAAATTATAGCTTTTTTGCAATTCTTTTGCATAAGCGGCTATCTCTTTTTCGCTCATGTTCGGATGAGATTCCGCGTATTTTGCAATCGTGCCGTCCGTAACCAGATTCGCGTAGGCTTTTTCTTCGCTTTCGGATAAAACCGGCAAAAGCACTTCTTTGTCCGGCGGAATACCGATTTTGTCGATGTTTGAATCCGAAGGCGTATAATAGCGCGCCATAGTCAATTTTATGCCGTCGGAGTTGGGCAGGGGAACCACTTGCTGTACCGAACCCTTGCCGTATGTACGTTCGCCCACAAGGTAGGCCAAGTGATCGTCTTTTAAAGCTCCGGCCAAAATTTCCGAAGCGCTCGCCGAGCCCTTGTTGATTAACACGACGAGCGGAATTCCCTTGGGTAAAACCGTCGCTTTAGCCGTTGCGCGGTACACGGAATTTTCGAACGTAAGCCGGCTTTTCGTACTTACGATAATTCCCGAATCGATAAATTTGTCGGCGACTTCGACAACGCTCGTTATAAGGCCGCCGGGATTATTGCGCAAATCGATAATCAGCGAATCGAACGAAGCTTCTTTAAACGAGTTCAGCGCTTCCTGTACGCGGCTCGGGGTTTTCGGCGTAAATTCTATGATGCGGATATAGCCCGTTTTTTGTTTGCCGTTGTTGATCATGCCGTATTTGACGGTGGGAACTTCGATAATCGCGCGCACGAGCGTAACGGGAAACTCGCTTGTTTTTCCGCGCCGGATTATCAAATTGACGCTCGTGTCTTTCGGGCCGCGCAGAATTTTAAGCACTTCTTCCATTGTGATGTCGGCGGTCGATGTTCCGTCTATGCTTAAAATCAAATCGCCCGCTTGTATGCCCGCTTTCCAACCGGGCGTATCTTCTATCGGCGAAACGACTTCCACATAAGCGGGCTTTTCCGCACTCGATTCGGCCGGCTTTGTAATCGACAATCCCACGCCGCCGAAACCGCCGGTTGTCGTGTCGTTTAAATCGCGCATTTGTGCGGAACCCAAATACGCGGTGTACGGGTCCTGAAACGCGTCCATCATGCCTTTTAAGGCGCCTTCGTACAGCACCTTGGGATCCGTTTCGTCTACGTAGTTTTCCAATACAAAGGTGTACACGCTGTTGAGCAGTTCCATGTATTGACGGGTTTGACTGTCTTTTTGTGCGCTTGAAGCGGAAGTTTGGGCAAAGACCGAAGGGATGTTTAATATGCAAAGGGCAAGACAAAGGGTAAAAACCGCGGTCAGCAAAAACCGAACCGGCGCGGCGTTTTTAAGATTTTTCATATACTTATTGTACGGGCTGACCGTAATTTGTCAAGGCATCGGCAGGCGGAAATAGAATTTCGGTATGAACGGGGAAAAAGACTGCCGCCCCTTGTCCTTCCAAGATTATTCTATCTTTCTTTAGCGAGTTTTGATTATGCTTCTCTGAGCGTTGTAAACGATTTAGGGCTTATATATTGGTATGAATAATAAATGCATAACACCACTTCCAAAGCCGACAAATCGGACAAGTCCATTTGCGATTAAAAATAATGTTAGAAGGACTCCTACCCCGGGGCGCTGATTTTTTAGTCGTACCTTTAATAAGATAGAAAATTATGATATATTTGTAGTATGAAACGAGATTATTTTCAGAACAGCCTTTTTGATGAACTTATTGAGGAAACTCCAAAAATAGAAAAAGAAATAGAAATCTCTTTTAATGATAATTTGTTGTCAAAATTTAAGTCATACGTGCTAGAAAACTATATAGACGATGTAGAAAAGACTGGACTTTCATATACTTGGGCTTATATTTGCGAATTTGTTTTGAATTATGGTGAAAACGAAGATTTTTTAAATATAAAAAACTTTGGAGAGATGTACGAAATTGGCCTTGCAATTCAAAATAAAATTCAGAAAAAGAATAAGGGGCAATATTATACTCCTGAAGATGTTGCAAGCATAATGAGCGAATGGTTTGATTCCGTTGACGGCGAAAATATTTGTGATGTAGCTTGTGGAACCGGAAAACTTATTCTAACTTATTTGGATTTTATTGGGGAAAAAAATGCAAAAAGACTTATTCAAAGTGGCAAATTATTTTTATATGATATGGATGAAACCGCTTTAAATATTTGCAAAACGGCAATTCTTCAAAAATATGGGAAAAACTTAGGTGATAAAGTTCATTGCTTTATCGGAGATTTTCTTTCTTCAAAAATAAAACTCCCTGAAAATTGCAAAGTCATTTCAAATCCCCCGTATGCGGCAATTCAACAAGTTGGCTTGGATTGGAAAGATACAAAGGTTTTGAACGATTCGAGAGAATTGTACTCTTGCTTCATGGAGAAAATTATACAGAATTGTAATTCTGCCGTAATTATCACTCCCTATAGTTTTATTTCAGGAAGTAAGTTTTATTCATTAAGAATGATTTTAAATCAGTGTTCTGGTGAAATTTATTCTTTTGACAATGTTCCAGGAAACATCTTTTGCGGACGAAAGCACGGAATTTTTAACACTAATACGAGTAATTCAGTCCGTGCCGCAATTACAGTACTACGGAAAAACAATTGTGATGGGTTTAGACTCACTCCGCTTATTCGTTTTAAATCTACAGAACGAAAAGAACTTTTGCAATGTAAAATGCTTGAAAGTTTTTTATCGCCGAAACGACAAAAAATCTCTCGAGCTTCACCGGCGTTTTATAAATGTTTTAAGGAATTACAACCATTGTATGACCGAGTAATGGAGAAAGCAGAACATCATACGCTTGCTGAACTAATATCAAAAAGCGGTGAATATACACTTTCTACTGCGAACACTTGCCGTTACTTTACGAGTGCTTTTTCGGGTTTGATAAATAGAAATGGTTTAACAGTTTTACATTTTAACGATAAGAAAAAATTTGATTTTGCATATTGTCTTATAAATTCTTCGTTTGCTTATTGGCACTGGCGACTTTATGATGGCGGTATTACTTACCCTGTCAGTTTGCTTTTAAGAATGCCTGTTATATATGATTCTTTGACTGAAGACGACCATGAATTTTTTAAAAAAACGACACAAGAAATGTCTACTAAAGCAAGCAAATTTATCATTAAAAAGAATAATGTTGGTGTTCAAGAAAATATAAAATATCCTCGTGAATATAGAGATAAGATAAATCAACGATTTTTGAAAATTCTAAATCTGAATGTTGATAATTCAACAATGGATTTGATTCATTCAAATATGGCATTAAAGGTAAGTGTATGAAAGTAGAAAACGAAATTATCCCATTAGCAAAATCGCAAAAAGAAATAATGCAGGAGTTTTATAGCATTGCTCCGATAAAAGTTATTTTTGCCAAAGATAAGCGAAACGCCCTTTGGAAATTTGCAACCAAAAGAAGCGATGAATTAGATTTGAATGAGTTAAAAGAAATATGTCCCGCGTTGGAACACCAAATTCGCAAAAGTTATGAAGAGGGAAATAATATTCAGTCCGCAGTTTTTAGTGAATGTGTTTATGCTCAAACTTTCGCAAATATGCTAAAATTGGATTCGTTTGCAAATTGCTCAGATGAACCGTTATTTATTCCGCCCCCAGTTTTGAATTTAATCAAATCTTACAATTTAGTTCCCCGTTATGCGTATTCTACAAAAGGCAAACGACGGATGTTGATTCAGGCAGGTAGCTGCGATGGAATTGACAGCGCCTTGATCAGTGTAAGTGATCTAGTTATTTACACAATTGAGTTTAAAGAACCTGGCGCAAAAACCAGCGAACCTGATTTACCCAAATATGGTGAAGACGGAAAAATAAAAATCACAAAAGACTTCCTGGATCGCTACCCTCAGTTTGAAGCAATGCTAAATGAGCAAAAGGATTTAAATTTTTTTGAAGTTATGGGACACAATATTAATAACTTTTCTGAAGAAAGTATAAATATCGCTGTGTTAAACAACTATACGAAAAAATATGCTGATGTGATTTGTACTGAAGATATTAATGGCTACTTTGTGATGATACCTGTAAACCAAGTACAACTCTGGGCCAAACTTGAAGGAGAAATAAGACCATCAGGTAGAAACCATTATAAGGTTTGGACTCCATGTGCTTTGTCTCGATTTATGCTACAATACAACCCCGATATTGATGGCGTAACCGTAAGACTTAAAAAGAGTAAACTTGAAGTAAGAACAGAACGCGGCGGAGATGGTAAAATTTCAGGTTATAAAATCACTCCATTGTTCTTTGTTTATGCGAAAGATTGTGAAGATGACGGGGAATATATCACTTTCAATTTAATGAAAGTGCAGCAGTTGAATCCAACAATCACAGCGAAGATGTTTTTCAAAACCTTGAAATATGAAGAAGTAAAATCATACTATCAGAAATTGTTTTAAAATGAAAATTGATATTTACAATACAGAAAATAAATATGATATTATCTACGCTGACCCACCTTGGGCCTACCTTTGGGGCAAAGGAGAAACTGGCGGAAATTTTTGTCCTGAAAAACATTATAAAACAATGGAAATTTCAGAGATTTGTGCACTTGGTGATACAATCAAGAAAATCCGTACGAAAAATTGTGCACTTTTTATTTGGACGACGATGCCGTGTCTAAAAGATGTTTTCTCAGTAATTGAAGCGTGGGGTTTTAAATACAAAACTTGTGCTTTTACTTGGATTAAAACCAGAAAAGATGGTCAGCCTTTAGCTGGCATGGGAAGTTATACTAAGGCAAATGCTGAGCTGTGTTTACTCGCAATGCGAGGGCATATTAAAAGCGTGGATAAAACCGTTCCACAAGTTTTAATGCATCCCCGTCTTGGTCATTCGGTTAAACCAGATGAAATAATGCGAAGAATAGAAAAATTATTTGGTGACAATACAAAAAGAATCGAGTTGTTTGCTCGTCAGCAAGTCGACGGCTGGGATTGTTGGGGAAATGAAATATGAAGTTGTGTCCAATAATATAAAATAATTGCCTGACATCGTTTCTGTCTCCGAATTCTTCTACATGATAGTAGTCGTAATATACATTTCTTAATGTGATTCTTTTCTTTGAGTCAAGTTTTGCATCATAGGATTTTACTATTTGCATTGGCATAATGCATCTCCTGTACAAGTGGAAAATCCCACTATTAGAATATAGCTCTACTTGTAAAAAAAGCAAGTCTCAATGCTTGCTTTTTTTACTGCGAAAGTAATGGAAATAAAATCATACTGAAGTTGCGTTCGCGCTACTTTGTCGTCATGGTTAAAACGCCCGACCAGTTTTTGGGAACGCCCGTTTTGATAAATTCGGTGCAGCGCGCGGCGAACACTTCGGAAGGCCCGTCGCCCGGAAGAATGCGCGATGCCGTTTGAAAAAGCTTTTTGGCGCCTTCGAAGTCTTTTTGCAGATAGCGGTCAAGCCCCGCATGGAAGACCTTTACACATTCGACTTGGTCGGCGCTTGCTTCCGATTTTATGCCTAAAATATTGTACAACTGCACGGGCTGTTCGATGCCGATAACGCGTACGCGATCCAGGCGGCGGCCGAGCAGGGTCCCCGCATTTGCACCCGTATTCGCCGCATCCCACGTCGATTCGGATGCAAGTATCCACGACGCATAACTTTTGTTTACGCCTTCGAGCCGGGCGGCAAGGTTCACGTCGTTGCCCATAATCGTATAGTTCATCTTCATATCGGTGCCCATGTTGCCGACGACCATGTTGCCGGTGTTTATGCCGATACGCGTTTGAAGCGGCATCGGAAGTCCGCCTTCTTCGGTCATCCGTTTATTCAGCCGCACTTCGGCTTCTTTCATGCGGACGGCGGCAACGCAGGCTTGCCACGCGTGGTCTTCCACGGTAATCGGCGCGCCGAAAAACGAAACAATCGCATCGCCGATATATTTATCGATGGTGCCCTGATGGTTCAAAATGATATTGCTTAAATCGGTCAGGTATTCGTTTAAGATATTGACCAACTGCACCGGCGTAACTTTTTCCGAAAGCGTCGAAAAACTTTTTATGTCGGTAAACAGCGCCGTAATCTTTTTTTCTTCGCCGCCGAGCGTCAGCTTTGAAGGATCGTTTACGATTTCGTCTACGACTTTTTCGGACAAATAAGTCGAAAACGCGCGGCGCAAAAAAGTTTTATCTTTTTCGGCCGAAGCGAACCGGTATAGCGATGTTCCTATGTAGCACAAAACGACCGCCAAAAACGAACCGACAAAGGGCGTATACACGCCGAATTGAATCAGCACAAAGGAAATAAGCGGAACGGCGACGATTCCCGATGCGCCGATGATGTTTAAGGCCGTAATGCTTATGCGCCGGTCGAAAAATACGATAATAAAAAGCACAAAGGCGCAGCATGCAAAACCGACGTACCACGGAATCGGCGTGATAAAATTCTCATTCAAAATCGTATTTAAAACATTCGCATGCGTTCCGATGTTCGGGTACTGTCCCCAAAACGGCGTGGTTCCCAAGTCGGTGGAATTGCTCGCCGTGTGCCCGATAATGCAGATTGCTCCGCCGTACAGCGATTGCAGTTCGGTAAAGAGGTTGTTGTATTCTTTAAGATAGGAGGCGAGTTTTGAAAATTTATCGGTTACCGAAGAGGCGATATCGGCGATTTCCGCGCGGTTTTCGTCCGTGGTCAATTCGTTCAAAAGTGAAAGAATTTCCTGTTCGTACATCGGATCAAGCAGTTCGGCGCATTCGCCGAAAAAGGTTCGGCGGCGCTCAAAATAGTCGTCATAGCGCGGATCGGTGCGTGAAGGATTTTCGGTATCTTCGAGCAGTTCCCGCTTGGCCGTCTGCAAGTCGGCATACGAAGCGGTTAAATAATTCGCAGCGTCGTAATAACCGAGCATGGCGCCGCCGCGCCCCAAACGGAAGCCGGCAAGACTTTGCAAAATCGAAAAAATCGCCTGTTCTTTTTTGTCCAAATCGTATAAAAACAAAACCGATTCGTTTTTAAAGCTGTTGCGGAACGCATCGGGGATCCAGTTTATAAGCATTCGTCCGTTTGAATCGAGCGGGATCGAAACGTCGCGCGGTCTTTCTTCTCCCGGAAAAAGCGCGTTTTTTAAGACGAGAGAACTTTTTGTGCGCACGAGGGTATCCGTTTGCAGCATCTTTAAAAGCGGAGCCAGCATAAGCTGGGGAATATACAGGCCGTCGCTTTCGTGTAAAAGCTCTATGCGCCGCCTTGTACCGTCGGAATCCAAAACGACGTTCGTAAAGCCCGCGCCCTGAGCCTGCTTCATAAGTACGAGCAATGCCGGCGTCATCTTGCGGGTAAGCTGCTGCTGCGCCAAAAACAAATCGTTTTCGTGCGCAATAAGACCCGCCGGCGCCGTTACGTTTTTTAAAAGCACATTGTCGCGCACGTATTCGTTCAATTCGTCGGGAATGTTTATGCCCATATCGCATGCGTTTATCGTAAGCCATGTATTACCGAAAAAGTGAATCGCGTTTGCAAAGTACACATCGTTGTCGCGCGAAAGCTTTCCGACTACGGCGTTTTGCAAGTCTTTAAATTCGGGCGCGACATACGATTCGACTAAATCCTTTGCCGTTTCCGGAGCGTAGGCCGGCGGAAGATCGCCGCGCGCAACCGCATCGGAAAGGTCTTCTATAAGCGAAGCGATTTGCGTTTCGCTTCGGCCGAAGCGTTCCGGCAGCGAGTTTTCAACGACCGGATCGATGCCGCGCTGCGACGGTGATACGTATTCGATATCGAATACGGCCGTTTGTGCGCCTAGTTCTCGCATGCGGATCAACGCATCGCCTAAAATATCGCGGCTCCACGGAAAGGTTCCGATTTCTCCGATGGACGCGTCGTCGATAGCCGCGATTAAAATATCTTTTTGTTTCGGAACGGCGGGTTTTACGGCAACAAGAATATCGTACATTCTCAGTTCAAGTTTTTCGAATATGCCGATTACGGATCCGAACGCGGTCAGCAAAACGACCGCCGTACAGATTAAAATCTCAGGTCTGAAAATTGAAAAAAAATGTTCCTTTTCTTGCTTTTTCATACTTTTTAGTATATCATATAAATAAAGCGAATTCAGGGGGAAAAATGAAAAAAAACGTATTTTTATCCTTTTTTTTACTCGTTTTTTGCGCTCTTGCTTTTGCACAGCAGGCCGACAGAATGACGGCAATGATAAACGCTCCGCGCGTTACCTTTAATCAGGCGGCCTATTTCGCTTCAAGCTATCTGGGCTTGGGCAGCGAAAACATGAGCGACGCCGAAGCCGGCAAAATGCTGGCCGCGTTCAGTTCGTTTCCGAAACTGAGCGTTTCCGAACAGCCGCTGACCGTTAAAGAATTCGCTTATTTTTGTGTAAAAGTATGGAAGATTAAGGGCGGCATCGGCTACACCGTTTTTAAAGCGCCGCGCTATGCCCTTAAAGAATTGAAAGCGCTCGGCTTTGTGCCGGTTTTTGCGGATCCCGACACCTATGTAACGGGACGCGATGCTTTGTACATAATGGGAAAATGTGCCGATTATGCGGAAGTTCAAAACGCGAAGAAGGGGGCGGAATGAAACATTTAAAACACTGTTTAATACTTTTGTTCGGCATGTTGATTTTACCCGCTGCCGCTTTCGATTGGGGCGGATTTCTTTCCGACGATACGGGTATAAAAGGACAAATTCCTTCGATACAGGCAATTCCGTCGAAGGCAAGCCAATCGAATAAGCTGACCTTGTGGATGCGCGTGCCGCTTCCCAAATTGAAAAACTCGTACTTTGCGGCCGAAACCTTTTATTCTTACACATATAAATTCGGCGAAAAAGAATTTTCCCACATATGGGACATAAGCCTTTTAAAACTCAGTTTGTCGGCCGACAAGGGCGCGGTAAAGACGACATTCAATATCGGCCGCTTCGGCATTTCCGACAGTACCGCGTTGATATTTTCCCAGCCCGCCGACGGCGTCGAATTGGTCGTCGATGCCGAAAAATTTTCCGTAAAAGCCTATGTGGGCTTTACCGGCCTTTTAAACTCGAAAACGGCGAACATGACTTCTTCGACCCCCGACGAAAAAGCGCTGTACGTGTATCAACTTGCGCCGTCGGCCGTTATCGGCAGCGTTTTTTTTACCTTACCGCAGCTTTTTGCCCAGCAAACGCTTTCGTTCGAAGCCTTTGCGACAACCGGTGCCAAACCCGCAGGTGCCTTTTTAACCGCCGCGCTGAACGGCCCGATACGCGGCCCGCTGTTTTATATACTGTCCACCTCGTGGTATGTCGGTGCGAACACGGCGAATCGTGCGGTTTTTTCAAACCTGTCGGCATTTGAGCTTACGGCCTTTTTGCCGTTTTATTCTTCCATGCTTTCGTGGAAGACGGTTTTTGCCGCCGGAAAGACGGGTCGCGGCATCGTCGACTTTGAACACTTCAGTTTAACGTCCGCCGCTATCGATTCGTCGATAAAATACGCCGGCCACATAAAAAGCGGCATAACCGCGTCGATCAGACCGATAAAACCGCTTTTGTGTACGGCAAGCGGCGATGTGTTTTTCAACGCAATGAACGCCGGCACAAAAGGTTATGCGGGCGTACAATGGCAGGCGTCCGTACGCTGGCAGATTATAAACGATTTGCAGCTTTCCTGCGCCGCAGGACAGTTTTTCAAATCGCCCATACAGACAAAAGGCCCCTATACGTTTGCAAATGTAAAGGTGCTGTTTAGCTTTTAGGAGGTAATCGTGAAAAAAACATGCCTTTTAGTATTCTTTGCTTTGCTCATTATTCCCGCTTTTACGCTCGATGCGGTTGTGGTTTCGGTTTTGGGAAAGGCCGAAGTGCAGACGTCAAAGGGTTGGCAGCCTATGATGACGGGTGCAAAATTGACTGCGGGAACCCTCGTTTCGACCGGGTTCAAATCGCAGGCGGTGCTTTCAATCGGCAAATCGACCGTTACCGTTCAGCCTTTAAGCCGCCTTACCATCGAACAACTGACCGAACGCGCCGATTCCGACGTGTCCAAAATATATCTTGATGCGGGCTCGATTAAGGCCGATATAAAAGCCGCCGAAAACAAACGGGTCGGCTTTACGGTAAAAAGCCCTGTTGCCACCGCTTCGGTTCGCGGCACATCGGGCACGATCGATTCGTTCGGCACTTTGGAAAGCACGAGCGGCGTATGGATGGTCGCGCCCGCTTCGGAAAATGACGGCACGGTTGTGCAGGGAGTCGCCGTCGCCAAGGGGTCGATCATTACCGTAGGTTCGGACGGAAGAGTGACGCCGCCTCAACAAGCCAACGCTCAGGCCGCGACGGGCGCAAATCCCGTTTCCGTTTCGCCTTCCGTTGCCGAAGCGAGTGCAAGTGTGACGGCCTCTCCCGCCGCCGCGGCGCAAAGTGCGGCAGGAACAGCCGGCGACGCCCGTGTGCGGGTTCCCATTACCGTCGGCTGGGAGGACTGACCGCGAGCTGAAAATACAACGCTGAAAATACAACTATGAAACCGCGGACTTGAAAAACTGCGGCAATAAACCGCAGACAAAAAAAGGCTGCTTGGCGGCGGCTGTCCAAAAAATTCGCTTTTGGACGCTTTCCGTTCGGCAGCCTTTTTTTTGTACCTGCTCGTTCGCGTATAGGCGCTTAAAACGAATTATTCATATTGCCCGATTCGATATCTTTAAAATACTTTACCGTTCCCACTTTAAGTTCGTCGGTTGCGTCTTCGTCGCAGATGATGAGGGCTTTCGGGTGCATTTGCAAAACGCTGATTGTCCACATTTGACTTATGCCGCGCTCGACCGCGTGGGCAAGTGCGCGCGCCTTGTTGTGTCCCGTAATCAGTACGAGCACTTCGGCTGCGGAGGTAACGGTGGCCACTCCGACGGTAAGCGCGGTTGCGGGCACTTGATTTATGTCGCCGCCGAAAAACCGCGAATTGACAATCATCGTGTCGCGCGTTAAGGATTTTACGCGCGTGCGCGAACCTAAAGACGAGCCGGGTTCGTTAAAAGCAAGGTGTCCGTCGACGCCGACGCCGCCTAAAAACAGCCTGATGCCGCCGGCATCTTCAATCGCCTTTTCGTAGGCGGCGCATTCGGCTTGCAGATCGCGCGCCATTCCGTTCAGAATATGTACGTTTTCTTTTTTGATGTTTATGTGCTTAAAGAAGTTTTCCCACATAAAATAATAATAGCTTTGCGGATGGTCTTCGGGCAAACCGACGTATTCGTCCATATTGAAGGTTACGACGTGTTCAAAGCTCACCTTGCCCGCCTTGTTCAATTCGATAAGCTTTTGGTACGTTCCCAGCGGAGAACTGCCGGTGGGAAGCCCGAGCACAAAGGGCTTTTTCGCCGTCGGCTCAAAATCGACAATCGCCTTTGCGATATGGTTTGCCGCCCATTCCGAACATTGGTTGTAATCATTGCGTATAATAACTCTCATTGCGTTTATCACTCCTTCTGTTAAAAACTTTTGCTAAAACCCTTTGCCGCTGTTACAGCAAATTCTTTTTGAATACACCCCGCAGTATCGATGCGATAATGTTGAACTGTTTGTCGAACACGACGACGTCGGCATCGTAGCCGGGGATGAGCATGCCCTTTTTGTTGTAGTGCATAACCGATGCCGGAGTAGAAGATGCGGCGCGCACGGCATCCGAAACCGAAAAGCCGAACTTAACCAGATTCTTTACGCCGCGGATCATCGTCAGCGACGAGCCGGCAATAACGCCGTCGGCCGCGCGGTGGAAGCAGCCGCCTTCAAACACAACCTTTTCGCCGTTTGCCGTCAGATTGTCGCCTTCCTGCTCGGTAGGCGTCAGTCCGTCGGTTATCAAAACGATTTTTTCCAGCGGCTTGTCTTTCAAAAGCAGTTTGAACAAGTCCGGGTGAACGTGAACGCCGTCGGCAATCACTTCGCAGGACATTTCCGGATGGATGAGTACGGCGCCGACCGCTCCGGGGTTGCGGTGGTGCAGCTGACTCATTGCGTTGAACAAATGGGTCGAATGCAAAATGCCCGCCTGCATGCCTTCAACCATGTTTTGATACTCGGCGTTTGTGTGGCCGGCTTGCATAACGATGCCGTGTTTAAGTCCGTACAGCGCAAGGTAGCGCATGCCCTTGAGTTCCGGCGCGACGGTCATGTTCACAATGTGCCCCTTTGACGCTTCCCAAAAGCGGTTCATAAGATCCATATCTACGGCACGTACCGTTTCGGGCCTTTGGACGCCCAGTTTGTCGGGCGAAATAAAGGGGCCTTCCATATGGATGCCCATTATCTGCGCGCCGCTTTCTTTGCCCATGGCTTTTACGATTTCTTTTATGCTGCGTATCATGTCGGCTTCACCCGCCGGATACAGCGTGGGGTTAAAGGCCGTTACGCCGTATTGCGCCAAGTCTTTTGACATTTCAACCATCGCTTCGACCGAACAATTGTCCGTGCCGTGGCCTTTAAAGCCGTGAATGTGCGTGTCGATAAAACCGGGAGCAATGTAAGCTTCTTCAACATCGAAAATCTTTACCGAAGGGTCGAACTTTTTTTGCAAAAAGCGGCGCTCGGAAAATACGTCGGCGATCCTGCCGTCTTCAATTAAAACGGCGCAGCTTTCCATTTGGGAAAATCCGGTCAGCAGCGTTCCGTTGTGTAAACATATCGATACAGACATTTTTTTCTCCGATTTATGAAAACCGATTGATTCCGATGCGCGGAACAACCGGCGTTTTCTTATACTATATCCTGTTGCGCGGAAAAAGGAAAGGGTGCAATCTGCTACTTTCCGACGCAAAAGCGCGAAAAGATGTTTTCCAAAATATCGTCGGCGCCCACTTCACCGGTTATTTCGCCTAAAAACGAAAGGGCGTCTTCCATATCCTGAACCGCGGCGTCGAGCGTCAGATCCAAAGAGGGAACGGCGATTGCGTGGTTTAGCGAATCGAGCGCTTCGTCCGCCGCTTTTTTTTGCCGCAGGGAGCCGAATCCCGCTTGAAGCCGCTCGCTGCCCGCAAGCGCATTTCCCGCGCTTCCTAATTCCGTACCGCCTGCGGCCGAAAGAAGAAGATTTTTTACCGTTTCGGTAAGATCGGCAAGGCCGCTTCCTGTTTTGGCGCTGATATATACGCAGGGAAGCTCGTGCGACTTTTTCGTAAGTTCGGCTGAGCGGGAAAAACTTTCCGCCGCAGGTGCGATGTGAGGGGGTGAGCCCGTTTGACATCCGGCGGGCGCTTTGTCGGTTTTGTTCCACACGATGACGAGGGGTTTGCGCTTTTTTTGCAGCCGCCCGATCATAAGCGAATCTTCTTCCGTTTCGCCTTCGGAGGCGTCGATAAGGTACAAAAGCAAGTCGGCTTCGTCGGTCAAGTCAAGCGTGCGCTCTACGCCCGCCTGTTCGACAATGTCGTCGGTGCGACGCAAGCCGGCCGTATCGAAAAGGCGCACGGGTATCCCGGCAAACGAAATCCAGCTTTCGAGCCAATCACGCGTCGTGCCGTGAATGTCGGAAACGATGGCGCGGTCTTCTTTGAGTAAAGCGTTGAACAGGCTCGATTTTCCCGCGTTTGTGCGCCCGCACAGCACCATGCGTACGCCGTCTTGGTACAGCTTTTCCGATTTCCACGACGAAATAAGAACGGCCAGTTTGTCGCGTGCGAATATAAGGTCTTCAAAGTTAAAAACGCCGGCGACGGCGTTTTCGTCTTCGGGGTATTCGATGTCGGCTTCAAGCGCCGCAAGCGATGAAAGAATCAAATGCTTTATGTTGTCCAATTCGCCGTAAAGGGAACCAGCAAGACGGCCGCACGCGCGGCTTCGCGATTCGTCGGTTTTGGAATCGATGATTTCGCGCACGGCTTCGGCGCGGGTTAAGTCGGTTTTGCCGTTGACGAAGGCTCTGAACGTAAACTCGCCCGCTTGCGCCGCTTTAAAACCGTTTTGCAAAAGCAGGCGGTACACCGCCGATACGGGAGCCGTTCCGCCGTGGCAGAATATTTCCACCATGTCTTCGCCGGTAAAGCTTTTGGGCGCGCGGTACACGCCGAGCATAACTTCATCGATTTTTTCGGTTTTTTTTTCGCCGCCGCAGATCCAGCCGTGAATAAGCGTACCGCCGGCGGAATTTAAAAGCGTTTTCGGACGAGAAAAAATGCGGCTTACCGAATCGATGCAGCCGGCGCCGGATGTGCGCACAACCGCAAGCGCGGACGGACCGAGCGCGGTTGCAATCGCCGCAATAGGCTCGTTCGGAACGTAGGTTTTCACGGCCGGCTTCCTGCAATCTTTAATGCAATGCACAATTTCGGCACGATAAAACTTGTCGAAAAGGCTGCCAGTGCATAGCGGATAAAACGGAACAAAACGTAATAGTCGCTTCCTTTTGCCGGAAAAACGGCTTTTAAACCGAAGTAGATGCCGCCGGTCAGCGCGGCGAAGATAATCATGCGGAGCGCTTTTTGCACCGGTGTTCCGCTCGCCGCGCAAAAACCGCCGGTTTCGCACAGCAGCACATAGCCCGTACCGAAGCCGAAAAAGGCGGCGGCCATGGAAGGATCGAGCGAAGAAATCGCGTTAAAACCCGCCGCGATTAAAGCGAGCATGAGAATTTTAACCGTTTTTGTACAGCCTTTCAGCAACCGTTCAATCTGTTCGGAAAAAAGCATGAGGCCCAGCGAAAACAAAAAACCGAGCGCCCAGCCTAAAAGAACGTCGCTCGGATAATGGACGCCCAAATAGACGCGCGAAAAGCCGATACAAAGCGGAAGGCCTGCCGCAAGCGCAATTTTTACGGCGCGCCGTTTTTTTACGGAAAGCGAGGATGCCGGCCACAAGTACATTGCGTACGGCCAAAACGAAGCCGATGCTTGCGAATGGCCGGAAGGAGTTGAAAAGCCGCTTACGCTGTCCAAGCCGACGGAAGGATCGACGACGTAGGGGCGCGGAACTTTCAGCGTATTTTTTAGCGTGTCGTTGCATGCGCCGGCAAAAAGTACGGCGAGGGCGAGTTTTGCGCCCCGTTTTTCATCGAAACATAAAAAGATGAGCGGTAAAATCAACATGTAAGCTTTCGGGTCGGATAAAAAGCTGACAGCCTTCATACAAACCGTAAGCGGCGTCGATTGCAGACTTTGCACCGCCCGTATAAGATTCAATCCCCATTCATACACGCTTTGTGAAAACATACTACTCCTACAATAGCGAGTTTGCAACGCAAACTCGGCGTTGAAGCAAGCGGCGCCGTTTGTGCCGCGCGCTTCAACCGGTCCTCCCATGGATTAACCGCCGGACACCGCGGGTTTTCTCGCCGATTTGTCGCGTTCGGCTTTTTCCCACGGATAGGCGGAACCGTTTTTTGCATCCCCGATGTCGGGGCTTATGTCCGTATAGCGGCCGGCATTGTTCCAGTACATGTAGCCGCTTTCGGCCGCGTCCCGTACGCCGTACATTTGTCGCAGTACGTAATCCTTGTCGTAAAAGCGCCGGTCGAACGATACGTTCAAATAAAAAGCCTGAATCCACGGGCGCACCAGCACTTGCGAGCGCGCGATGACGGTGTTCCGGTAAGTGCCGTAAAAGTAAATTCGGTACGGGCGTTCGATAATCGGCGTGTAGGCTAAAAAATCCTGTTCGAAATGGCTCGGATAAAACATCGGGCAAATAACGTCGACATAGGGCGCCATAAGCTCCACGTCCTGCCCGGTGCGCGTTCCGCTTCGATACCAGCCGTTTGCCCCGTAAATGTCTATGCCGATGGGCGCCTGAATATTTTTGCGCGCGTACGACAAAAACGAAATAAGGGCGCTTTCCATGTCCATGCCTTTATCGCGCCAGCGGTATTGCGTATCGAAAATATTTTTGCCGTCGGTCGGAAAGCGTATGTAATCGAATTGAATTTCGTCAAATCCGCGCCGGATGAGTTCTTTCGCTATGGCCGTATTGTATTCCCACACTTCTTCCGAATACGGATCGACCCAGTATTCATCGTAAAAAAGCGTTTTCTTTTCGGCGGCCTTGCCGTCTTCGGCGGGAACGTCTTCGTAACCTTTTATACCGACCCACGGCGCGTTCTTTTTGCCGTCCCAGACGGCGTACTTATTACTCTTCCAAGCGTACAGATTACGGTCTTTAAAAACGACGATGCGCGCGATAAGATAGATGTTTTTTTTCTTAAACCGGTCTATAAACGCATCGATATCGATGGAATACATGCTTTCGCGCGCCTTTTCCGATACAAGCGGATCGTTCGAGCGGTAGCGCAAAAAACCGTAATCGTCTTTCATGTCTATAACAAGGCTGTTCAGATTATTTGCGTCGATTATGCCGGCGAATTTGTCGACTCCCGCCTTCGAAACGACTTGCCCCGCGGGAACGTACAGGCTCCTTTTTGCGCGTATTTTGTCGGCATATGCGGATTGAACCGTCGACGGCCGGGTAAGCCACAATTCGTTGAGCATTAAAGGGGCGTTCAAGCCGGTCATCCACGAGGGAAACATGCCGCAGCGCGGAATATCGGCCGTGTCGGCGAGCAGCTTTTTGATTTTATCGGTGCCGGCGGTCGGCGATACGACGGAAAAAGTTTGCGGATTGTATACGATGAGGCCGTCCATGCTCATAAAAGCGAGGTTGTCGCCGCAAGCGGTTAAGCCGTCCCATGTGTCGGCCGCTTCGGTGCCTTTTGCGATAAGCACGCCGGCTTTGCGTTCCCAGTCCAAACGGTACAAGCGCGGCAAAAAGCTTTGGGTAAGGTACACCTCTTCTTTTAGGGTGCCGTCCGCATTCATCGACGGTAAAACGGCAATGTCGGCTATTTCGTCCGCGTAAGAAAGCGTCGGGACGGTTTCGAATCCCGTTTTTATGTCGATCCATGCGGCACCGGGAACGTCAGGTTGAATATACGAAAGTCCGTAGAGCGCGTGCGAATGAAAAACGGTTAAAACTTTTTTTGTTCCCGACGGCGTTTTTTCATCGACCATTGCCGCCGCCACGGCTTTGCCGCCGGCGGTTTTCGAGCTGAAGCCGAGCGACCGCCAGCTGAGCCCTGCGTTTTTGCTTATAAACACTTCGTTTTTCGTAAGCGTAACAAGCACATTTTCGTCTGAAGCGAGCATTTCCAAATCTTTTAAAGGCCGCACTTCGCGCACAAAACTTTTAACGCCGCCGTCGAATTCCTTTATCGTATTTACGGGCAAACCTTCGTTGCGCAGCTGAAAGGTTTTTAAATCGGGGCTGAATAAAACGCCCTTGGAAGTTAAAAAAAACCAACCGTTCCCGTACAGAATTTTGTCGACGGAACCTTCCGTCCACAGGGGGACGACGGCAAGGGCGGAAACGGCGAACAATCCGTTTTTGGTGCCGATAAGACTTTCGTTGTAAGGCGGAATTCTTTTGGCGGCGGGAGGTATATTTGTTTGCTCGGAATAAAGTTCTTGTGCAAAAAAAGGGAGAGCGGAACTCAACAAAATGCAGAAAAAAAATCGTACGAATATGCGGCGCATACGCCATCTTATCATAAAATGCGCTTGCGTGAAAGGGGCTTGCGCTATATACTTTACCGTATGAAAAAAGCTGCGGTAAAAACATTCGGCATTTTAACGTCCGGCGGGGACGCTCCCGGCTTGAATGCCGCGATACGGGGCGTTGCCCGCACCGCAATAGAAAAATACGGCATGCGGGTAATCGGCATAAAAAACGGTTACCGCGGTCTTATGCAGGGCGACTGCTTCGAACTGGGGCCCGACGATGTTTCGGGTATTTTGACGCGCGGCGGAACTATTTTGGGCACTTCGCGCGAAAAGCCTTTTAAAAATGCCGAGCGGGACCCCGCAACCGGCCTTACCGCCGTCGAAAGCATAAAACGCACGTACAAAACGCTCGGTTTGGACGCCCTCGTCGTTATCGGCGGCAACGGTACCAATACGACGGGTGCTTTATTGTATGAAGAAGGGCTGAACGTTATCGGCTTGCCCAAAACAATCGATAACGATTTGGTCGGAACGGACATTACCTTCGGTTTTCACACCGCCGTTTCGGTAGCGACCGAAGCCATCGACCGGCTGCATTCGACGGCGCACAGTCACAACCGCATTATGATTATCGAAGTTATGGGGCACAAAGCAGGCTGGTTGGCTTTATATGCGGGCGTTGCCGGCGGCGGTGATGTTATCCTTATTCCCGAAATTCCGTACAAAATACAAACGATAGCCAAACACTTGCAAAAGCGCAAGGAAGCGGGTAAGAATTTTTCGATTGTGGTTGTCGCCGAGGGCGCCCTGTCTAAAACCGAAGACGACATGAACAAAAAAGATTTTAAACAAAACCGCAAAACGATGCCCCGCTCGATAGCGTACCGCGTTGCCGACGAACTGGAAGACGCGACCGGCTTGGAATCGCGCGTAACCGTTTTAGGCTATGTGCAACGCGGCGGCACGCCGTCTGCATACGACAGGCTTTTGGCGACGCAATTCGGCGTACAAGCCGCGTACATGCTTGCGCGGGGCGAATTCGGCCGTATGGCCGCTATCGTAAACGGTAAACTCTCTTCGGTTCCCCTTAAAAAAGTAGCCGGCAAAATAAAAGCCGTTCCGATGGACGACAGCGTGCTTTTGTGCGGCAAAGATGCCGGTACCTGTTTCGGCGACTGAGCGGCGATTTTCAGCCGGCAAAATTTTTTTCGACGCGGCGCAAAAGAGAAAAAAGCGTTTGTTTTTCGGCATCGGAAAAACCCGTATAACAGGTATCTATAAGCGAGTGCGAAATCGCTTCGGTCGCATCGGTGTATGCTTCGCCTTTTTCGGTTAAAAAAATAAAGGTTATGCGGCTGTCGTTTTCGCTGCGCTGTCTTTGTATGTAGCCTTCCTTTTCGAGTTTTTTTATAAGAAAAGTTGTAGTCGATTTGTCTTTATGAATGCAGCGGGCGATTTCGCCCATTGTCATCCGGCCGTTTTGCGCAAGCCGGTATAAAATAAATCCGTGCGATGAACCGATGCCGGAAAAACCCTGCTCGACCAATTTTCCGTTTAAATAAACGGAAATATCGTTCGAAATTTTCGATAAAAGCGACGATACGTTGTTTACATCTTTGTCCACGCAAGCAGTATATCATCCGTGTTCCGCATTGACTAGCGGGTAATATTTTCGTACATTAATACCATGATTTGGTTTTTCCTTAAAAAGAATTTTTGCGACGGCTGGGACAATCTTTTGTTTTTAGCCTTGTTCAACTTGATTATACTCGGCTTGTGCGCGCTTGCGTTTTTTGCCGTGTCGTCCCTTGCCGGTATTTCGGTGCCGCTTTCGCTGTGCTGTGCGCTCGTATTCGTTTGCGCGCTGTGCGTACCGCTTTTTGCCGTCAGCGGCGCGTCAAAACAATTGGCCGATTTTAAATCGGTTACCGTAAAAGAAACGTTTGCGGCCTTTTTGAGCGTATGGAAAAGCGCCGCCGCCTTCGGCTTGCTTATTGCCGTTCTTGTGTTTATGGCGGCCGTAGCGCTTCCGTTTTATTTCAGCATGGGAAACCTTATCGGTCTTCTTTTAGGCTCCGTGATTTTTTGGGTGCTTGTCATTGCCGTTTTGTCGCTGCAGTGGTTTATGCCCCTGTATTCGTACTTCGGAGGCGGCATCCGAAAAAATATAAAAAAATGTTTTATCCTTTTTTTCGATAACACGGGATTTTCGATTTTTATGTTCGTCTATGCATGCGCGATTTTTGCCCTGTCGGCCTTTTTGGGTTTTATTGCGCCCGGCGTTTCGGGAGTCATTTTGGCGTACAACAATGCGCTGCGCCTTAGAATGTACAAATACGATTGGCTCGAAACCCAAAGCGGCCTTTCCCGCAAAGATGCCCGCCGCCGCATCCCTTGGGACGAGCTTCTTGCCGAAGACAAAGAAACCTTAGGTCCCCGCGACTTCAAAAGCTTTATCTTCCCGTGGAAATAAAAGCCGGTGAAAGAAGGCGGGCGCTTTCAAAACTCCGTTAACCGTTCTCCCGAGCGCAGTTTGGTGCGCATGGCTTGGATTTTTTCGTCGGTTTGTTCGAGTTCTTTCAGGATTTCTTTTTCCTGCGCGGATGTTTCGATGACGGCGCTGATGCCGCCGTTTTTTATGACAATGCGCCGGTCGGCATAAAGCGCGAGCGCCGGATCGTGGGTTGCCATAAGGACGATTTTTTCTTTCGAAACCAAAAGTTCCAGCGCCTTTCTGCGGTCGATGCCGGCGTTTTCTATTTCGTCGATAAGGACTATCGGCGAAGAACTTAAAATCGCCGTGTCGGCAATCATAAGCGCGCGCGACTGCCCCCCGCTCAAAGCGGTAACCGCCGTGTGCGGGTTAAAACGTTCTCCGGCAAGCTTATTCGCCGCATCGATAATATTACGCACGGCATCGTCCTTGTTTTGGATTAAGCGGCTTTCGGCGTGCAGGCGCAGAAATTCTTCGACCGACAAATCCATAATAAAATTCATGTTTTGCGAAAGCTGCGCAACCAGCTTGTTGTTTGCCGAAAAGCGGATCGATTTATCCGGCAGTTTGCCGTTTATCAATACGGTTCTGTTTGTCGGCGTGTCTTTTTGCGCAGCCCATTCGATATCGGCCAAAAGGCGCGACTTTCCCGAACCGGTCGGGCCGACAATCGAAATTATCTGCGACGTGTACAGCTCGATTTTCGTAAAGTTTTCGTTTGCGCCGGATTTATCGGTGCCGGGCAAAATGGTCATACTGCGCACGCCTTGGGAATCGTCCGGATTCAAAAAATTCTTCATCTGAATGATAAAGTCGAAAAACGAATCGTAGAGTTCCTGCTTGTGCAGGGCTTCTTCTTCGGATCTTTCTTCGGAAACCGAAGCCAAAAAATCGGCAAAGGTCAGATTTTTATGCTCAAAGATTCCCAATTCGTTCAGCCGGTTTTGGACAAAAAAGTCCTCGACGAACGGATATTCGGCCAAAAGAGCGGCTATTGTTTTTTGGGAAAGCGCGCGGCTTTCTTCGTCGGCATTTTTTAATTCAAAGCCGTTTTGCGTATTTTCATTCATTATTGTTTCCCGTAATTTTCATTTTGCGTATATTGCCCAGCTGAAAGTTGTCGCCGATGCGCGTTTCGCCCAAACAGTACGAACACAGCGCCGACGGCATCGGAAAGCGCAGCTCCATGCCCTGCACCGATTTTATGTCGCGCTCTTTGCGCAATAAAAGTGTGCTCAGCTCGAATGCGCCCTGTCCGGTCAGGCCGTTGACGTGCATGATAATCGCGCGCGGATTTACCGTGTTTACCTTTGCGGCGAACACTTCGCGTTCGGCTTGCGATACGATATCGCCTTTGGTAATAACGACTATATCGGCGGCTTTTAAAAGCGGGCCGATTTTTTTCGGCGTATTGATTCCCGAAAGATTGTCTATAACGCAAATGCCTAAAATATCTTTTATGTACGGCGAACAGCGGTTGCATAAGCCGGCCGATTCGGTTATCAATAAATCCAGATTTTCACCCGCGCCCCACTGCACCGTTTCTTCAATATTCGATACGAAAAAATGATCGGGGCACAGCGAACCGGAAATCCCTTTTTGTACGGGAATGCCGGCTTTTTTGTACAGTACATCGTCGTCCGTATACAAACAGTCGAATTTTACGACGCCGGGGCGAATGTTTTGTTCTTTGAGCGCTTCGGCAGTTTTCAGGATAACGCTCGTTTTGCCCGAAGACGGCGGCCCCGATACTATAACAAGGTTCATAGTGATTTTATCTCCGATTTTCCCTTATATCGATGCGGCTTCAAAATCGTGCCGGAGCTTTTGTAAAAGACTTCCGATGTCGTTTTTGTAAATAAAGTCCCAGCCCAGCCACAGGAATTTTTTGTCTTTGTCCAGTTGATTGTCCACTTGCGCGTTCGTTGACGGAAAGTAACCGTTGCGCGCAAAGACGTTTCCCGCTCGCTCGGAAAGAAAAAAGTCGGCGAAGGGCTTGGTAACGGCCTCCGTTTCCTTTTTTACGAGCATGAATATCGGAACGATAATCGCGCCGTCTTTCGGCCACACAATTTGCATATTCGGATTGTCTTTTATCATTTTCGAAAAAAAGTACGGCGTGATGCTTATTGCCGGCTTTCCGCTGCCTGCCGAGTTGCTCTTTTTTACCATTTGCGCCGGATGCAAGAATTCCCGGCACGCTTTTGCAAGATTCGTTACACCCTCCGAGCCGAACTTTGCATAAATGTGCAGCAGCACCGAATTGAATAAATCCAAGTCCCTGAACGGCAGCGACAACGAATGTTCGTATTCGCCGGATACCAAATCCGCCCACGTTTGCGGCACTTTTTTGCCGTTCAGCACGGCCGTATTTACTACCATAACGGCGGGCACTACGCCGATAATCGCGTAATTTTTTTTGCCGTCGCGTAAATCGATGTAGTCGTTGCAAAAATCCTTATTCATCGTTTCGACCGAGCAGTTGAATTCTTTGTTGTCGATAAAGGCGCCCATAAGCTTTTTGTCGAAAAAAAGGTCGAAGCCCGCCGAAAGCAAAATGTCCGGCAGGTTTTCTTTTTTGCCCGTTTTCGCCTGTTCGATAATCCAATCGATGCCCAAATTGGCCGAACGTAAGTCGTAACTTACCGAATAATCCGCAGTTTCAGGATCGTTTTTATGCTCTTTTTCGTACTGTGCGTAAAATTCCTGAAAGTCTTCGAGCAGCGGAATGCGGATGGGGCAGGGCAAAACACCTTCTATGCGGATTTTCTTTTTGTCGTCATCCGGGCTTCCGCCGGATACGTGCGGCGTCGTACACAGCGAAGAATCGCGGTTTTCCGCCTCTTCGGCTGTTTTTTCGATTACCGCGACAATCTCTTTTTCGCACTGTGCCGTATCGAGGCCGCGCGATAAAAGCGCCGTTTGAAGGCTTATTTGCTTGGCCATAAGTTCGCGCATCGCCGGATTCGCCAGCGGCGTAAAGCCTTTTTGTACCAAATAAGGAATTACATCGGGATATTTTTCGGTTATATCGAAAACCGTATCGTTCATGTTAAAATATGCGTTCATAATGAACTGAATATACCCGAAATGCGTGCAAAAAGTAAGTGGTTATAACAACAAAATATAAGTAAAAACTAACGGTTGACGGCGCGGCAAATCAGGGTTTATAATCCAATCGGAAAACATGCGTGAAAAAGTTTTTGCGGGTGCGGTATTGATTGTTACGGCACTCCTGTGCATTTTTATGCCGAAAATTTCAAGTAAACTCAAGCCGAAACCCGTGTTCACGCAGGAATTCGCCGCCGGTGTTGTGGAAGAAGTGTTGGAAGAAGATCTTTTCCCCGACCCCGCCGTGAGGGGAAAATTCCGCGGAACGCAAAAACTGCGCGTCAAAATCCTTGAAGGAACGTACAAAAATCGGGAATTCGACATATACAATACCTTGAGCAGTTTGCACAGTACCTACGCATACAGGGGCCTTAAAGCGATTTTTACGCTGCGCGAAAGCGACGGCAAAACGGCCGTGTGGCTGTACAATCTGAAGCGCGACACCCATGTCTATGTTTTGGCGGGACTGTTTTTTGCGGCGCTGCTTATTCTCGGCCGCGCACAAGGGCTCAAGTCCTCTTTGGCTCTGGTGTTTACCTGCGTACTTATCGTTACCGTTTTAATTCCCGCTTTGTTTGCGGGGCTTGCACCGGTACCCGTTTCGATTTTTCTTGTGTCGGTTATGACGATTGTAAGCTTTATTTTAATCGGCGGCTTTACGCGCAAAACGTATTGCGCCATAGTCGGCACCGTATGCGGCGTTACGATTGCCGGCATAATTTCGGCGATCGTGTCTTATTCGGCGCAGCTTTCGGGTGTAAATATGGAAGGAGGGGAACAACTTCTCAATTTGGCGCCCGATTACGCTTTGCGGCTCGACGGACTTTTGTTCACTTCGGTTTTGATCGCCTCTCTCGGAGCGGTCATGGACGTGAGCATGTCCATCGCATCTTCGGTTCAGGAAATCGCAAGCGCAAACCCGCGCTTGAGCAAAAAAGAGCTTTTTATGTCCGGCCTCACCGTCGGAAAAGATATTACCGGAACGATGAGCAATACGCTTATTTTGGCTTTTGCGGGCACGTCCCTTCCCTTGGTTATGATGATTTGGGGCTACGGCATGAGCTTTATGCAGTTTATCAATATACCGCGCATTGTTATAGAAATTATGCACGGCATTTCGGGGAGCATCGGCATTATCGCGTCCGTTCCGTGTACGGCGCTTGCTTCCGTTTTTGTGCTTAAGCGCCCGCGCGGGCGGTAATTGCGGGTTTTACTCCCGCACAGGGTGTCGGTTAAAAGAGTCGGCGTATCTGGCAAGCGCCGGTTTTTTCGGCAGCGTACGCTGTCTTGTAAAATTTTTATCAGGAGACTTCAAAATGAAAAAGAAAATCTTGCGGTTTGCTGCACTTATTGCCGTTGTTTTTTCGCTTATTTCCTGCGTTGAAACAAAGGGCGCGGCAAAAGGCGTGGAACAGCCTGCGGTCCGTACCGCAAAGGCCCGCGGCAAGCAATCGGATGAGGTAAAGCTTACCCATACGCTTATTCAAAAAGGGCAGGCGGGAAGCGATGAAGTTACGCTCAGTTTCGGCGTAACGGGCGACGTTCACGGCAGACTGTATGCATACGATTATGCCGTCTGCGAAGCGGTTGCCGGTGCGGGCTTTGTCAAAACCTATGTGCTCGCTCAGGAGCTGCGCAAAGAAAACCCGAACGCGGTTTTAATCGACGTGGGAGATACCGTGCAGGACAACAGTGCGGAGCTTTTTAACGATCTTGAAACGCACCCGATGATTCAAGCGCTCAACTATATGAATTACGACGTGTGGGTTTTGGGAAATCACGAATTCAATTTTGAAAAAGAATTCCTTACGCGCAACATACGCAATTTTAAGGGGTCGGTGCTGAGCGCGAATATCAAAAACACAAAAGACGGCAGCGATTTTGTTTTACCCTATCAGCTTTTTAATATCGAAGGCGTGCGCGTTGCGGTCGTCGGTCTTGTGCCGCCGCATATTCCCATGTGGGAAGCGTCTTCGCCCTCGCACTTTAAAGGTTTGGAATTTCTCGATCCGATCACCGTTTTGCGGGAAACCGTCGATTCGCTTAAAGGAAAATACGACGTGCTTGTCGGAGCCTTTCACCTCGGACGCAACGGCGAATACGGTTCGACCGGCGGCGTTATCGAAATCGCAAAACAAATTCCCGAATTCGATTTGATTTTCGGCGGACACGAACACGCCCGCTATGCAAACGAAGTTGACGGACAAAACGGCGATAAAACATGGATAATAGAACCCGGCTGTTACGGCTGGGCTTTGGCGGTCGGCGAAATAAAGGTAAAAAAACAAAACAATACGTGGAAGGTCGTTTCCGCAAAGGCCGAAAACCGCGAAACCGCGAAGGTCGTTCCCGACACGGTTATGGAAAAAGAATTCGAGTTTGTGCACGATACCTCCGTTGCCGATGCAAACGAAATTGTCGGAAAGGTTACCGAAGACTTTGTTCCGCGCGTGGACTATATTACCGGCGAAGAAAAAGTTACGACCATGCCTACGATTCAGCTGGAAGATTCGGCCCTCATCGATTTAATCAACAACGTTCAGCTGTATTACACCAAAGCCGACATATCTTCGGCGGCGGCTTTCCGTTCGGATATGAATTTGAAAAAAGGCGACTTTAAGAAAAAGGACGTCGCCTTTATCTATAAATATTCGAACACGCTTATGGGTGTTAATATGACCGGCGAAAATCTTTTAAAATATATGGAATGGTCGGCATCGTATTACAATACGGCGAAAAAAGGCGACGTAACGATTTCGTTTAACCCGAATGTGCGCAGCTACAACTATGATATGTTCGAAGGCATAGACTACGATATCGACATTTCGCAGGAAGCCGGCAACAGAATCAAAAACGTCAAAATAAAAGGGCAGAGCATCGACCCGAAAAAAGTCTACAAACTTGCCGTAAACAACTACCGTTTCGGTACGCTCCAAAGTTTAAAACTTGCGACCCCGCAGGACGTGTACTATGATTCGTATGAAACGATGCAGGATGCCGGGCGCATTCGTGCCTTAATCGGAAAATACGTTAAAGATGTGGACAAAGGCGTCATCAGTCCCAAAGTGAATAACAACTGGAAGATTATAGGCTTCGATACCGACGTTGAAGGCCGCGATAAGATTTTGGATGAAATCCGTGCAGGCACCATAAAGATTCCCGCCTCTGCGGACGGAAGAACGCCGAACGTACAGTCTATCAATATTTACGAATTGAATAACTGAAGATAAATCTTCCTTAAAATTGTCCGGCGAGTAAATCTTCAGATTTAGGAGCCGGACAATTCGTGCGCGTAAGCGCACACGTATATCCGCGAGTTTTCGAGAGGAAACTCGAAGTTAAAAGCGCCGCGCCATTTGAGCGGTGCTTTTAAACCTTCCTTAAAATGCGGCATTGCAGGAAGTATCAACTTTTGAAAATGCCGCATTGGTGTGCGAGCCTCACTCCGAAACTCGGCGTTTAACGAGGCCGCGCTGTTTTAGCGGCCTTGTTAAACCGTGTCCGCGCCTTTTCCCGTAAACGGTTTACGTTATTCAGAAGTCATCTTTCGTATTTTTTTGCGAGGTTTTCTTTGTTTTTATAAACATCCGAGCAGCTTTCTACGGCCAAAACCGTTATTATCAATTCTTTATTTTCCAAATAGCCGATGATTCTGTATTTTCGAAATTCGTTATTTTTAAATCGCCAAAGACCTTTCAGATTTCCGACCAATTCGGTACCGCCTATATCATAGAGGCCTTTTTTATCTTTTGCCTGTGCAACTTTTTCTCTAAGGTATGTTTCTATAGCCTTTCGTTCCGTTTCTTTGAGCTTTGAAATCTGTTTTTTTGCTTTCGGAGCGAGGCTCACCGTAAACATTCAGCTGAAAACCTCGTCGAGCGAATACGTCTTTTTGCCTTCGGCAACCCATTCATTGTAGGCTTGTTCGGCAAGATAATAGTCTTCCATGTCGTCCAATTGCTGTTCTATTGCTTTTACGGCGTAAAACGTTTTTGTTCTGCCGGTTTTTTCCGCAAGCGTTGTCAGGCGCTTTTCCAATTCGGGTTTTAATCTTAATGCCAGCATAATAAGTCTCCGCGTTTTTATTTGTTATACAAGTATAGCAAATAAAGTCGGGCAAGTCAAATTGAATCGTATTGAATCAGCCGGAGGCGCGAATTGTTTTAATTCCGTTTTTCTTTAACGTTCCGTCCCGAAAGGCGGGAGAGGTGTTTGAGGTATCGAGCTTTTTCGCCGTCGAAAAAATCGGCGTTCATACGCCATGCCCAATTCGTTTCGCCGGAGGTTGAGGGCATGTTCATGCGCGCTTCGGAGCCCAGGGCGAATAAGTCCTGCATGGGAATGACGGCGAAGGCGGCGACGGAAAAAAACGCGGCGCTTATGAGGGCGCTGCAAAGTTGTTCGTCTTTAAGCTGCACGCCGGGAACGGCACGGCTTAAGTAGCCGCTTACAAAAGCGCGCTCATGTTCGGATGCGCGGTTCAGCCAGCCCTGCGTCGTATCGTTGTCGTGCGTCCCCGTATACACGATACAGTGTTTGTCGTACATGTGCGGTAAAAACGGATTGGTGCAGCCTGCACGGCCGGCTTCGTTTGCATCAAAGGCGAACTGCAAAACCTTCATTCCCGGAAAACCGAATTCGTTTAACAAACTGCGCACGCCGTCGGTAATGACTCCCAAGTCTTCGGCGATAAGATTGACCTTGCCCAGTTTTTTTTCGATTGCGGAAAAAAATGCCGAACGCGGTCCTGCGAGCCATGTGCCGTTTACGGCCGTTTTTTCGCCGAAAGGAACCGCCCAGTAAGCTTCAAAACCGCGGAAATGGTCTATGCGCACATAGTCCACAAGCGTCAGGCTATGGCGTATACGCTGCACCCACCACGCGTAATCGTCCTTTTTCATTGCCTTCCAATCGTACAGGGGATTGCCCCAGAGCTGCCCCGTTTCGCTGAAGTAGTCGGGGGGAACGCCCGCAACCGCTTTGGGAAGGGCGCGCGCGTTAAGCTGAAAAAGGTTTTTGTGCGCCCACACGTCCGCCGAATCGAGCGCGACGAAAATGGGAATATCGCCGATTATCGAAATGCCTTTGGCGTTCGCGTACGCTTTTAAGCGCATCCATTGCTCGAAGAAAAAAAACTGAACGGCTTTTTGAATTTCGATACTTTTTTTATTCCGGCGTTTCCACTGTGCCAAGCCGTCTTCTTCGCGCAGGGCAAGAGAACGCGGCCAATAGTTGTTCCACAATCTGCCGTCAAGCTTTTCTTCCTGCGCTTTTTTATCATACAATTCTTTTATGCTCATAAAAAGCGCGTAATCGTCGAGCCAAAACTTGTGCTTTTTTTTGAATTCGGCGTAAGAGTCCGCCCGGCGCGAATCGGCCTTTGCCGGATTGTTTTGAGCGAGCGAGTCCAAAAAACGTTCGGCCGCTTTTTGCAAAAGGGGAATTTTTTCTTTTACGAGGGAGCCGAAATCGATTCTGTCGGTATGCGCCGCCTCATCGCTTTGAACCGGCTCGTCGGCCGAAGCGGGAGCGGATTTTTCGGCCGGCCGAATTTCGCTTTGTTCGAGTAAACCTTCCCGAACGAGGGTTTCGGTATCGATGAGCAGCGGGTTTCCCGCAAAGGTTGAAAAAGAAGCGTACGGAGAATTGCCGTAGCCGGTAGGCCCGAGCGGCAGAATTTGCCAGAGCGTTTGGCCGGCGCTTTCGAGCCAGTCGATAAAACGGAACGCTTGTTTTCCCAAAGTGCCGATGCCCTCGGATCCGGGCAGCGACGAGGGGTGCAATAAAATTCCGCTTGAGCGGGGCATGTCCATACGAACCTCTTCGAATCGGCCGGCGTTTTATACGGGGAAATTCTTTTTAAAATCGGCCAAAATAATATCGGTTGCCGGTTTTGCGTCGATGGCTTTTAAAAGATTTTTTGAACGGTAAAAATCTATAAGCGGTGCGGTTTGCGCGCGGTAGACTTCAAGCCTGCGTTTAATCGATTCGGGTTTGTCGTCGTCGCGTATGTACAGTTCGCCGCCGCAGTGCGTACACGTATTTTCCTTTTCGGGCGGCATAAATACGACGTGAAAATTGTGCGAGCATTTGCGGCATACGCGCCGCCCCGAAAGGCGTTCGACGACGGCTTCGTCGTTTATGTCGAAATTGACGGCGCAGTCTATTTTTGCGATTTTTTCAAGCTGTTCGGCCTGATTGATTGTGCGCGGGAAACCGTCCAAAATAAAGCCGTTTTTCGCATCGCTTTGCGCCAATCTGTCCCGTATGAGTTCCACGGTTATATCGTCGCCGACCAAAGCGCCCGAATCGATAATCGCTTTTACTTTTTTGCCCAGCGGCGTTTGAGCCTTTATAGCCGCGCGGAAAATTTCTCCCGTTGAAATGTGGGGAATGCCGTATAAAGCCGAAACGGCTGCGGCCAACGTGCCTTTGCCTGCACCCGGCGGGCCTAAAAAAATAAAATTCATAATTCAACTCCGTCCTTTCGGAATCACTTTAGCACGTTAAAGTAAAAAAAGCAACCGACGAGTACCAATCGAATGTGTACCGTTCCGCCGTTTGTTCGAACAGCGTGCGGAAAGCCTGCACGGTTTCGCTTTCGGTTTTTTCGGCAAGGAATTTCCCGTAGGCCGAATTTTTTTCGTCGAACCAGCGCGCAATTTCTTGCGGACTTATTTTTCGTTTTTCGCAAAAATCGTGAACGGTCAACGTGAGGGAAAAATCCGCACCGGACGCCATGCTTCCGGCACTGCCGCCGTTTGTGTCCGCGTTTTCAAGCGCCTGTTTGATTGTTTGCCCGTCCCACGAAAAAAGGGGATTTGAGCGGTCGGCGTAAAATTCGTTTTCGGTTTTTTCAATCGATGCGATGAGCGCCGCATTTTTTTTGTCGTGCGCATACAGGTTTTGCAAAAGCGATGAAAGACGCTGCGCCGCGCGGGGAATTTTTTGCGCGATGAGAATGCGCGCGCCTTTTGCCGCAAGCGGCCGCAAAACCGCAAGCTCTTTTTTCAGTTCTTCTATATCGGCGAAAGACGCGACGGGATTGCGGTAAAAGATGCGGTCAAACAACGTGTCTTCAAAGACCTTTTGCTTGAGCGCTCGGGACAAAGATTCCGATTTACTCATAAGGGAGGGCATGAGGACGATTGCGGGGCGGTGCATGTCTTCGAGGGTCGCCGTATACTGCGACAACACCTGCATGCCCTGTTCGCTGCGGCATAAGCCGACGGTAAATCCGTCCGGTGTTTTGCGGTTCAGCTCCCACACCAAAAGCGCATCGTCGGCGCCGACGACAAGGCTGCGGCTGTTTGCCGAAAGGCCGGCTTTTGCCGTCAAAAGGTCGCGGACTGAACGCAGCGTATTCGTTTTATCCGATTCGGTGCGCTGCTGCCAAAAAAGCGCTTCGTCGGTTTGTTCGGCGTTTTCGAGCATCGCCGCGATTTGCAATTCGCGCCTGCCCAGCACTTCGTCGCGGATGGATTTTTCGTAGCCTTGCCCGCTCGGATTATAAAATACTCGGCCCGATAAATTGTCGGGTAAATACTGCTGAGCCGTCCAGTGGTCTTTGTATGCGTGCGGGTACAGGTAACCCTTGCCGTGTCCGAGTTCTTCGGCATCGCGGCTCGCATCTTTTAAGTGATTCGGTACTTCGGCATCTTCTTCGGCGACCGATTTGAGTGCGTCGAAAAAACACAGCGTGCTGTTCGATTTGGGGCAGGTTGCCAAATAAAGGGCGGCTTGCGTAAGCATAAAACGCCCTTCGGGAAGCCCGATGCGGTCAAAGGCTGCGGCGCAGCTTTCGACGATGCCGAGCGCATGAGGGTCGGCAAGTCCCGTATCTTCGCAGGCGGAAATAAGCATGCGCCGGAATATAAAGTGCGGGTCTTCTCCCGCTGCGAGCATGCGCGCCATCCAATACATAGCCGCATCCGGGTCGCGACCGCGAAGGCTTTTTATAAAGGCGCTGATAATATCGTAGTGATAGTCGCCGTCGCGGTCGTAGAGGACAACTTTTTTTTGAATGCTTTCTTCGGCCGTTTCGCGGCTTATGTAAATACGGCTTCCTTCCGGCGGAACGCAGGGATTTTCCTGCGGCGCCCAGCGTTCCGGGGTCGTTTCGACGGCGAGTTCCAGCGCGTTTAAAAGGCTTCGCGCATCGCCGTTTGCCGTACCGATAAGGTGTTCCAAGGCGCCGTCTTCGAATTCGACCTTCCATTTTCCGTAGCCGCGCTCTTTGTCGCTTAATGCGGCTTGCGCCGCGCGCGCAAGGTCTTCTTCGGTGAGCGGGAACAGTTGGAAAACGCGGCTTCTGCTTACGAGGGCTTTGTTCACTTCAAAAAAAGGATTTTCGGTTGTGGCGCCGACCAGGATAATCGTGCCGTTTTCGACCCAGGGCAGCAAAGCGTCTTGCTGACTTTTATTCCAGCGATGAACTTCGTCAACAAACAAAATGGTGCGCCTGTCGTAGAGTTTGCGCTGCTCGTCGGCATGAGCGATTGCGTCGCGGATGTGCTGCACGCCGGTAAGAACGGCGTTAAGCGTAACGAAATTGCTTTTTGTATGATTGGCGATAACGCGGGCGAGGGTTGTTTTTCCGGTGCCCGGCGGCCCGTAAAAAATAACGGAACTTAAACGGTCGGCTGCAATCGCGCGCCGCAAAAGCCTGCCCTTGCCCACGATGTGGTCCTGTCCGATGTATTCGTCGAGCGTGCGCGGCCGCATACGGGCTGCAAGAGGGCTTTCCCTTTCGGCGCCTGAAGCAGCCGCGTCGAACAAATCCATAACCGCCGCTTATTCGTAGTTCCAGTTGCCGCGCGAAGGATAATATGCCCACAGCGCGTTGTGTTTGCTTGCGGAAGCTTTTCCTGTCCCCGTATAAATTGCATAGTTGGGGCCGTCACGGAAGAAGGCGACACAAAAGATTTCGCTTTCGCCGAATGCTGCTTCCGCATTGCTTCCGAGAATGCCCGCGCTTTGAGGAATCCCGCTACTCAGTACGATTTTTTCCAAGCCTTTTTTTGTGCCGGCAATAAGATATGGATCTGTACCGTCAAACATATATACAAGACAGGTAATAGTTTCGGAAGTCTGTACGGAAGTGTTTGTCAAGGCAGCAAAAGTCGCACCGTGCTTAATTGTTTTACCGTCGTCGGCGACACTATACAGATTTGAACCTGAATCGTCCGAACAAAAAGCTCTCTTGTCCGAAAAATAGTCGCCTGAACTGCCGGCTGCTGCTGCGACGGTTTTTGCATCTGCACCGTTGGTGCCGGTTTTTTCGGTACTCAATGATGCTGCACCGAGCAAAAAGACTTTCCCGCCCACGCGTACATATGCATTGCGTCCGGCGGAACCGATCACTCCGTTATCGAAAATGACAACTTCATTCGCTTTGCCGCTTGTGCCGCTTACTTCCTGCCATGTATTGCCGTCAAAAGCGTAGACTTGACAATTGTTTTCATGAGCGCTCAGTGCGTAGACATGGGTGTTTGACGAGGCAAGGTATTCCGCACCGTTCGGGGGCGCCGATATTTTTTTCCAGCCGCGCACACTTTTAAGCGGTTTTTTGTATACGTTGCCGTTTGCCGCGTACAGATCATTACCGCAGCGGACAACCGAATATACATTGCCTTTTATCGCAGGCTCGGCAAGTTTTATTTCCTGCTCTATCGCCCAAAATATGGGTAGCTGCGAACACGATGCCAATATGATCGCGGCCGAAAGAGCGAACAGTCCGTACATTCTTTTATGCATAAAAATCCCCGAATTAAAAATGATAGCGGACGGTAAGTCCTATATCCTGAATAATGCCCGTTCTGTTTTGTTGCGCATTTTTATACCACTGGGGCAAAATGTACAGTCCCGCATGTAAACCGAACGACCATGAGCTGTCGTAACGGAAAAAAGCCGCCGCATCCGGATGCAGGGCAAGACCGAAATAGCTGCTGTTAAGGTAGTTTTCGAACGCGCCTCCGATGCCGATCGACAGCGGAAACTCGAATTTGCCCGCCGAAAACTGCCAGCCCGCACGGAACAAAATAGGCACAAAATAAAACACGTTTTTACCGATTGTCTGCGAATAGCCGAAGCTCACGTCGCCGCCGAGCGTTAACCCGCTTACGATAAAGCGCTGGTAGCCCAGCGTTCCCGAACCCCCGACCAGCAATTTGCCGAAGGGAACGTAGGGAATATCGACATTCAATTTCAAAATAATGAACTGATCGCCCGGCTGATTCATTTTGTATACGACATCGCTTTGAATGTCGGCGGAATCTTCTTCGGTTTTATTTTCGGAAGACGGCTCTTCGGCGTTTGCGTCCGGACTGCCGGACGGTTCCGTTTGGGCAAAGGCACTCGACGTACCCGCAGCGAAAAAACAGAACAAAAGCGCTGCGCATAATACAAATAAACGTTTCATGGTACTCCATCAAAAATTAAGACTGGAAATAAGGGCGCAAAATAATTATAGTAGGATTATAACCTTTTTTACGGCTTTATGTCCATTATATAAACAGAATTTACGGGGAGACAGTTACATGAGCGCAGTTATCATAGACGGATTTTCGATCGCACAAAAACTGCGGCAACGAGCCGCCGAAAAAGCCGCGCTGTTAAAACAAAAGGGCGTTGAACCCTGCCTTGCGGTTGTCCTTGTCGGCGAAAATCCCGCAAGCGTTTCCTACGTTGCCGCGAAAAAAAAAGCGCTTGGCGAAGCCGCCATGGCCGATCGTTCGGTCAATCTACCCTGCGATGTAAGCGAAGAACGCCTGCTTGCTCATATCGGCGATTTGAACCGCGACCCTTCGGTGCACGGCATTTTGGTGCAGCTGCCCCTGCCTTCACATATCGATGAACAAAAAGTAATCGCCGCGATTGTCCCCGAAAAAGACGTTGACGGCTTTCATCCGGTAAACGCCGGCAAGCTGCTTATAGGCGAAGACGGCTTTGTTCCCTGCACGCCGTTGGGGATTATCGAATTGCTGAACGAAATGCGCATCGAAACCGACGGGGCGCACGCCGTGATTGTCGGCCGTTCAAACATCGTCGGTAAACCGCTTGCACTGCTTTTGGCGCGCAAACCGGCGAATGCGACCGTAACGCTGTGTCATACCGGTACGAAAAATCTTGCATCCTTTACGCGCAGCGCCGACATCCTCGTAGCGGCGATGGGCGGACCGAACGCAATCGGCGCCGGCATGATAAAGCCGGGGGCTGCCGTTATAGACGTGGGCGTAAACCGCATTCCCGATCATACGAAAAAAAGCGGTTTCCGTTTAGCCGGCGATGTGGACTTTGAAGCGGCTCGGGAAATCGCGGGCTTTATTACGCCCGTTCCCAAGGGCGTCGGCCCGATGACCATTGCCATGCTTTTGCACAACACGCTCAAAGCGGCCGGCAGCAAAAGATACTTATCAGTATAAAGCGATTCCGTAATCGCAGGATGCAAACGGCGATATTTTGCCGTCCGAGCTTCCCGCGCCGGCGCACAGGCGCACCGAAAAAAGTCCTTTTATGCGGACGCCCGTTCCGGCCGAAACCCTCCACGTTAAATCGGGGCTTTGTGCAAAAGAGGCAAAGTCGGGCCATACGTCGCCGACCGAACCGGTGAGTGAAAAGAACAGCTGCCCTCCCAAAATGGTGAGCTGCTGCCACGGCTGAATCTGCAAAGCCAAAGAGGCCGCCGCTTTGTGTATGCCGTATTTGCGGGCGGCGGTAACGTGCGGAAAAAACAGACGTTCTTTCAGGTTAAAGCCGTATACGGGAATAAGCGACGGCGCCTTTTTTAGCTGTTCGGATAGGCAGCTTCCCGCAAACAAGCTGCATAAAACCGTAAGGTGCTGTGAAACGGGAAGTGCCGCCGTAAAATCGGTTTTAATGCGGTCGAATATACGTACGTCGTAGCGCTGCCCCAGGGGGAAAACGGCTTGCGCTTCCGTCGATGAAAAAAATCCCTTTGTCGGAAACGAACGGAAATTAAGATTGCTGAAAGTGTATAGGGAAGAAATATCGGCGGTAAAATCGTACAGATTTTTATCGTAGGGCGCAAAGGGCCATGCGGTGTCGTAGGGAATCGCCTGACGCGTGTCCAGCCAGCGCAGGGCGCCTTCGTTTACGAGCGTATGATACGGATTGAATAAAATGCCCGCGCCCGCTTTTAAAGATGCGCGCCTGATTAAACTTCCGTTTACGGCATGAAAGTCGAAGTTGCTCGAAAAAAAATCGGGCTCATGGGAAACGGACGCCTTTGTTTGGAAAAAAACCTTCGGCCCGAGCGGCTGAAAAAACAGAAAATCGAAGGCGGTATTGTTGACATAGGAAACGCGCAGCGAAATAACCGAACCGGTTCCGCCCAAGCCCCTGAACTGCGCGGCGGTCGATAGGGTTAGAGCGCCCGAAGATGCCGAGCTTGCGGTTCCGGCAAAGGTTAAGCTTTGCAAAATCAAGCCGTTTTCTTCGGGCTTTTTTTGCAGCGAAAGCTCAAGAATGTTTTTGTCGCCGCGCGCATCGATGCGGGAAACCGCCGAAGTATAATTGCCCGTATTCATTGCCGCGTCCGTCAGGTTTACGAGAACCTGTTCGGTAAACGGCTTGTCGGCCGCAGCCGCAAAAATCCGCTCGAAATAATGTTTGTCGGAATCTTTGCAGCCTTTTAAAATCAATTCGGACGGGCGCGCGTAGGGAAGTCCGGCGTAGGTTCCCTTGTGCAGGGAAACGGTTTCTTGTGTTTCGATAAATCTGAAACCGTCGATTTTGCCGTTTTGAGCGCTTTGCGGATTTTCCTCCGGCGGATTTTTTTCGGTAAGCGATGAAGGCGCGGCATCTTGCAGGGGAAAAATCTTTTTTTTCAATTCGATTAAACTGCCGCGGTAACGTTCGGCTTCAACCTTGCCGCGTTTGTAAATGTCTTCGGCACGCAAATAATCTATCGTCGAAAAATCGCGGATATCGGGAAACATAACCAAGTCGGTCATTGCGTAATCTTCTTTTCCCTTAATTGCCTGCTGCATCGACACCATTTGTTCGAGTACTTTTAAAGGGCTGGAGTCGAAATCGTCGGCATTCGTTCTGAGCGGGTTCGAAATTTCCACGGCAATGATGATATCGAAGCCGAGTTCTTTTGCCGTCCGTATGGGCAGATTGTCGCTTGCACTTCCGTCGATATAATACCGCCCGTCAACGGGAAAGGGTTCAAATAAGCCGGGAATGCTCATGCTTGCCCGCATCGCTTCGGCCAAATCGCCCTGCTCGAAGATCGCCAATTTGCCGGTCAGTAAATCGGTTGCCGCCGCCCGGAACGGAACGCTCAGACTGTCAAAGTCGATATATGAAGGAATTTTGATGGTAAGCGATTTTAATTGTTCGTATGCTTTTTGGCCGGTCAGCAAGCCCTTTCCCAAATTCAGGGACAAATTGGCGCCGAGTTTCAGCGCAATCGGATTTGCCGGCAAACCGTGTTCGTTCAGCGCATGTTCAAACGGCGAAAAGTTGTCGTTGCGGAAGATGTCGACCCAGTCCAAGTACAGTACCGAGTCCTTAATTTCCTGCGGCGTATAGCCTGCGCAGTATAAACCGCCGATGATCGCTCCGGCGCTCGTTCCGACTATCATATCGATCGGAATGCCCAATTCGTCGATAAGTTCCAAAAAAGGGATATGTACAAAGCCGCGCGCGCCGCCGCCTGCCAATACGAGGGCGACGGAGGGACGCGTTTTCGGTGTTTCGGCCGCGGAAAAAACAACGCAGCAGCAAAGCAAAACCGCGGCTGCGGCCGTCATTTTTTGTTTGAATTTCATACGGCGATTATATGAAAAGCGCGCCGCTGTTGTAAAGAGGCGCTTGCAAAAACTTGCGTATAGAGGTACTATATATACAAAATAATCGGTTTATTCACACATTCTTTTAAAGGACGGTATTATGGCAGAAAAAAACATGGTTATGATTGACGGTAATACGGCCGCCGGTCACGTGGCTCACGCGTTGAGCGAAGTAATCTCTATTTACCCTATTACGCCTTCAAGCCCTATGGGTGAAGTTGCGGACGAATACTCGGCGAAAGGGAAAAAGAATATTTGGGGCACGGTTCCCGACGTTGTGGAAATGCAGTCGGAAGCCGGTGCGGCGGGTGCCGTGCACGGCGCTTTAACGACCGGTGCATTGAGTACGACTTTTACGGCATCACAGGGTCTTTTGCTGATGATTCCGAATATGTATAAAATCGCGGGAGAATTGACGAGTACCGTTTTCCACGTTGCCGCCCGTGCACTCGCAACGAGCGCTTTGTCGATTTTCGGCGACCATCAGGACGTAATGGCGTGTCGCCAAACCGGCTGGGCAATGATGGCGTCGAACAGCGTTCAGGAAGTTATGGATTTGGCCGTTATAGCGCATTCGTCGACGCTTAAAACGCGCGTGCCGTTTATACACTTTTTTGACGGATTCCGCACTTCGCACGAAATTCAAAAGATCGAAGAAGTTTCGTTCGACGTTATGCATAAAATGATTGACGACGAACTCGTGCGCGCTCACCGCAAGCGCGGCTTGTCGCCCGAAAATCCCGTCGTGCGCGGAACGGCGCAAAACCCGGACACATACTTCCAAAGCCGCGAAGCCGTAAACAAATACTATGAAGCCGTGCCCGGCATCGTACAAAAAACGATGGACGAGTTTGCGCAATTAACCGGCAGACACTATCACCTGTTCGATTACTTCGGTGCGAGCGATGCCGATAAGGTTATCATTTTAATGGGCTCCGGTGCCGAAACGGTTGAAGAAACGGTTGAAGCGCTGAACGCAAAAGGCGCCAAAACCGGCGTACTCAAAGTCAGGCTGTACCGCCCCTTCGACGCCGCCGCCTTTGTAAAAGCGATTCCTTCTTCCGTTAAGGCTTTAGCCGTACTCGACCGCACAAAAGAACCCGGTTCTTTGGGCGAACCCTTGTATGAAGACGTACAAACCGCTCTTGCCGAACTCGGACGCAAAATCGATACCGTCGTCGGCGGCCGCTACGGTTTGGGCTCGAAAGAATTTACGCCCGCAATGGTAAAAGGCGTATTCGAAAATCTCGACGGCAAAAAACAAAACCACTTTGTCGTCGGCATCAACGACGACGTTTTGGGCAAAAGCCTTCCGTACGACGCTTCGTGGACGCTTGAAGAAGAAGGCACGAACGAAGCCATGTTCTACGGTTTGGGTTCCGACGGTACGGTCGGCGCGAACAAAAACTCGATTAAAATCATCGGAGACGCCCGCCCCGAACTCAACGCTCAAGCGTATTTTTCGTACGACTCCAAAAAGTCCGGCGGGTTTACCGTATCGCACTTGCGTTTCGGTAAAAAAGCCATCCGCCGCCCGTATTTGATTACGAGCGCCGACTTTATCGCTTGTCATAAGTTCACCTATATGGAAACATATCACATGCTCGAAACGGCGAAAAAAGGCGCATCCTTTTTGCTGAACAGTCCCTACGATGCGAAAACCGTATGGGCGCACATTCCCGTCGAGCAGCAGCAAGCCATTCTCGACAAAAAGATGAACTTTTACGTTATCGACGCGTTTAAGATTGCGGAAAAAGCCGGAATGGGCACACGCATAAACGTCGTCATGCAAGCCGCGTATTTTAAGATTTCGGGCGTTTTGCCCGAAGCCGAAGCCGTAGATTATATGAAAAAATTCATCGAAAAATCCTACGGTAAAAAAGGCGCCGACGTCGTTCAAAAGAACATCGCAACCATCGACATGGCTTTGGCCGCCGTCGAAAAAGTGGATTATCCGGCACACACCGAAGGCGATATTCACATGAAGCCGGCGATGGCCGATTCTTCCGATCCTTTTGTACGGGACGTTTTGGGCGTTATGGCCGTTCAGCAGGGCGACAAACTGCCGGTAAGCAAACTGCCCGCCGACGGTACCTTCCCGACGGCGACGACTCAGTTTGAAAAACGCGCCATTGCCGAAAAGGTACCCGAATGGGATCCTTCCATTTGTATTCAGTGCGGACAGTGCGCGCTCGTATGTCCCCATGCCGTTATCCGCATGAAGGTGATTACCGACGCTCAGGCAGCTGCGGCTCCGAAAGCGTTTAAAACCGCCGCCGTCAAACCGAAACCCGAAGACGGCAAAAAGGTTGTGTTACAGGTTTCGACCGAAGACTGCACGGGCTGCGGCGTATGCGTTACGGCCTGCCCCGTTAAGAGCAAAACGGATGAAACCAAGCGCGCAATCAACATGGTGCACTATACGCCCGAAATCCGCGAAGCCGAAGCGAAAAATTGGGAATATTTTATGACGCTGCCGGATGCGGATCCCGCCTCGCTGAATTTGTCGACGGCGAAGGGCTTGGCCTTTAAGCGCCCGCTGTTCGAGTTCAGCGGAGCTTGTGCGGGTTGCGGCGAAACGGCGTATATCCGCCTGATAAGCCAAATGTTCGGTGACCGTGCCGTTATAGCGAACGCCACCGGCTGTTCTTCCATCTACGGAGGAAACCTGCCGTCTACGCCCTATGCAAAAGACGCTTCGGGTCGCGGCCCTGCATGGTCGAACTCGCTGTTTGAAGACGCGGCGGAATTCGGTATGGGTATGTGCTTAACCGGCGATAAACTGAGCGAATATGCGCGCGAAGTTGCTTCTTCTGTTAAAGAAAAAGGAATCGCCGCGAACCTTATCGAAGAGATTCTTGCAAACGCTCAGGGCGACGATGCCGCGATTGTGCAGCAGCGCGCCGACATCGATGCGCTTAAAAAAGAACTCGCTTCGTCAAAGGAGCCTGCCGCGCAGGAACTTCTTTCGCTTACCGATCATCTTCTCAAGCGTTCTCACTGGATTATCGGCGGAGACGGCTGGGCATACGATATCGGCTTCGGCGGTTTGGATCACACGATCGCTTCCGGACGTAACATCAATATTTTGGTACTCGATACGGAAGTATACTCGAATACCGGCGGTCAAATGTCCAAGGCGACTCCTATCGGCGCGGTAGCCAAATTCGCCGCGTCCGGTAAGGTGAACAGCAAAAAAGACTTGGGCATGATTGCAATGAGCTACGGCTATGTGTACGTCGCCCACGTCGCTTTGGGTTCAAATATGAACCAGACAATCAAAGCGCTCCGCGAAGCGGAATCGTACAACGGGCCTTCGATCGTCATTGCGTACAGCCCCTGTATCAACCACGGTATCAACATGAGCGCAACGCTGACGAATCAAAAAGAAGTCGTTTCCAGCGGCTTATGGCCTCTGTACCGCTACGATCCGCGGCTTGCCGAGCAGGGCAAAAACCCCTTCCAGCTCGACAGCAAAGAACCGGACTACGACCTTGCGAACTTTATGTACAAGGAAGTGCGCTTTAAGAGCTTAAAGCTGGCGAACCCCGACCGTGCGTCGATGCTGTTGGATAAAGCGATTGCTCATGCCAAACGTCAGTGGAAAGAATACAAATATTTGGCCGACCGGGATTTTTAACCGATTCCGCTCAGGCTGAATATCGATAGGCCAACGGGCTGTCAAAAAAGGAAGTCAAACGGCGACCTTTTGCGACAGCCTTTTTTTATATACATCGAATTAATGAACCTTGATTAAAAAGGCGACATATGTTACTTTGTAACGGAATGAAAGGGCGCATTTTTTTAGATATTTGTATTTTTTTATCTATTTTTACCCTTTGTACATGTAAAGCGGCGCCCGAAAAATCAGCGGCTGCCGACAATGCGCCCATCGTATCGGCGGCAACTCTTGCGCCGCAAACGGTGGCACGGCAAGCTGCAAATGGCGTCGCTGTGTATTCCGCTCAAGAGCATCAAGAGCAAGCCGGGCGCATAGAAGTCGCGTATGAAATTCTTGAAAAAGGAAGCTACGGCAGGGAATTTGCCCCTGCGGTGATCGAAAACCAAGCCGATTTGGACAGACTGTATGCGCTTTTGCACGGACATTCGTCCCCGCCGGCACCGAAAATCGATTTTAAGCGGAAAAAAGTAATCGCAGTGCGCGCGGGGCCCTTTAATACCGGCGGCTACGGCATCAAACTTTATTCCGCGATCTATACACAAGACGGCTTGGAAACCGTGTTCTTAATAACCGCTCCGGAGCCCGGTCAAATAGTAACGCAGGCTTTTACAACTCCCTATCTTATAATCGGCATAGAAGTACCCCCTTCAACGCCCGTTTCCGTCACGCTGCAAGGGTATAAACCGGGGTTTGATTTTATACAAGATTAACGAAAGCAGGGGAGGACTGAGCTGTGCAAAACGTATATACCGATACGCGGGTTCTTGACCGCGCCGCCGTAAGCCGGTTCGGTTTAACCGAAGATATTTTAATGGAAAATGCCGCTTGTGCCCTCGAAGCAGAGATTATTTGCGCTTTACAAAAAAACGACCGCTATGATAAAGAATGCCGGGTGCTTGTCGCCGCAGGCGGGGGCGATAACGGCGGCGACGGCTGGGCCCTTGCGCGCAGGCTGAACGGCCGCACGGGTGCGGGCTTTTCCTGTTCGGTTGCGGTGCTTGAAGTTTTTCCGCCCAAATCGCAAGCGTGCATGAGGCAAGCCGAACGTGCGCGCTCGGCAGGCGTTCCGGTTATCCGCAATTTTTCGCGCACGGATTTTATAAAAGGCCGCCACATTATCGTCGATTGTATTTTCGGAAGCGGCTTTCACGGACCCTTAAGCGATAAAATCGAAAAACTTATTGCCGCTCTCAACAAGGCCGATTGTTTTAAAATCGCCTGCGATGTTCCGAGCGGTATAGATTCAAAAGGCTGCGGTACAACAGCCTTTTGCGCCGACATAACCGTGTGCATGGGCGCGCTTAAAACAGCGCTGTTCAGCGACTTTGCAAAAAATCATACGGGAAAAATCATAACCGCGCCGCTGGGTATTCCCTCTTCCCTTTTTGAAAGCGGCGAAAAATCGGGGAAAAACGCCGAAGTTGCGGAGCCCGCGCAAATTTCCGCTGCGGCAGAGCCGGTAGCGCCGGCAGCTTTTGGGTCTGAAATACCGGCGGCGTTTTTGCTTGAAGCGTCGGACATGAGGCTCCCGGAGCGCTTTCTTCCTTCCGTGCATAAGGGCGACTTCGGGCATGCGGCCGTGTATACGGGGGAAAAACCGGGCGCGGGAATAATCGCCGCATGCGCCGCCTTCCGCTGCGGGGCGGGCTTGGTAAGCCTCGTACCTGTCGCCGGGCAATCGGCGCCTGCAGTGAAAGCGGGGCAAAACGCACTGCCGCCGTACACGATTCCTCCCTACCTCATGCAAAGTTCCGTTTTGCCGGAAAAAGCGAGTGCCGTTGCCGCGGGCATGGGCTTCGGACGGAATGATGCCCAAGGAGCCGCGGAGCGTGCCGCCGAACTTTTCGCTGTACTGAACGAAAAACGCAAGCTCGCGTGCGTTTTGGACGCCGACCTTTTTTATCACGCCGACATAAAGCATTTGCTTAAAGCGCGCCCTTCGGGTTTGGTACTGACGCCACACCCGAAAGAGTTTCAGTCATTGCTTTTGCTGTGCGGTTTGGGATCCGTTTCGATCGGGCAAATCGCCGAAAACCGCTTGGAACTGGTAAAGGATTTTTGTTCGGCCTATCCCGGCGCGGTACTGCTCCTTAAAGGTGCAAATATGACAATCGGCTATTGCCCCAAAAAGGGCGGCAAACAGAAAGGCGGAAAAGCCGAGTTGTACATCAATACCTTCGGTATGCCCTGTCTTGCAAAGGGCGGAAGCGGCGATGTGCTTGCAGGATTGGTGTGCGCCTTCCTCGCGCAAAAGTACGAACCGCTCAATGCGGCAATTCAAGGCTCTCTGCTTTTAGCCGCCTCTTCACGTTTGCAAAAATCGTCGTACGCGTCAACACCTTTTACCCTGATACAAAGTTTGGAAAAGCCTGAAAAACTGAAAAAAACTTTGGAAGGATAAGAAAATCGAATTTTTGTAACATCGTTTATTTTTGTGTCAATCATATTGATAAATATTGAATAAAGATTTATTATTAAATTATAATTCAGTATTGATAGAATAGAAAGGAGAACGTTTTGAGCGTGCGGGCGGTATGCAGGTATTAAAAGAAGAAGTCAAAGATAGAATTCTGACGGCTGCGGAAAAAGTATTTTATGAACAAGATTACAGAAGTGCAAAGCTGACGGATATTGCAGAACAGGCTGATATTCCTGTTGCGCTTATTTATACCTACTTCAAAAACAAAGAAGGATTATTTGATGAAGTAGTCGCAGGCGTATTGGATAACATCATTAAGATGATGGAAGATGAGGAAAAGATGGAAGCCGGAAGCCCCTATGAAAGATTTAATCGGGGCGGAGCATCTCAACTTCCCAAACTGTTAAAAAACAGAATTAAACTCATCATTTTAATAGACAAGAGCTCGGGAACGAAACATGAGAATGCAAAAGATATGTGGGTCAAGCGGTTGGAACAGCATATAAAAGACGGTTTAAAAAGATATTCAAAAACCAAGCACGATCCCATGCTTGCTCATATTTTGGCAAATAATTATGTTGAGGGACTTATGGAAATTGCACGGCACTATAAAAATGAAAAATGGGCAGAAGATATGCTCTTTGTTCTTAATAAGTGTTATTTTAACGGCGTGGAATCGCTTTAATATAGAATAGAAGAGAAATAGAATAGAAGAGAATTTATTTTAGGAGCGTTCAAGCGCTCCTTATTTTATCTGTCAATATTGAATAAATATTCAATATTGTTCGGTTTTAAAGATAAACAAATATACATGTGCATTATAGATGTAGAGAGGAGTAGATATGACTGAAAAAGAATTGAAAAAACAGGTAACGGGTAAAACCTTTTTGTCCAATGTGCTGCTTGCGCTTAAAATAGTGTTTGACTTACTACCGCAGGTTTTATTGGTACTGGTAATAAGCAGCCTATTTTCGGGAAAAGCGGAAAGAGAATATTTTAAAATGATTGCCGTAGGTATTTTCATCTCGTTTATGCTCAAGGCGTGTTGTAATTATCTTGCCGTAAAGACAGCTCATGACAGGGCTTTTAGTACATTGACGGAATTACGGCTTGCCATAATTGAACACCTTAAAAAATTGAATTTAGGCTTTTTTAAAAAGCATACTACCGGCGAGCTTACAAGCATTGTTGAACACGATGTAGAGCAGATTGAAATATATCTGGCGCACGGTCTTCCGGAAATTATGGCGGCAACTCTTCTTCCTGTTCTGGTTTTTATTGCAATGCTTTTTATAGATTACCGGCTCGCATTAATAATGATTACAGGGGTACCGCTTATGTTCCTTGTACAACAATTATCTGCAAAGACCATGCAAAAAAAATTCCAAATATATTTTGAACGAGAAATGCAGATGAGGGAAGATATGATGGAATATGTAAAAAATATTGCCGTCATAAAGGCCTTTGCAAAAGAAGAGTGTTTTAGCGGTAGGACTTTGGATTCTGCACGCTCTTATGTGCAAGATGTAAAAAAGAGTATGGGTGCCGTTACGGGTCCGATGGTGCTTATAGATATTTTTATGGAAGCCGGAGCGGTATCGGTTATGACGTTAGGAAGTATACTGCTCTTACATAACAATATTTCTACCGCTCAGTTTATATTGTCCGTTATCTTATCTTCGGTATTTGTGTCGGCAATAAGTAAAACCGCAACGCTCCATCACTTTTCCATCGTGTTTACTGAAAAGCTCAAAAGCATAGCGGTGATTCTCTGTGCGCCTCTTGCAAAAGAAAAGATCAGCGAAAAACTGAAAACGGGAGATATAGAATGCAAAAACGTACATTTTAAGTATGAAAAAGACGGCTTTGCGTTAAAAGATATTACGGTACAATGTAAAGAAAACACTTTAAATGCGCTTGTCGGGCCGAGCGGCTGCGGTAAAAGCACGCTTGCGAATCTTATCATGGGTTTTTGGGACGTTGATTCAGGCGTGCTCACAATTTCGGGTAAAGATATTTCACGCTATGATACGGACAGCATTTCCGCTCTTATTGGAAGTGTTCAGCAGGAAGTAATTCTTTTTAATATGAGCATTTTTGAAAATATCGCGATCGGTAAGGCGGGCGCTTCGGAAGCGGAAGTTATAGAGGCCGCCCAAAAAGCACGATGTCATGATTTTATTTCCGCCCTGCCTCACGGCTACAACACAAAGGTAGGAGAGATGGGCGTAAAACTTTCGGGAGGAGAAAAGCAAAGAATATCCATTGCCCGGATGATTCTTAAAAATGCCCCTATTCTTATTTTAGATGAAGCGATGGCTGCGGTTGACAGCGAAAACGAAAAACTCATAAACGAGGCGATCGAAGAATTAAGAAAAAATAAAACGGTCATCACGATTGCGCATCACCTGAACACCGTACAAAACGCGGACAAAATAATCGTTATGGATAAAGGCCGCATACTGGATTCCGGCACACATGAAGAATTGATTTCGCGATGCACCTTTTATAAAGAAATGGTCGAAGCCCAAAACAAAGTAGACAACTGGCGAGTAGGGTAAAGGAGTATTTATGTATAAAGAATTATTTGCATTTTTGAGTAAGCGGGGAAAAATCGATGTATGTATTTCTTCTCTGTTTTTTACCTTGTACGGATTGAGCTCCGTGGGGATGTTGCTTACGGTGTTTTCGATGTTGTTTAAGATTGCTGCCGGGACTGATGTGCATGGGCTCTACGGGGCTTTTGCAATGCTGATAGGCTTGGTCGTTTTTAAGGGACTTTGCAATATGCTTGCCGACTTAAAAAAGCACGGAGCCGGCTTTGATGTGGTGCAGCAAATACGGGAGCGGATGATTGTAAAATTAAAGCTGTTTAGTTTGGGATTTTATACGAATGAACGGCTGGGAGAATTAAATACGATTCTTCATAAAGATGTGGACAATATGTCTATGGTGGTCGGTCATATGTGGCCGCGGATGTTCGGTGATTTTCTCATTGCTCTTGCGGTATTTATAGGCCTTTGTTTTATCGACCTTAGTGCAGCCCTTGTTATGGCCGCGTCGATTCCGCTTTCGCTTGCCTATCTTTTTTACACAATTAAAGGAGCACAAAAAACGGAACATAACAATAATTCCGCCCTTGCCGATATGGTGAGTTTATTTGTTGAATATGTACGCGGTATTCCGGTGCTCAAAAGTTTTTCGCATAATAAAAGTCTGGATAATGAACTTTTTGAAAAGACAAAAAAATTCGGAGAAACAAGTAAGGCTGCGTCCCGTTTTAAGGCAAGACAGCTTTCGGTCTTTTCGTTTTTAATCGATGCAGGGTATTTTGTTCTTTTCATTTATTCAGGTCTTGCCGCGTTACGTGGAAGCATGGATGTGCTCAGCTTTATGATTATCGCAGTCATTTCAAAAGAATTTTATAAACCTTTTGCAGCTATGGAAACGCACTATATGTATTATGTGTCTGCCGTAGACAGCTATCACCGCTTGGGAAAAATTCTTCATGCCGAGGTAATAGCCGATAAAACGGACGGAGTTTCTCCTGCACAAAACGATATTGTTTTTAACGATATAGAGTTTTCTTATGAAGAGGATGAATTCAAAATGAATGGAGTAACTTTTTCCGTTCCGGAAAAAACGATGACCGCGCTTGTAGGAGAATCGGGAAGCGGTAAGACGACGGTTACGAATTTGCTGTTGCGGTTTTACGATGTGCAAGGCGGAAGTATTACGCTCGGCGGAATTGATATACGAGATATTCCCTACGATGAACTTTTGGATCGCATCAGTATTGTTATGCAAAATGTGCAGCTATTTGATAACACCATCGAGGAAAATATCCGAGTAGGAAAAAAAGGAGCAACAAAAGAAGAAATTATCGAAGCTGCAAAAAAGGCAAAGATTCACGATTTTATTATGAGCTTGCCGAAAGGCTATGAAACGGATATTGGAGAAAACGGAGGTCTCTTATCCGGCGGACAAAGACAGCGGATTTCCATTGCACGAGCATTTTTAAAAGACGCACCGATTTTAATCCTCGACGAGATGACCAGCAATGTCGATCCCGTAAATGAGTCTTTAATACAGGATGCCATTATAAAACTTGCAAAAAACAGAACGGTCATAGTGATCGCTCATCATTTAAGGACTATTCAACAAGCAGATCAAATTCTTGTCTTTCAAAAAGGCAGTCTTATCGAAAAAGGAAAACACGATGAACTTTTGGAAAAAGATGGGTACTATGCGCGGCTTTGGAAAGCACAATACGGGAGCGGAATGTGCTCTCGCTAAAAGATATTTCGTATAAAACAAGGACAGGTCTTCTCATTCTCGACAATATAAACCTCGAAATAAAAAAAGGAGAATTTGTTGTCATTACCGGAAAAAGCGGAAGCGGGAAGAGCACACTCGGCTCTGTTATCAACGGCCTTATCTCGCATTACTATGACGGAGTATTAACGGGCGAAGCTTATCTAAACGGAAAAGATATACGCACTATGGAGCTTTCACAAATAGGCTGCATGGTAGGCTGTGTATTCCAAGACCCGCGAAGTCAGTTTTTTATGACCGATCCTTTTAGTGAAACGGCATTCGGTTGCAGCAATATGCTTTTGAACAGGGAAGAAATACTGAAAAGGGTAGACAACAGTTTGAAACTGCTTGGAATAAATCATCTAAAAGAGAAGAGTATCTTTAAACTTTCAAGCGGTGAAAAACAAAAACTGGCTATAGCGTCATGCTATGCGATGTCGCCTGACATTTTTTTGTTCGATGAGCCTACAGCCAATCTGGATATTCATTCCATCTTTGATTTGGAAAACATGTTACGGAGCTTAAAAGAAGAAGGAAAAACCATTATCATTTTGGAGCATCGATTATTTTATCTTTCGGCCTTATGCAGCCGTATGCTCGTTATGGATAAGGGAAGAATTACGGGAGAATTCTCAAAAGACGAATTTTTTGAGCTGCAAAAAAACAATAAAAATATTCGACCCATATATTTGGAAAATCTCGATACGGTTCATTCTAAAAGTATTGTCGATAAAACTACCCCATTGTTTGAAATAAAAAATATTTCATATTCACATTCAAAACAGGAAAAAACCGATGTGCTTAAAGACATATCGATAAGGGCTTATGAAAAGGAAGTTATTGGCATTATAGGTGAAAACGGAGCGGGTAAAACAACTCTTGCTAAATTGTGTACAGGCTTATTAAAAGAAAAAAGCGGAAACGTTTTGATTAAAGGAGAAAAGCGTAGCTATAAGAAAAGGGCGGGAAGTATGTATTTTGTCATGCAGGACTCCGACTTTCAACTTTTCGGTAACACCGTAGAGGATGAATTGGATATAGGAAAAAAAGGCGGCGGTTTGAACGGCACGGAAAAAGAAACCGTTTTATCGGATTTTGAAATTCTTGATTTAAAAGAATGGCATCCGCTTGCCCTCTCAAGAGGTCAAAAGCAACGGCTTACCATTGCAGCGGCTTTTTGCAATAACTGTAAGATACTTTTTTTAGATGAACCGACAAGCGGTTTGGATAAACATTCTATGGATTTAGTTTCTAAAAGTATTCTCACTGAGGCAAAGGCAGGTAGGCTTATATTTGTAATATCGCATGATTATGAATTTTTACTGTCTGTCTGCAACAGAATTATTTATTTAAAAAGCGGAATGGTTCACGCTGATTTCAATTTAAATAATGATACCAAGAAAATGCTTTGGGAGCTTTTAAGTAAAAAAGAGGAAAGGTGAAGTGAATACAAAAAGAAAAGCGGATCCGAGGACGGTACTCGGCATTGTATTTATTTTTATCTCGTTCGGTCTTGCCGTCAATAAGCCTCTCTCCTCACATGTTTTACTTATTATTTGTAATTTCTATTTATGGGATGTACGCGCTTATCGTGAATCCGTTTTATATAGCGGAATGTATAGTATCATTGCCGTGTCGATGTTTTATATTCATTATATTCCGAATTCGACAATTGCTCTCATGATTGTATCTTTAAGTTATTTTATTCAAAAATTCGTTATTGCGGTTATGATGATTATATTCTTGAAAAAGAAAACTTCCATGCCCTCTATTATATCGGCTATGCAGACGATGAAATTTCCAAACATAATAGCAATTCCCTTAATCGTTGTATTTAGGTATTTACCGTCCTTAAAAGAAGATTACGGCTGTTTAAAAGACAGTTTAAAAATAAGAGGAATTTCTATTTCGGGCTTACGGTTTTTAATTCATCCCATTCGTTCTTTGGAACTTATAATTGTTCCGATTTTATTTAGAAGTCTTCGCATAGCTGAGGAACTTTCCACATCGGTTTTGCTGAGAGGAATTGAAAATTATAAAAACAGAACAAATATCTATCCGCTCAAATTTACGAAAACGGATTTTGTATACGGATTATGTACGGCTATTGCTGTGGGTGCGGTATCGTACTTACAGTTTAGTAATATTTTTTAAGGAGAATGTCATGGAAACAAAGACAAACAAGTTGAATGCGCGGGATTTTATTTTTATCGGAATCTTCGCTGCGGTTGCACTATTAATTTTCTTTATTACGGGAGCACTCGCTGCATTAACGCTTTTCGGCACGATAGCCAATATCCCGATTACGCTGTTTTTTGTATCGATAGCATTTATGCTGGCGGTATCAAAGGTAAGAAAAACGGGCGTCTTTTTTATTATGGGGATAATTATCGTTTTACCGGGATTTATGGCAGCAAACGGAATAGGCGTCGGCCTTTCAATTATCGGCTGGTTCATTGCGGAGACTCTTGCGTCAACGATGAAGTACAAAGATAAAAAAGCAATTATTCTGTCCTATGTGCTGGGCTCCACATTGCAGACAGCCTTGTTCACCCTGCCTATGTATCTTTCGCATGGAGAATACTTTGTGCAAAGAAAGGAGATTTTACATTTAACGGATGAAGCTTTACAACAGTATTTGCAGGTTGTGGGTTCATGGCAGATGTACGGATCAATGATTGCATTAACAGTTATAACAAGTTTCGCGGGAGCGTGGCTTTCTATGCGGATATTAAAAAAACATTTTGAAAAAGCGGGGATGGTATAAGCGGATAATTTTGTCTGTATATTTTTTATCTTCATACTACTTGTCGAAAAAAAAGCTTTTTTATAAAATATGCAAATTATGGAAGAAGCTCGGCCTTTTGCCGGAACGAAAATAGCTGATGCATTGAACGGCGTTCATGCTTTGTACGCCGATATAGATACCGAACAGCGGGTGTGGAAACGGCATACGCCCGCCCCCTGTCCCGCCGGCTGCGGAATGTGCTGCGAACATTTTGAACCCGATGTATACGAATACGAAGCGCTCTATCTTGCCGCGTGGCTTCTCGCACACGACGCCGACAAAGCCGAAACCATCCGCACGCGCGGCGCACTCCAATCGCGCAACAATGACGACGGTTGTTTTTTGTACGATCCGAATACTCCGTACCACTGCACCGTATACGGCGGGCGCTGCCTTATCTGCCGCTTGTTCGGTCATTCGGGAACGCGCGGCAAGGATATGAAGATTCATTGGAAGCCGTGTAAATTTACCCGGCCTGCGAATACGGAAGCGGCCGGTTCTCCCGCCCACGAGTACGGCGAAGCCGAATTGCGTGAATCCTGCGGTGCGGTGCCGCCCGATATGGCCGTTTTTTCTTCGCGCCTTTTGTCGCTGAATCCCGACGATACGCATACAAGGCCGCTTCGCGAAGCGCTTCCCGAAGCGATCGAAAAGCTCCGCCTTATTTTGCGCTTTTTAACGCCGCCCGAGCCGAATTCTCCCGAACCGGATCTTCCGTCGCCCTGTCCGCTCAGCGCTTAAGGCTTTTGTGCGCGCAGTGTTTTGTTTAAAAAGCTTAATTGAAAGCGGGGTAGCCCGTTTTGCGGAAAAGGTAGCGGCCCTGTTTTTCTTCGACGACCGTACCGTCTTTTACACACACTTTCCCGCCTAAAAGGACGTATTTTGCCTGCCCGCGGACGCGTATGCCTTCGTAGGGTGTGTAGCCGCCCTTATGCAGATTGTTCGATTCGCCGATGACGGCACAAGGCGAAGGATCCCATACGGTTATGTCGGCGGTCGCTCCCGCGGCCAAAGTTCCCCGATCGGGGTACAAACCGAATATTTTTGCGGGGTTTTCGCTTACGAGGGCCGAGAAACGGGCGGGCGTGAGGCGGAAATTCGGTGCAAGTTCTTTTTCGGCTGTGTCGGCCGGAGCGCTGTCTTGTGCATCCGGCTCGGAACCGACGTCCGCCGCGGTAAAAAGCAGCGCGGCGCGGTACTGTGCGCCGGGAAGGCCGGGCGCCGTCTTTGAAAAGCCCTTTTTTGCCGCTTTTTCACGTTCGCCAAGATCGAAGGCCGCATGATCAGAACAGATTATATCGATGTAAGAATTGTCTTTTGAGCCGGGATTCAAATCCGCTTTGCCGCGCATCAATTCTTTTTGGAGCGCTTTTAAATCCTGTTTTTTGCGAAGCGGCGGATTACATATGAATTTTGCGCCGTCGAATCCGCCTTTGCGGTACAAAGAATCGGTCAATAAAAGATATTGCGGGGCCGTCCCGCAAAAAAACTTTTGCCCGCGTTTTTTGGCAAGTTTTATTTGTTCCAAACTTTGCTTTGCCGACACGTTCAATATATATACGGGAACGTCCGCAAGTTGGGCGAGCGACAAAAAGCGGGCAACCGCTTCCGCTTCGACCGCAGGCGGGCGGCTGATCGGGTGGGACGACGGGCGCTTGCGTTTGTTTTTCAGCTGTTCTTCAACCAAATGGCGCACCATGTCGCCGTTTTCGCAGCGGCAGCACACGAGGGCGCCGTGTTCTTTTGCCGCGTTCAGAATTTCAAAAATTTCCGAATCGCTTAATTGCAGGTTAAAGCCGCTCATGGATACGGTATAGCTTGAAACGCCGCGCATAACCGTTTTGGTCATTTGCTCCGTTACGGTTTCGGACTTTTCCGCCGGAGAATCTTCCGATTTTTTTTGCGGAATTTCGCCGCTCTTTTCGGGCGCCGTGTTTACGTCTTCTTCGGCCGTTTGTTTCGGAGGAGTGAGGGTGATATGAAAACCGTAATTGCAGCTGCTTTTATGAAGGGCGCCGGCATGTTGTGCATCCAGCGCATCCTGCAAGCTTTGCCCGTTTTTTTGCAGCGCGCAGTTGATAATCGACGTGGTTCCTCCTGCGAGGGCGGCCTTCGTTCCGCTTTCAAAATCGTCGGGGCTGCGCACGCTTTCCTGTTGGCCTTCGATAAAAACTTCGGCTTCAAACTGCGTAAACGCGTCGATAAATCCCGGAAAAACATAACAGCCTTCGGCGTCCAACAGTTTGCTTTCGGCATGGCGCAGCAAACTGCCGAGCATAATGTCTTTTTCCGTTTTGACGATTCTGCCGTCTTCGATAAGCATGTCAGCCTGCCGCTCTTTTCCGCCCGATACGACAATTCCGTTTTTTATGAGAACCCGATGTACCGAATCTTCCCGCTCTGCCATTACACCAGTATATCACAAGGGGCGATTTTGTGCCAATGCTAAAATTTATAATTAAGCCCGCTTTGTTTCATAATTGCATTGGCTGTGTGGCGCGATTTTATTTTTGTATCAACGGTAAAGCGGATCTTGCTTATAGGGCTGTACCAAATATCATGATCGCCTTTACCGTGCCGTACAAAAGTGCAGCCGTTATCATTCAGTATTTTTCGTACGGTCTTTTCATATTCGGCCATTATGCGTACATTCGTTCCGATTTTTCAATATAAAAGTGTAAGACGGTCCGGTCATCGGTATTTTGCTTATTTAGGGTAAGCAATTCGGGAACCGCATGGCGTACGCGTTCCATAAGAGCGTCTATTGAACCGGCTTCAAGAACGAGGCCTTTGACGTCATCGCTGGAAGCTGTCCAGACATTCGCTTCTCCGTCCCAAGCGATTGTAACAACATATTCCACAAAGCATCTCCTTATTAAGATGGCTTGTGATAATTATACTTCATTGGCTATAAAACGGCAATAGAAAAACAACGGATGATTTTTTCCGTTCCGCTGACGCAGGCTGTTTGTTGACATGCTCGCGGCTTCTCGATAGTATTTTGCCATGGATTTAATCGAATTGGTCGCTTTTTTGGGCAACACGGGAAAACAATACGAGCGAAACCGTCACAACGCCGCATGGCTTTTTGCCGATTCTTTGCAGGCTCTTTCAAGCCTAAGTTGGAGTAAAAAATTCAAAGGAGAAAGCGCGACGCTGAATGCGGGCGGCCGAAAAATCCAATTGCTGAAGCCGCACACGTTTATGAATCTTTCCGGCGAAAGCATTGCCGAAGCGGCGTCCTTTTACAAGATAAAACCGGAGCGCATTTTGGTTGTCCACGACGAATTGGAGCTTCCGGCGGGAACGTTCGGGCTCAAATGGTCGGGCGGTTTGGGCGGCCATAACGGATTGCGCTCAGCAAAGGCCTGTTTGGGTACCGCCGATTTTTGGCGCTTGCGCTTCGGCATCGGGCGTCCGATTTATGACGATGTTGCGCTGTGGGTGCTGAGCGATTTTTCAAAAGATGAAGTTCCGGCGATGAATGCGGCTTTCCAAGGAGCGGGCGAACTTTTCGAAGCGCTTTTAACCGAAGATCCGGAAAAACTGCTTCCCGAATGGAAAAAACGACAAGGCGGAGTACAATGAACGATATGCAAAAAAACAATACGGAGGCCGCAGTTTCCCCCGTTGTAAATGAACGTGCCGCAAAGGCGGCATCTTCATACAAAAATCTGTACGAAATTATCAAAACGCTGCGCGCTCCCGGCGGCTGTCCGTGGGACAGGGAACAAACGCCGCTTACGCTGCGGACAACTCTTTTGGAAGAAACCTACGAAGCGCTGGAAGCAATAAACGAAGCCTATGAAGATGCGCCGTCAGCCGAAGCGTGCATTCACGCAAAAGAGGAATTGGGCGACGTTATGTTGAATATTTCGATGATTGCATACATGTTTGAACAGGAAGGCGCCTTTACCGTTTCCGACGTGCTCGACGGCGTATGCGAAAAACTTGTGCGGCGCCATCCGCATGTGTTCCCCGAATCTTCCGGCAAGGCGGTCGCGCTCGGAGAAACGAAAACCGCCGAGCAAGTGCTGACGCAGTGGGAAGCCATCAAACAAAAGGTCGAAGGGCGTACGGGCAAAAGCATCCTCGATGAAGTGTCCAAAGGCCTTGAACCTTTAACCCGTGCGTATAAGATGCAAAAAAAGGCGGCGAAAAAAGGTTTCGACTGGAGCGATATTTCCGCCGTTCGTGCCAAAGTATTTGAAGAGATTGCCGAACTCGACGAAGCGCTTGCCGGCGCAGATACTCATGCCGATAACGGTTCCCCCGGAAGCGCTCCGGACATGCGGCACAGCGAAGAAGAATTCGGCGATATTTTATTCGCTTTGGTAAATTGGGCTCGGCACTTGCATATAGACCCCGCCGTTGCGCTTGAAAGGGCGAATGCAAAATTCCGCAAACGCTTTACATATGTCGAAAACGAGTGCCGTAATCGCGGCATCGAAATGAAAAAAGAAAACCTTCAAGCAATGGATGCATTGTGGGACGAAGCAAAACGCACGCTGTAGCCGAAGTGCAATCGCCCCCAATTCACGTTAAAGTAAATTATAAAATCTTATATTTTACTTTAAGCGCGGAAAGTAAAATATAAACTTGTTTTTAACGACTATTTGAAAATGGACATCTCGAAAAAACCGCTTTAGCGATTTTTCCGAGATGTCGACGAGTTGTAACTCGCTGTATTATCGCGAGTTACAACATCGTATTTTCAAAGTTACCTCTAAAAACTGCAGTTTTTAGAGGTTCCCAAATGTTTTAAAATATGTTATATTATAAACATAAAACAATACCGGGCGCTGTTTAAAATGCGCCGGCGCTTGTGAAACACGAATAAAGAGGTTCTTTTATGGATATGCGCCGTTTAAAAAACGACAGAGATGACGACAACGAAGACATAACGGAAAAAAAAGATGCAGGCGAAGGCGCGGATGTACTTGCCGCCCGCTTTTTAAAAACCCGTCAAATACTGCTGACCGGTGAAATAGATAAATCGCTTTCGGAAAAAATAATCCGCCAGCTTTTGATTTTGGAAGCTTCCGGCAATAAACCCGTTTATATGTTTATCGATTCTCCCGGAGGAGATGCGGATGCCGGTTACGGTATTTTCGATATGATCCGTTTTATCGACGCGCCCGTATACACGGTCGGCATGGGACTTGTCGCGTCGGCCGCGGCTCTCGTGCTTTTAGCCGCTCCCAAAGAACGGCGCATTGCGCTTCCGAACAGCCACTTTTTAATCCACCAGCCTTTGAGCGGCATAAAAGGCGTTGCGACCGAAATCGAAATTCATGCCAAAGAGCTTGAAAAAATGCGCGAGCGCATCAATAAGCTGATTTCCGAAGAAACGGGAAAGCCGCTCGCTCAGGTTGCAAAAGACACCGACCGCGATTGCTGGCTTAACGCAAACGAAGCGCTCGATTACGGCCTGATCAGCAAAATAGTATTTTCGCGCAAAGACTTAAAAAAATAAGCATTTACTTTTGCCGGTTTTTCCGTTTTGTTAAAAACGCGAGTTTCGCTCAAAGCCGAAACGTGGGCGTTTTTACGCTGTGTCTTTTCAGCCGGCGATGTCGGCCGTTTGCGCTTGCGCAGCGCGTATAAGATCGGAAGGCGAAAGTAAAAGCTGTGTACCGCGAACGCCTGCGCTTACGTATACGGTTTCGTGTTTTAAAACGGACGAATCGATAAATACGGGAAAGCGGCGCTTCATGCCGATCGGCGAGCAGCCGCCGCGCACATAGCCGGTAAGGCTTAAAAGCGATTCGCTTTTGACGCTTTCCATCGTTTTTGCACCGCACACGGCGCGCGCCTTTTTTAAGTTTACTTCTTTGTCGGCCGGTACGCAAAACACGGCTATTTCCTTTGTGTCGCTTTGCATGACGATTGTTTTAAAAACGCTTTCCGGCGCGGCTCCCGCCTTTTCGGCGATTCGCTCCGCGGCCCCCAATTCAAGCTTGTGGTCGGCGTTGTCTTCGTATTCGAAGGTGCGGTAGTTTATATTCAGTTTTTCCAAAATACGCATTGCGTTTGTTTTCGACATGTGTCCTCCTACGGATTAAGCTGCAACAAGTAAGAGCGTAAGTTTACGCCTTTGTTGCGTAACCCCAATTTATCCCGTAAATTATTCCGATGATTTTCGACCGTTTTTTGTGCGATATCGAGTGCGTCCGCAATATCTTTTGATGTTTTTCCCATTCGTATAAATTCGGCAACTTTTATTTCCGACGGCGTCAGGATACTGTATAAATCGGAAACGTTTCCCGCGGGTTGTATAAATTCTTCGAGATTTTTTCGTATAATGTCGAGGCAGAGAGAAATGAGCGGATCGTTTATTGCCGTTTGCAGTTTTTCGATGCCGCCTAGATAATAATTCCGCATTTTTTCTATAAGCTCGCGCTTTTCAGACGAATTGATATTGCGTATTTCATCAAGAAACGCAAGCGCTTCCTGAATTTTTTCGAGTTTTAATTCCGGAGCGTCGGGAAGACGCTGTTGGTTTTGAGTCGGCATTGTAACTTGAAGAAAAAAGAGCTCTTTGAACGCACTGCTCGCAAAAAAAGTAAACTCGAGTAAATCGTTTTTCAGCGTTGTTTCGATGTCTTCATTTTCTGAAGAGAGCGAAAGTTCCATCAGCTTTTTTATCTGCGCGATATTTTTTTTGTGAAGGATATATTCGCAATCGTCAAGCGTACTCAGTTTTTTTTTATCCGGTATATTATGACGGCAAACGGAACCGGCCGCATCGAAAATCAAAAAATAAATATTGTTTTTCGATAAAATACTCTCGAATAGACACAGCTGCTTTTCGGCGGATTCTTTGGAATCGACCAAATCCTGCAGCATGTTTATAATCGCCGTATCTTTGTTTGTCGTCATTTGACCATAGTTTATCACATTTGCGGAAATTGTAAAATTGCTTTTGCCGCCGACTTTGCCGCACATCCCCGGCTTGAAAAAGCGCAAAGATACGTAACGTTTTTCGGATATAATTTTATTTCGTACGGGCTTCTCAAGCCTACTATCACGGTTTTTTCGGCATATTTCGTTGCCAGTTTTTGCGCAAGCTTTTCCTGTTCGGCCTTGGGAAAATCTTCTCCGGGAAGCGGGTAATCTTCCGTAACGATAAGAATCGCTTCGGCCCGTTTGAACCGATCTTCGTTCTCGGCCAGTGCCTCGTTATGATTCAAATAGATGAAGTTTTCCCCCGATTTTTCCAGCGTTTCTTTAAAATATTCATACGCGGTTTTCTTTTGGTTCGGTCCGATTCCTCTTGCGTTTGTTAAAGAGCGGTATGCCGTTTCGGGCGCCGCATTGATGCAAATACGGGTTCCCGCTTTCGGCAGCGGCCAAAGGCCCTTTTGCAAAACCTGAACACATTGATCGCTTATATCGTTTTGAATGCGTTCGGCTTCGGAATAGCGTTGCGCACTTAATCGAGGTGTTCGTAGTTGCATTTTATTCAATTTAAGCGACAATATTCTGAAAAGTTTTTCGTCTACCTCTTGAACGGAAAGTTTGCCGCTTTTTACGGCTTCTTCGGCTTTACGAAGCGATGCCAATTGTTTATCCAAATAATCCGCCGAATGATCGTAGTGTTCTTCCGAAAGCATGACTATATCGACGCCGGCTTTTAAGGCAAGTAATGTCGATTCGGCAGGATCGTAAAATTTCCGTATTGCGCCCATATTCATCGAATCCGAAAGGATAATCCCTTTAAAACCGATACGATTTCTGAGTATGTCTTTTAGAATGACAGGCGACAGCGTTGCGGGATTTTCCGGATCGATTTTCGGGTACAAAATATGGCTGGTCATAACAATGTCCGCGCCGGCCTCCACACCTTTTATAAACGGCAAAAGGTCGGTTTTAAATAATTCGTAGAGCGTCCGCTCTACGCGCGGTATTTCACGGTGCGTATCGCCCGAGGTGCTGCCGTGGCCGGGAAAATGTTTTAATGTTGCAAGTGCGCCCGACACGGTACAGCCTTGCACGGCATATGCGACACAGCGTGCAACTTTTTCCGGATCTTCGCCGAAGGAGCGTGCCCCGATTATCGGCGAATCGGGCGTAAGGTTTACGTCGGCGCACGGACCGAGTAAAGCGTTATATCCGACGGAAAGCATTTCTTCCCCCAATACCCGATACATATCGGCAACGCGAATCGAATCCGAGAGTGCCCCGAGCGCCAAATTGCCCGGGCCCGTATGCGATTCGGGAACCAGAACACCCCATGAGCCTTCCTGATCGACGCCGAGGATGAGCGGTATTCCGTTTTGAGTTTGGGATGCCATTGCCTGCAGTTTTGAGCTTATTTGCTCGGCTTCATCAAATGTTTCCGCATTGTCCTGACTGATATAACATCCGGCAATCCCGTATTCGTCTATAAGCGGCTTAATGATTTCGGGGTTTTTACCCGGGTATGCAAGCAAAAAAAGCTGCCCGACTTTTTGCTTTACGCTCATTTTATTTATAATCGATTTTATATCGTTTGTCGTATGCATTTTATTTTTTCTCTCTCATCGTAAGTGAAACGGATACAATGATAATCAAACCGCGAAATATCATTTGCTGGTCTACGGATAATCCCATGAGGATGAGGCCGTTATTCAATATGCCCATTATAAGCGCGCCGATAACGGAACCGATAACCGTGCCCTTGCCTCCGAACATCGATGTTCCGCCGATGATTACGGCTGCTATAACAATCATAACTTCGTTTTCGCCCAAGGTATAGCGCGCCCCGTGCAATCTGCCTGCATAGAGAATCCCCGAAAAAGCGGCCAACGCCGAATTGATTATCAAAACAGCCTGCTTAATGCTGCGGACTTTTACGCCCGAATACAGGGCGGATATTTTGTTTCCGCCGGTAGCCAAAACTTTGCGCCCGAAAGGCGTACGCTTTAGTACCATGTGTCCGATAACCGCAGCAAGCAGCATCCAAATAAAAAGAACGGGTACCGGCCCGATATCTCCGGATCCGAATATAAACGTAAAAAATTCGTTGTTCACCGGAATGGATTGAAGGTGGCTTATCCAGCGGGCGAGTCCCAGCACGATGCCGCTCATACCCAACGTAACCAAAAATGACGGGATCCCGATTCGCGCAACGAACAAGCCGTTTATAAAACCGATAAAAACGCCGCACAATAAGCCTGCCGTGACCGCAATGAAGATACTTCCCGTTGAGCGCAGCAGCAATGCCGTAACAATCGCCGACAAAGCGACCACCGAACCGAAGGACAAATCGATTTCTTCAGCGGAAAGCACGAAGGTCATTCCTACGGCCATTATCGAAATCATTGCCGTTTGGCGGGCGATATTCATGAGGTTTGCTCCCGTCAGAAAACCTCTGTCGAACAAAAGAACGGAAAATAATAATATAATGCCTGCGAATATAAGATATATGACATTGCTGCGCCAGTCAACGGCTTTCAATTTTTGTAACACTTTCTACTCTCCTTTATTGCACTTTGCGAAGAAGTTCTTCTTCGGTAACCTTTTCCGACAAGACTTCCGTAATGCGTCCTTTTTTCATTATATAAACGGAATCGCAAAAACTTGCGATTTCATTAAATTCCGAGGAAACAAAAAGCACCGCATTGCCTTTTGCCGCAAAATCATGGATTATCTTCATTATCTCGCGTTTTGCCTGAATGTCGACCCCGAAGGTCGGATCATCTAAAAGCAAAACTTTGGAATTGCTTGCCAGACATTTTGCCACGACCACTTTTTGCTGGTTTCCCCCCGATAAATAACGCACAAGCTGTTCCGGCCCTTGCGTCTTTACATTGAGCGATCGTATATAATGCCGGACGATTTTATTCGATTTTTGTTTATCGATGACGAAAAACTTTTTTAAACGGTTGACTATCGAAAGAACAACGTTTTCCGAAACGGGAAAATCCAAAACAAGGCCTTGCTCCCTTCTGTTTTCGGGAACCAACGAAATCCCGTGTTCTATGGCATCCGCAGGTGAATCGAGCGAAACCGGTTTTCCCTGTATAAGGATTTTTCCTGTTTGCACTTTATCTATACCGAATAAACTTTGCAGAAGTTCCGATCTGCCGCTGCCCAACAGGCCGGCAATTCCGGCAACTTCTCTCGGGTACAGTTTCAGCGATATGTCTTTGATATGTGCCGTCGAAATATTCTTTGCTTCAAAAAGAGCCGGCTGCGTTCTGTCAATTTTTTCTCTGTTCCACGAAAAAGACCGACTTTCGCCTCCGCTCATTGAATCTATTAAAAACTGCAAATCCAATTCATCGGTATTTTTTCTGAATAAAGTTTTTCCGTCGCGAAGCAGCGTGATACTGTCGCACACTTTAAAAATATCCTGAAGATAGTGAGTAATATATATTATCGATATACCTTGGGATTTAAGCGTGTTCATAACGGCGAACAGTTTTTCGATTTCCGGTTTGGAAAGGGATGCCGTCGGCTCATCCAATATAAGAACTTTCGGATTATATGATAACGCTTTTGCAATTTCCACTATTTGCTGTTTTCCGATGCTCAATTGTTCGACCCGTTCGTTCGGTGACACTTCGCCGTGCACGCCGATTTTTTCCAGCAGTTCGGCAGCTTTTTTCCCGTTTTTTTTGTCGTCAATAAACACGCCTTTACGGTAGGGATTTGTTTGCAAAAAAATATTTTCACTGACCGTCAGAGTCGGTATAAGGCTCAGGTCTTGAAAAACCATTGCGATCCCGGCCCGGCGTGCGCCTTCCGGCGTTTCATAATCCGCTTTTTTACCGAAAATAAAAATGTCGCCGGAATCTTTTTTATACACTCCGTTTATGATTTTCATAAGGGTCGATTTCCCGGCGCCGTTTGTTCCGACCAGCGCGTGGATTTCGGATTTTTTCACGCTGAAGTCCAAATCGTGAAGCACGCGGACTCCGTCGAACCCGATGTTTATTTTTTTCGCTTCTACAGCGTATTCACACATGTTATATCCTTGCCGAAGCGGGCTGCCCGCTTGTTGCCGTTTCTTTTCGGGCAGCCCGCTGAACTATTCCGTTAAAATGATCGTTTAAAATAAGTGCTGTGTCTAAAAACCTTACATTGCGGAACGTACGTCCCGGGGAAGCGGCCTGTTTAAAGACTTTTCCCACTGCGTACCGATATTGGTTTTATCTACTTTTATAGCGGGAACCGTTACAAAGGCCGGCGTGGGTTTGTTAAGTACGCTTAGCGCTCCCATTTTGGCGAGCGTTTCTCCCAATACGAAGGGAAGGTCGGCTACCATGCCTTTCATATTCCCGCCTTTTACCAAATCCATTGCATTGTTTGCTCCCAAATCCATGGTAAATACACCGATATCTTTTCTGCCCGCCGCGCGAACGCCCGCAACAACACCTTCGGCAATGGTATCCCAAGGCGCGTAAATTGCCTGTACGTTCGGGAACTGCGTTATAATCGCCGATGCGATCGTATCTCCGTCGGACGGATTTGCTATTCCTTTTTTTGTAACAATACGTATACCCGGATAATCGCGTTTCAGCACGGCTTCCACCGCCTTGTCTCTTTGGTTTGTTACGTAATATGCCGCGTCATGAAAAATCAGGGCAACATCGCCTTTGCCGTTTAAGGAATCTCCGATCATTTCAGCTGTCGCTTTTCCCATTTGAAAGAGGTCGTCCGTAACGATTCCCACATAATCTTTACCGTGAACAAAGCCTGAAGGCAGATTGCTTATTAAAACGATTTTAGCTCCTTTGTCGACGGCTTGGCGCAATGCAACCGCACCGCTTACCGGATCTATGACCAGCGTAATAATAATATCGGGTTTTAAGGCCAAAGTCGTTTCGATATCGGTTCTTTGCTTATTCGGATCCATTTCCGCATCGGTAACGGCGACAACTTTTATACCTAATGCCTTGAACTGCGCTTCGGCTCCGGCAATGACGGCATTTGTCCAATCGGCCGAGGTGTGCATTAAAATCGCCGCTTTGTAGTTTCCTGCCTTCAGCTTTTCCGTATCGGCTTTCGTCAAAGTGATGCTTTCATAGCTTGCAGGCGGTTCCCCCTGCGGCCCCCGTGTTTCGTACACAAAATCTTCTTTCTTTCCACTCTCTTGTCCGCCGCGCGCAAAGGCGAAAACTGCGGATACAAGCAGCAGACATACGGTGAGTGAAAAATAGATGTTTTTTTGTTTTTTCATGGAATTCTCCTAAGAAATGGTATTTATCAGAGAGAAGTATATAACCCATTCCGGTATTTGTCAAATTTAAATGAGTGAAATATGAGTATTTTATTTTTATCGCTTTGGTCTTGACCCTCGCCGCAGGCTGTAGTAATATTGGAAAAATTATTCAGCATAGGACAAACAGGACAATAATATGGGCAAACCTTTGGTTTTTCAATCGGACTTCGGGTATGACGACGGCGCGGTAAGCGCCATGTACGGCGTTGCGTACAGCGTATCCGGAGATATAAAAGTTTTTGACGTTACGCACAACATTCCGCAATATAATATTTGGGAAGCTTCGTACCGGCTTATTCAAACAGTCAATTATTGGCCGAAAGGCACGGTGTTCGTATCGGTCGTCGATCCGGGCGTGGGTTCTACGAGGCGCAGCATTGTCGCGCTGACGGAAGCGGGGCAGTACATCGTTACGCCGGACAACGGAACGCTTACGCACATAAAACGTTTGTCGTCCGTGTGCGAAGCGCGCGTCATAGACGAAAGCGTAAACCGCCTGCCGAATTCGGGTGAAAGTTATACGTTCCACGGCCGCGATATTTACGCGTATACGGGCGCGCGTCTTGCGTCCGGTACGATAAGCTACGAACAGGTAGGTCCTTCCGTTGCGGTTTCTTCCATCGTCGAATTGCCAGTATCGGAACCGCTTGTGCACGATTCTTCCATAAAGGGCTCGATCGACGTGCTCGACGTGCGTTTCGGCAGTTTATGGACGAATATTTCGCGCCGCCTGTTCAATTCACTCGGCATAGCCTACGGCGGCAAGGTCGAAGTCATTATAGAAAATTCGACGCGCCTTTTGTACCGCAATACGCTGCGTTATGCCCGGTCTTTCGATGCGGTGTATGTCGGCGAAGCGCTTGTTTATGTGAACAGCCTCGATTATTTGGCGGTCGCCATCAATCAGGGAAATTTCTCCAAAGCCTACGGAGTCGGAACGGGCGCGGGCTGGACTATCACCGTGCAAAAACCGGCCGATTGATTTTATGGCACATTCATCACGTTCGGCGGGAAGCAAGATGGAAAAGAAACCCGTTATCGAATTCCGCAATTTTTCTTTTCAGTATTTTGCGCAGGCAAAGCCCACATTAACCGATATAAATCTCACGATTTATGAAGGCGAAAAAGTGCTGATTGTCGGCGCAAGCGGCAGCGGTAAAAGCACTTTGGGCAGCTGCATCAACGGCCTGATTCCGTTTTCATACAAAGGAAAAATCGACGGAAGTTTAAAAGTGTGCGGCGAAGAAACGTCTTCGCTCGACGTATTCAAGCTGTCCAAAAAAGTCGGTACCGTTTTGCAGGATTCCGACGGTCAGTTTATCGGATTGAGCGTGGGCGAAGATATTGCGTTTGCGCTCGAAAACGAATGCGTCGGTCAGGATGAAATGCGGCCGCTCGTAAAGCAAACCGCAGCTCTTGTCGGCATGGATTCTTTTTTAACCTCGTCGCCGTACGAACTTTCGGGCGGTCAAAAGCAGCGTGTTTCTTTTGCCGGCGTTATGGTGAACGACGTGAGCGTGCTCCTGTTTGACGAACCGCTTGCAAACCTTGATCCGAAAACCGGTCAAACGGCGATCGAATTGATCGATGACATTCATCAAAAATACCGCAAAACGGTTATCATTATCGAACACCGTATTGAAGACGTGCTGCACCGTCCGGTAGACCGCGTTATCGTCGTCAACGACGGAAAAATAGCAGCCGATATGAGCGCCGATGCTCTTATGGCTTCGGGCGTTTTGCCTACGTTCGGCATCCGCGAGCCGCTGTATGTAACGGCTTTGCGCTGCGCGGGTATTCCCGTTACGGAAAAGCTGCATGCCGGCAGAATCGAAACGCTCGACGTTAAAGCCGTCCGCAAAGCGCTTATCGATTGGGATAAAAGTTTGCCCGAGAAAAAGCCCCAAGCGCGCGGTAAAGAAGTTTTAACCGCGCAGGACGTCGGCTTTGCATATACGCCGCGCAGCGCCAAGGTACTCGAACATATAAACTTCAGCGTTTACGAAGGCGAAATGCTCAGTTTGGTCGGCACGAACGGCGCGGGAAAAAGCACGCTCGCCAAACTGATTACCGGCATCGTGCGTGAAAGCGAAGGGCGCTTTCTTTTTAACGGACAGGATATGGCGGATATGACCATCCGCGAACGCAGCCGGCACATCGGCTTTGTTATGCAAAACCCGAACCAAATGCTGTGCAAGCCGATGATTTACGATGAGGTCGCGCTCGGCCTGCGCCTGAACGGCGTTCCCGAAAACGAAATAAAAGACCGGGTCAATCACGCCTGTTCGATTTGCGGCATCGCGCCGTTTATAAGCTGGCCCGTATCCGCGCTCAGTTTCGGACAAAAAAAGCGCGTAACCATAGCGTCGGTTTTAGCTATGCAGCCTCGTATCATCATCCTTGACGAGCCGACGGCCGGGCAGGATTACCGCCATTATTGCGAAATTATGGAATTCCTCGTGTCGCTCAATAAAAGCGGCGTTACGATTATTCTTATTACGCACGATATGCACCTTATGCTCGAATATACGGCGCGTTCGCTGGTGCTCCATGCGGGAAATCTTCTTTCGGATTCGGATTCGGTGCATGCGCTGACCGACACGGCTATTGCGGAAAAGGCGAGTTTGAAGGTTACTTCATTATATACGCTTGCCGAAAAAGCCGGTTCGGACGACAGTCATCGATTCGTACAGAACTTTATAGATTACGAGCGGGAGGTTTTGCGTGAAGGCAAAACTGTTTGATTATATTGAACGCGACAATTTTATATATCGGCTTTCGGGGCTTACGAAACTGGCCGGTTTTTTTTTCATGACCTTTGCCGTTATGTTTTCGTACGATATCCGCTTTATAAGCTGCGTATTCGTATTTTCTCTTGTTTTAATCCGTATGGCGGACATTACCTTTTCGCAAATACGCATTATGCTGCTCTATGTGATTATTTTTTTGGTAATCAATTTCGTGTTGACTTTTTTGTTCAGTCCGCTTTACGGTACCGAAATTTACGGCACGCGCCACGATCTTTTTTCGTTCGGCGGCCGCTATGTACTGACCGAAGAGCAGCTTTTGTACCAAATTACGAAAACGCTCAAGTACGCGTCGGTGGTGCCGCTGGGGATTATCTTTTTTCTGTCTACGAACCCGAGCGAATTTGCCGCTTCGGTAAATCGCATCGGATTGCCGTATAAAGCGGCGTTTGCGTTTTCGCTGACTTTGCGCTATTTTCCCGATCTCATCCGCGACTATGAGAATATCGCCGCGGCTCAGCAAACGCGCGGACTCGATTTGTCGAAAAAAGAAAAGGTATCCCGGCGCATGAAAAACGTTATGAATATTTTTATACCGCTTGTATTTTCGACGCTGGACAGAATCGACACGATAAGCAATACGATGGACTTGCGCGGCTTCGGCAAAGGGAAAAAACGCAGTTGGTATGCGGCGCGCCCTTTAAAGAAAGGCGACGTCGTTTCGATCGTTTTATGCGCCGGAGTTTTTGTTCTGTCGCTGTGCATAAGCGTGTTTATAAATCATTCGCGCTTTTTTAATCCGTTTGTGTAAGGAGTATATATGCAAAATAAAAAACCTCTTTTGGTGTTTCAAACCGACTTTACGTATAAAGAAGGCGCCGTATCGTCTATGTACGGCGTTGTAAAAACCGTAGATTCTTCGCTTGAAATTATGGACGGAACTCACGAGCTTCCGCAGTTCGATACGTGGAGTGCAAGCTATCGCCTGTTCCAAAGCCTCGCCTTTTGGCCGAAGGGAACCATATACGTATCGGTCGTAGACCCCGGCGTCGGAACCGCGCGCCGCGCCTGCGTTGCAAAGACGGCAAACGGCTACTATGTGGTGTCTCCGGACAACGGCAGCCTTACCCACGTTAAGCGCTTTATGGGCATAACGGAGGTGCGCGAAATAGACGAAAAAATCAACCGTTTGCACAATAAAGAAACCGAAGGCGTTGCGATTTTTCACGGCAGAGATTTGTTCGGTTACTGCGCGGCGCGCTTGGCTTCGGGTATCATCGATTTTGAACACGTCGGTCCCGCCTATCCGGTCGAAGAAATAAAAGAACACAAAATCTACGAACCGTCCGCGGAAAACGGCGTCGTTAAAGGAGTCTTCGAAATCGACGATCCGAATTTCGGCAATCTGTGGACGAACATTCCGCTTGACTTTTTTAAATCGCAGGGATTTTCTTACGGCGAAAAAGTACGCGTGCGGATATTCCATAAGGACAAAAAAGTTTTCGACGAATCGATTTTGTTCCATCAAAGTTTCGGCTTTGCAAAAGAAAACGAGCCTATTATTTACAACAACGAATTGCGCCGTGTCGCTCTTGCCGTAAGCCGCGGCAGCTTTGAAAAACGGTATAACCTCGGCTTCGGCCCCGATTGGACGGTTGAGTTTTCGCGGTAAAAGGTACGAAGTCCCTGAACGGTTTCTTTTTTCATGCCTTATCGGAAGCCGCAGTTTTTTGTGAGTTTCGTTCATGCCGGCTCCGTTTTACACCCTTGACAGGGCGCCCGTATTTTGGTTGAATGCTGTAATAGGGGAGGAAATTTCCCCGATTATTGTTTTGCGAAACGGAGGTGTCGTATGAAAAAACTGTTTGCGTTTTCGACCAAAACTATCGTGGCGATCGGTTTGGGCGCCGCTTTGTTTATGGTGCTCTTTATGTATGTAAAAATTCCCAGCGGAATTCCCGAAACGTCGTTTCAAACGGCATACGGCTTGGGCGCTTTTTTTGCCGCGCTGTTCGGCCCTGTCGCCGGCGGACTTATCGCCTTTATCGGTCATGCGCTGTCGGATTCGATTCAATACGGTTCGGCATGGTGGAGCTGGATTATCGCAAGTTTTGCAGCCTGCTTTTTGATGGGCTTTTCCTATCCGTTTTTGAAAGTCGACGAAGGATTGTTTTCCGTTAAGGACGCACTGGTGTTCAATTTGATTCAAATCGGCTCGAATATCGTGGCATGGATTGTCGTCGCGCCGGTTTTGGATATTTTGATTTACAAAGAACCCGTCAACTTGGTCTTTGTTCAGGGGGCAACGGCCGCTTTGCTCAATTCGATTGCAACCGGCGTTATTGCCACCTTGCTTTTGTTTGCATACGCAAAAAGCCGTCCCAAAAAAGGCAGCTTGTCTAAAGAAGGCTGAGTTGTGCCGGAGCGTCCGGCTATAAAAAAAACGGACAAGGGGAACCCTTCGTCCGTTTTTTTTATTTATTTATAAAGTTTTGATATGGCAAAAAAACGACTTTCCGATTCTGCTATTTCTTTTTGCCCTGATTAGCGACGCCCGCCATTTTTTCGGCGATCGCTTTTTCATCTCCGAGGTATTTTTTCCCGATCACTTTAAAATTCTTGTCGAATTCGTATACGAGCGGGATCCCGGTCGGAATGTTCACTTCCAAAATCTGTTCTTTTGTCAGGTTTTCAAAATATTTTACGAGGGCGCGAAGCGAATTACCGTGAGCGACGATGAGCACGCGCTCTCCGTTTTGCATGTGCGGTTTGATTTCGCTTTCAAAATAGGGAACGGCGCGTTCGATTGTCGTCGCAAGGCTTTCGGTCAAGGGCAGCACGGATTTATCTTTTACCGTGCGGTACGCTTCCTGCAAGCGGGGACTGCGCTTGTCGTCTTCCGTCAAAGCCGGAGGCGTTACGTCGAAAGAGCGGCGCCAGATTTTTACCTGATCTTCGCCGTATTTTTCGGCGGTTTCGGCTTTATTCATTCCCTGCAGTGCGCCGTAGTGCCGTTCGTTCAGCTTCCATGTTTTTATGACGGGCAGCCATTCGCGATCCATCGATGCGAGCGCAAAGTTCAGTGTGTGTATCGCGCGCTTTAAAAACGACGTGTAGCAAATGTCAAAATCGAAGCCTTCTTTTTTTAATGTGATTCCGGCTTGTTTCGCTTCTTCCTGTCCCTTTTCGGACAATTCCACATCCGTCCAGCCGGTAAAAAGATTCAATTTGTTCCATTCGCTTTCGCCGTGGCGGATAAGTACCAATTTCATATACAACTCCCGTAAATTTCTAAAATAAACGAGTTTGCAACGCAAACTCGAGGTAAAAAGTGCCGACGCTATTTTAGGCGACACTTTTTATACCACTCCTATAAATCCCTATACCCTTACTATACCCGTTTGTGCCGTTTGAAACAAGCCGGTTCTTCGCGTTTGCCCGCGCCGCGGCAAGAGATCGTCGCGCGTCGGTTGAGCGTTCTGCCCGCTTTTCAGTCGTCGATTTTTTCGGCGTAAATGACCGTTGAGCGGTTTGTGCGTTCCCAGATGATTAAGCCGATTCCCGCAATGCATGCGCCGATGCCGATGATCCGGATAAGTATCAAGCCTACTTGGGCCGGAACGATAAACAAAACAAAGGCAAGCACGATGCTGACGGTAATTTCGGCGACGTACATCTTCGTATTGACGTTTGCCGAGCGGAGCTTTAAGGTTCCGTACACTTCCAGCGCCGCCGACAGCAGCAGGTAGACCGCAAGCATGTACACCATCGCCGTCCAAATGGCTCCGGCAAGAGCCAGCGGCAAAATGACGGCGATAAGCCCCGTTATAATGCCGAGTATGCCTCTGATTATAATAATCCTGCTGAAGTTTTTGTCGTCGATGGCTTTGCGCACATAGATGATGTTATACGCTCCGTTTAGAATGCCCGCGACGCCCAAGATAATAACGGCCGTTTTTACGACGGCTTCGGGCGCAAAAATCATCATCAAGCCGATAACGGCGGTCAATAAGCCCATTGCAATAATCGTTTTTCGCATAGTACACTCCCTGAACGATTATAACATAACCGGCCGGTTTTGTGTACTCTCGCGAGGATTTAACCGGAAATAAAAGTATATTGAAAGCGAGGCTGCCCGCTGCAGCGCAGTTGCATTTTTAGGGTAAAATTACCCGAGCAAAACATGCAAAACGCTTCGCGGCGCATGCCTCGCTCTTACGGCATCTTTTATTCGTGCGGAGGGTTTAATACCCGGGCGCTCTGCGTCGGGGTTGTTGATTTACGTTTCAAAAGTACAGTAAATATGAGGTTTTTTGTCCGGTTTTTGCTTTAATTTTGCTTTAAATAGCACAAAACGGCATAAAACGGCTTTAAAAGGCTTGCATAATTTTTTGATTTAGTGTATAAAAGGAATTCCGCATCGTGAAGCCTGTCAGGTGTTGCGTGCGGATTTTGTCCGTATTGAGCGGGCAAAAAGGGTTCTTTGAGAGTCAAGCGGCTTTTTGCGCAGGCAAAAAACCGGTGAAGCCGTAAAGGTCGGGCGTTGCCCGTATCAGGCTGTCACAACCCGCGGTATGCATGACGTCCGTCGTTGACGGTGTCTATTATGGTACAGTATCGGGGTGCTTGACTGAGATGCTTTAAAGCGTCTCCGGGCTCCGGGATGCCAAACCGGTCATCAAATGCAGATTTGGTGGCGATAGGTGGAATCCGGCCGGGATGATTGAATTGATAATCATCTTTGCAGTAAAAAACAATTCCGTTTTTCGGCCTTCACCTTTCTATCGCTTGGTATTCATCCTGTATTTAATGTGTGTATATGTGTTATACAGCACAATATTTTTTTTCGTGCCTTTAATCTGGTAAGGAGGATCAAATGGCAAAGGAAAAGTTCACAAGAACAAAACCGCACATGAACGTAGGTACTATCGGTCACGTTGACCACGGTAAAACCACCTTGTCTGCGGCGATTACATCGTATTGCGCCAAAAAATTCGGCGACAAGCAGCTGAAGTATGACGAAATCGATAATGCTCCGGAAGAAAAAGCCCGCGGTATTACCATCAATACGCGTCACTTGGAGTATCAGTCCGATAAAAGACACTATGCGCATATCGACTGTCCCGGTCACGCCGACTATATTAAGAACATGATTACCGGCGCCGCTCAGATGGACGGGGCCATTTTGGTTGTTTCGGCGCCCGATTCGGTTATGCCCCAGACCCGCGAGCATATTCTGCTTGCCCGTCAGGTAGGCGTTCCCAAAATTATTGTCTTTTTGAACAAGGTCGACCTTCTCGACGATCCCGATCTTATGGAATTGGTTGAAGAAGAAGTGCGTGACGTGCTTGAATCGTACGGTTTTTCGCGCGATACGCCCATTATAAAGGGTTCCGCGTTTAAAGCTTTGCAGGACGGCGCGACGGCCGAAGACACCGCTCCCATTCAGCAGTTGCTGGACACGATGGACTCGTATTTCGACGATCCCGTTCGCGATGAGCAGCTTCCCTTCCTTATGCCGATCGAAGACGTATTTACGATTTCCGGACGCGGTACTGTCGTTACGGGTCGTATCGAGCGCGGCGTAATCAATATGAACGAAGAAGTTGAAATCGTCGGTATTAAACCCACGCAAAAAACCGTTATTACCGGTATCGAAATGTTCAATAAACTGCTCGATCAGGGTATGGCGGGCGATAACGTCGGTCTTTTGCTTCGCGGTATCGATAAAAAAGCCGTTGAACGCGGTCAGGTTTTGGCGAAGCCGGGTACGATCAATCCGCACACCAAATTCGAAGCACAGATTTACGTTTTGTCCAAGGAAGAAGGCGGACGCCACAGCCCGTTCTTCTCTGGTTATCGCCCTCAGTTCTATTTCAGAACCACCGATATTACCGGAACCGTTACGCTGCCGCCGGGTGTTGACATGGTTAAGCCCGGTGACAACACGAAGATTATCGGCGAGCTGATTCACCCGATCGCTATGGATAAGGGGCTTAAGCTTGCTATCCGCGAAGGCGGACATACGATCGCTTCGGGCCAGGTAACCGAGGTTCTTGGTTAATAGGAAGTTGGATGCGGCGGCTTTCCGTTTGAGCTGAAGGCCGCCCTTTGTTTCTCTCGGAGGGAAAATGGCTACTGAAAAAATCCGTGTCAGGCTGCGCGCCTTTGATGCGGAGTTGATTGATCAAAGTGCAAAGTCTATTGTTCAGACTGTGCAAAAGGCGGGGGCCAAGGTTTCAGGGCCTATTCCTTTGCCTACAAAAATACAAAAGGTAACAGTGCTGCGCTCGCCCCACGTAAATAAAAAATCGCGCGAGCAATTTGAGATGCGCACGCATAAACGCCTTATAGATATTATTGAGCCGTCGGCGGATGTTATGGATTCTTTAATGAAACTTGAGTTGCCCGCCGGTGTTGATGTTGAAATAAAACAGTAACAACATATTGTTATAAACCGGTATCGGTCCCCCGGATCAGGGGATGGCGGCCGGATTGAGGAGATATCAGAATGAAAGGTCTGATTGCAAAAAAAACGGGCATGACTCAGGTATTCGATGAAAACGGCGACCTTACACCGGTAACCGTGATCCGCGTCGAGCCTAATACGGTTGTCGCCTTAAAAACAAAAGAAAAATTCGGCTACGATGCCGTTGTTCTCGGAATCGGAGAGCTGAAAGAATCGAAGATTTCCAAGCCGTATGCGGGATCTTTTCCCGAAAATGTAAAGCCCAAGCGGAATGTTAAAGAGTTCCGCAATTTCGGCGGCGAAGTTGCCGTGGGCGATACGGTCGGTGTTGAGCTTTTTAACGGCGTCCGCTTTGTGGATATAACCGCCGTTTCCAAAGGTAAGGGTACTCAGGGTGTCGTAAAGCGCTGGGGGTTCGGCGGCGGACGGGCTTCGCACGGTTCCAAATTTCACCGTGAAGCCGGATCGACCGGTCAGTGTACGTCTCCCGGCCGTTCTTTTAAAAACGTAAAGATGCCCGGCCGTATGGGCGGAGAACGCGTAACCGTTCAGAATTTGCGCGTCGTAAAAGTGGATCCGGAACTCGGAGTCGTAATGGTATGCGGCTCGGTGCCCGGAGTTAAAGATTGCATGCTGATTGTTAAGCCTGCGGTCAAAAAAGAAGCGTAACGGCGGGGAAGACAAATGGAAAAGAAAGTCTATTCTATCGATGGTAAAGAGCTGCGTACAATTCAATTGGATGACGCGGTGTTCGGTCTTCCGGTAAACGAAGATGTGATTTATTACGCCATTACAAACGAATTGGCGAATGCGCGTGTCGGAACGGCTTGTACAAAAGATCGTTCGGAAGTTCACGGCAGCAATGCAAAGCCGTATAAACAAAAAGGTACCGGACGTGCGCGCCGCGGTGATAAAAAATCTCCGCTTTTGCGCGGAGGCGGCGTTATTTTCGGGCCGAAGCCGAGAGATTTCAGCTATGCGCTGCCTAAAAAGGTAAAACGTTTGGCGATGAAGTCGATTTTAAGCATGAAAGCTCAGGACGACTCTTTGACGCTTATTGAAGATTTTACCGTTGAAAGCGGAAAAACAAAAGATTTTGCCGCGATTTTGAAGAATTTTTCAAACAACGAACGCACGGTGCTTGTGCTTAAAGACGACGATGCGAAAATCAAGCAGGCCGGACGCAATATTCCGACCCTGTCTTTTCTTTCGTACAACCGGCTTCGGGCGCACGACCTTTTTTACGGAAAAAAAGTGTTAATGCTTGAAAGTGCGGCGAAGAACTTGTCCGAGTTTTATAAACGGGAGGCCGAATAATGATCTACGAAGATATAATTATTGCGCCTGTATCGTCGGAAAAAGCGACCGAATTGCGCGAACAGGGAAAGTACGTATTTAAAGTTCATCCGAGCGCAACAAAACTTGAAATAAAAGAAGCGGTGCGCAGGCTTTTTAATGTAAAAGTTGCCGGCTGTACTACGATGAATGTGTTTGGAAAGATGAAGCGGGTGCGTTACCGCTCCGGCAGAACTTCCAGTTGGAAAAAGGCTATCGTCAAGCTGGCGCCTGGCGAAGTTATCAAGGTTTTCGAAGGCGTGTAGCCTTCGGCCGTATAAAAGGGGATCCTAATGGCTCTTAAATTATATAAGCCGATAACCGCAGGTACTCGCGGACGGGTAGACCTGCGGAAGGATGAATTGACCGCCGACAAGCCCGAAAAAAGCTTGACCAGCGGGATATCTTCCCGCGGCGGACGCGGTGCCGGCGGCCGTATTGCGGTAAGGCATCAGGGCGGCGGTCATAAACGCAGATACAGAGATATTGATTTTAAACGCGATAAGCACGGAATTCCGGGTACGGTACGGACCATCGAATACGATCCGAATCGCAGCGCCAACATTGCTTTGATTTTTTATGCCGACGGCGAAAAGCGCTATATTATCGCGCCTCAGGGGTTGACTGTCGGGCAAAAAATACTTTCGGGTGAAAACGCTTCTCCTACGGTCGGGAACGCGCTTCCTTTGGAAGCGATTCCGGTGGGATTTACGGTTCACAACATCGAATTGACGCTCGGCAGGGGCGGCCAGTTGGCCCGTTCGGCCGGAGCGAGCGCGCTTGTTGCGGCGAAAGAGGGTGATTATGTTTCTTTGCGCCTGCCCTCAAGCGAAGTGCGCCGCGTGCATAAAAAATGCTACGCAACGATCGGCGTTGTCGGCAACGAAGACCGCATGAACGTTCAGCTCGGTAAAGCCGGCCGCCGCAGATGGTTGGGGGTCCGGCCGTCGGTTCGCGGTATGGCCATGAACCCGGTCGACCACCCGCTCGGAGGCGGTGAAGGCGCCGGAAAGGGGCGCAACCCCGTTACTCCGTGGGGTCAGCCTTGTCGCGGATACAAAACCCGCAAAAAGCGGAAGGTGTCTAACAACTTTATTGTTACCCGCCGTAAGAAGTAGCAGAGGAGAATACCGTGTCAAGATCTGTTAAAAAAGGGCCTTTTATCGAAAAAAGCCTGTACAAAAAAGTAATCGAAATGAATAAAGCGGCGGACAGGAAGATGATTAAAACGTATTCCCGCTGTTCGACTATTATTCCCGAAATGGTCGGAAATACGATTTCGGTGTATAACGGCAAGTCGTGGGTTCCCGTGTATATAACGGAAAACCTTGTCGGACATAAGCTGGGCGAATTTTCGCCGACCCGTATTTTCCGCGGACATTCGGGTTCCGATAAAAAAGTCGAAAAATAGGTAGGTGGTTGCTATGGTTGAAACAAACGGATACAGAGCCGTAACAAAGTTCCTTGTGGCATCTCCTACAAAGGTTCGTCCGGTAGCGAATGTTATTAAGCGGAAAACGTGTTCTGAAGCGATGGCTATTCTTGAGAATATGCCGCAAAAAGGGGCAAGGCTTATCCGCGGTACCGTTAAATCGGCGGTATCCAATGCCCTTTCGTTAAATAAAAAACTCGATGAAGATATGCTCTACGTGAAGGAAATTCGAATTGACGAAGGTCCTCGTTTGAAAAGGGTGTGGTTCCGCGGTAAAGGGCGTGCGGATATGCTTTTACGGCGTATGTGTCATATTACCGTTGTCGTAGCTGAAAAGGCGGGGGAATAAAATGGGACAAAAAGTAAACCCTATCGGATTGCGTTTGGGAATAAATAAAACGTGGCAGTCCCGCTGGTATGCGGATCCTCGCGAATATGCCGATTTGGTACTCGAAGATCTGAAAATCAGAAAAATGATTCAGGATTTGCCCGAGTGTAAAAATGCCGATATCGCCGATATCGAAATCGTGCGTCATCCGCAGCGCGTTACCATTGTCATCCATACGGCGCGCCCCGGAGTTATCATCGGTATTAAGGGCGCCAACATCGAAAAAATCGGTGCGGAAATCCAAAAGCATTTGACGAAAAAGATTCAGATTAAAATCAAAGAAATCAAGCGCGCGGAAATCAACGCTACACTTGTTGCGCAAAGCGTCGCGCGCCAGCTGGTAAACCGCGGTTCGTTCCGCAAGGCTTTGAAGCAATCCTGCTCGAGCGCAATAAAAACCGGCGCTCAGGGCGTAAAAATCCGCATAAGCGGCCGCTTGGGCGGTTCGGAAATGTCGCGCACCGAAGAGCATAAAGAAGGACGCGTTCCTCTTCATACTCTGCGCGCGGATATCGATTACGGTTTTGCCGAAGCGCTTACCACGTTCGGTAAAATCGGCGTTAAAGTGTGGGTGTACAACGGCATGATGTACGGCCGCGAACAAAACGAAGATGCCGGCCAACTTTTGAAAAAGCGGCGCGATCGGCCCGAACGCAAAGATTTTTCGTCACCGGATCACTCCGGTAAAAAGAGCGACGCTCGGGGCAAAAAAGGCCCGCAGGCTGCAGCCGCTTCCGATGAAAAGAGTGCGGCAAAAAAACAGGCGGCTGCCAAAGCTGAAAATACGGCTGCCGGCACCGAAGGCGCGGCCGATTCCGCTGCGGCAGAAAGGAGTTAAGTATGGCGTTGAGTCCTAAAAGAGTTTTGCACCGCAAAGTGCAGCGCGGAAGAATAAAGGGCAACGCTACGCGCGGCTGTCATATCGATTTCGGCAACATCGCTTTGGTCGCGCTGGAGCCCGTATGGCTTTCGGCAAAACACATAGAAGCCGCCCGTGTCGCGTTGAATCGTAAAATTAACCGTAACGGTCAGGTGTGGATCCGGATTTTCCCGGATAAACCCATTTCCAAAAAACCGGCCGATACCCGCATGGGTAAGGGAAAGGGCGCTCCCGAATTTTGGGCAGCGGTAATAAAGCCCGGTCAGATATTGTTTGAAATCGGCGGTGTCGATATGAACTTGGCCGAGCAGGCAATCAAGCTTGCGGGAAGCAAACTTCCGATAAAAACGAAGATTGCTTATCGCACTGCGGTGGAGTAAGAGGTATCGTAGATGGCGAAAGAAAAAAAAGATAAAGAACTGTCTTATTCCGAGCTTGTTGCAAAGCGGAATGAGCTTAAAAGAAAGTATATGGATTTTCGGTTTCAAATGGCGGTCGGCCATGTGGATAAACCGATTCAAAAGCGTACCATGCGCCGCGAAATAGCGCTCATAAATACGCTGATCCGGCAAAAGGAAATTGCCGGTTTGGATAAGTAGGAGTTGACCCGTGGAAGAACAAGCAGTGCAAAAAAAGAAGTCGAAGCGTTCTTTTGTCGGAATCGTAACCAGCGATAAGATGGATAAAACCATCGTCGTGTCGGTGTCGACAAAAAAGCTGCACAGACTTTATAAAAAGTATGTAACGCGCGTCAAAAAATGCAAAGCGCACGATGAAACCAACAGCGCCCACATCGGCGATCGCGTGCGTATTGTCGAGTGCAGGCCTTTAAGCCGCGAAAAATGCTGGCGGCTTGCCGAAATTATTGAACAGGCCAAATAAGGAGCAATGTATGATTCAAATGCAAACAAATTTGAACGTAGCCGATAACTCCGGAGCAAAGGTCGTTCAGTGTATTAAAGTTATCGGCGGCTCGAAGCGCAGATATGCAAGTATCGGCGACGTTATCGTTGTAGCGGTAAAGGATGCCATTCCTACTTCCGCGATTAAAAAGGGATCGGTTGAAAAAGCCGTTATCGTGCGCATCGCAAAGGAATACCGCCGTTCCGACGGAACCTATATCCGTTTTGACGACAATGCCTGTGTTATTGTCGATGCGGCGAACAATCCCAAGGGTAAACGCGTATTCGGTCCGGTAGCCCGCGAGCTCCGCGACATGGATTATATGAGAATCGTATCGCTGGCCCCGGAAGTTCTGTAACGGGTCTTGAGGAGTTGTTGATTTATGGAAAAGAAATTCAAGATTCGTAAAGACGATCAGGTGGAAATCATCGCCGGAAAAGATAAGGGTAAGCGCGGAAACGTTATCCGCGTGATCCGTGATAAGGATCGCGTTATTGTTGCCGGCTGCAATATCGTAAAAAAGGCGATGAAAAAACGCAATCCGCAGGACAGAGGCGGTATTGCCGAAGTTGAAGCCCCGCTGCATATTTCAAACGTAGCGATCGTGTGCAAAAAATGCGGTCCTACCAAAATCGGATATAAAATCGACGGCGATAAAAAAATTCGTGTTTGCCGTAAATGTGGAGATACCCTGTAATGAGCAATTACGTACCCCGGCTTAAGAAAGTCTATAAAGACAAAATCGCTCCCGAGCTTTTTAAAGAGCTCGGTTATACGTCCGTTATGCAAATCCCCGCGCTGAAAAAAGTCGTGGTAAGCATGGGCGTCGGCGAAGCTCTCACAAATAAGAAACTCCTTGATGCCGCAGTGACCGATATCACTCTTATTACCGGTCAAAAAGCTGTGAAAACAAAGGCTAAAAAGAGTATCGCAAACTTTAAACTCCGTGAGGGCAACGAAGTGGGTGTAATGGTCACCTTGAGAGGCGCCTATATGTATGAATTTTTGGACCGCCTCATCAATGTCGCCTTACCCCGCGTTAAGGACTTCCGCGGCGTCAATCCGAACGGATTCGACGGACACGGAAATTATTCTCTCGGTATTACGGAACAAATTATTTTCCCCGAAATTGACTTCGATAAAATCGAGCGCATTTCCGGTATGAATATCAGTATCGTAACAAGTGCACGCACGGACAGCGATGCCCGCGCTTTGCTTACCAAGTTCGGAATGCCTTTTAGGAAGTGAGGAGAGCATGGCAAGAAAGTCAATGATTATTAAAGCCGCCCGCACGCCGAAGTACAGCACCAGATTGGTGCACCGGTGCAAGATATGCGGCCGCCCCCGCGGATATTTACGGAAATACAAGATGTGCCGTCTTTGTTTCCGCAAGTTAGCCAGTGAAGGCCTGTTACCGGGCGTTACAAAATCCAGTTGGTAGAAGGCAGGAGTACAGTATGAGTGTTTCAGACCCCATCGCAGATATGCTTACCAAAGTTCGGAATGCGGTAAGAGCGCGCCACGAAAAAGTGGACGTGCCCACATCCAAATTAAAACTGGAAATCGTAAAGATCTTAAAAACGGAAGGCTATATTAAAAACTTTAAAAAGGTAACGCAAGACAGCAGCAACGTTATTCGGATCTTTCTTAAATATGATGATGAAAACGTGCCGGTTATTCACGATTTGCAAAAGGTTTCGACGCCCGGACGCCGCGTGTATGCCGGATATAAAGATTTGCCCCGTGTATATAACGGGTACGGAACGGTCATCGTGTCGACGTCCGCCGGTGTTACAACCGGCAAAAAAGCGGCCGAAAAGATGGTCGGCGGCGAATTGATTTGCACCGTCTGGTAAGGAGAAAGGAAGTATGTCGAGAATAGGAAAACTTCCCGTAGCCATTCCGGCGGGAGTAAAATTAACGGCCGGCGGTAATCTTATTACCGTTGAAGGCCCCAAGGGAAAGCTTACCCAGGATTACAACGATTTGGTGAAAATCGATATTGAAGAGGGTAAAGCGGTCGTTACGAGGATGAACGATACGAAAAGCGCGCGCGCCGCTCACGGTTTGTACCGCAGCCTTATACGGAACATGGTGATCGGCGTAACCGACGGCTTTACAAAAAGCCTTATCATAAACGGAGTCGGTTTCCGCGCCGAAGTTCAGGGAAAGATGCTGGTTATGAACCTCGGGTATTCCACCGATTTTATTGCGGTTATTCCGGAAGGTTTAACGGTTACGGCGGACGCTCAGGGAAAAATCAGTATAACGGGTATCAATAAACAGCTGGTGGGCGAGTTTGCTTCGCAGCTGCGCCGTTTGCGCAAACCGGAGCCGTATAAGGGCAAGGGCGTGCGCTACGAAACCGAAGTTATTAAACGCAAAGTCGGTAAGGCCGGCGTAAAATAAGGGTGTTTGTTATGATTAAGAAATTAAACGATAAAAATCGGAAACGCTTAAAAAGGAAAATTCATATTCGGAAACACCTGCGCGGAACGGCAGCTCGTCCCCGTATGACCGTTACGAAAAGCAATTGCAATTTGTACGTACAGGTTATCGACGACGACGAAGGCAAAACGCTTGCGTCCGTTTCCACATTGGAAAAAGATTTTGCATCGCTTAAACCCAATATCAAGGGCGGCGAGGCCATCGGCGAAGCGATGGGCAAGCGTCTTTCCGAAAAGAAAATTACGACGGTTGTGTTCGATCGTAACGGGTACCTCTACCATGGCGTAGTAAAAGCCATTGCCGACGGCGCCCGCAAAGCCGGAATCGTATTCTAGGAGAAGCTATGGAACACCAGAGAAATCATGATAGAGATCAGCAAAAAGAATTTGTTGAAAAACTTGTAAAACTGAACCGTACCGCCAAAGTCGTAAAGGGCGGCCGCCGCTTTTCCTTTTCCGCGCTGACGGTTGTCGGTGATCAAAAAGGCCGCGTCGGCTACGGGTTCGGCAAAGCGAATGACGTTACCGAAGCGATTAAAAAGAGTATCGATAAGGCCAAGCGCAATATGATTACGGTGCCGCTGCGGCACGGAACCTTGCCGCACGAAAGTGCCGCAAAGTTTAAGGGTTCTTCCGTGCTTTTGATTCCCGCCTGTTCGGGAACCGGTATTATCGCCGGCGGTCCGGTGCGCGCCATTATGGAAGCGGCCGGCGCTACCGACGTTATGTCAAAATCGCTCGGCTCGAACGCATCGGTTAACGTAGTGCGCGCGACTTTTAAAGCGGTTGAAAACCTGATGGATGCCGCAACGGTTGCAAAAAACCGGGGCAAACATTTAAAGGATATGTGGGGTTAAACAATGGCTAAAGCGAAAAAAATCAAAATAACGCTTGTAAAAAGCACGATCGGGCAAAAACCCGCAAAGCGGGCGACCGTCCGTTGTTTGGGATTAAAGAAGATCGACTCTTTTGTGGAGCAGGAACCGACCCCGTCCGTTTTAGGCATGGTTGCATCCGTTTCTCATTTGGTAAAAGTTGAGGAGATATGATGTCTGAATTAGTTCTTTCCGCGCCTCAGGGTGCGAACAAAAAAAAGCGCATCGTCGGCCGAGGCTCGTCTTCCGGAAGAGGAACGACTGCCGGCCGCGGCAATAAGGGACAGCAATCCCGTTCCGGCGGAAAAACCTATGTCGGTTTTGAAGGCGGTCAAATGCCGCTGTACCGCCGCATTGCGCGCCGCGGTTTTTCGAATTATCCGTACCGCAAAGAATATGCGGTCGTAAACCTTGAGCTTATCGCCGCGAAATTTGCCGAAGGCGATACCGTTAACCGCGAATCGCTCATCGAAAAGGGCCTTTTGAAAAAATCGGCGCTTTTGGTGAAAATTCTCGGAAACGGCGATGTCGATAAAAAGCTGACCGTTTGCGCGGATAAGGTTTCCGCGGGAGCAAAAGAAAAAATAGAAAAAGCCGGCGGAAGCGTTTCCGTTTCCGGCGAGTAATCCGGCGGGTGTATTATGGCGAATAATCCTATTGTCAATATGTTCAGGGTAAAGGAACTGCGCGACCGCGTCTTTTTTACCGTAATAATTCTTGCCGTTTTCAGACTCGGCAGCGTACTGACCGTACCGGGAATCAGCCCTCATGCGTTGACGGCGTATTTTTCTTCGCTGACGAAGGGCAATCCCTTTGTGGATTATATGGACTTTTTTGCCGGCGGCGCTTTTTCAAACTTTTCGGTATTTATGCTCGGCGTTATGCCCTACATTTCGACTCAGATTATCATGCAGCTTGCGCTGATTATTTTTCCGAGTTTAAAACGGATTGTACAGGAAGACGGCGGCCAAAAAAAGTTTCAGGCATGGACGAGAATCGGTACGGTATTTGTGTGTATTTTGCAGGCTTCGGCTCTTACGGCTTACGCGTATTACGTTCCCGGTGCCGTCGTTATTTCGAACGGCGTTTTATTCAGAGTGCTTTTCGTATTGACCGTTACGACGGGCACCATGATAACGATTTGGCTGGGCGAACAAATAACGGAACGCGGAATCGGCAACGGAATCTCGATGATTATCTTTGCCGGTATCGTTGCCCGTCTTCCTTCGGCCGTGTATGAATTGGGAAAACTCATAAATGAGCAGGGCAGCCAAATGCTTGTAAAAAGCGTTGTCGTGCTCGTGATGTTTGTCGCCATTATCGCCTTTGTCGTGTACGAACAGCAGGGCGAGCGCAAAATCCCCGTTCACTATGCAAAGCGCGTTATCGGCCGCAAAATGTACGGCGGCCAAAGCATGTACATTCCTTTTAAAATCAATCCGTCGGGCGTTATTCCGATCATCTTTGCTTCTTCGTTTTTAACGTTCCCTTTGCAGATTGCTTCGAGTTTGGGACCGAACGTACGCTGGCTGAGCAGGGTTGCGGCCGTGCTTTCGCCTGCAGGTTTGCTGTATAATGTTTTGCTCGTGCTTTTGATTATATTTTTTGCGTATTTTTATACACAGGTAACTTTAAACCCCACCGAAATCGCAAAAAATATTCGGGAAAACGGCGGTTCGATTCCCGGCATCAGAACGGACAAAACGGAAGAGTATATGCAAAAGGTTTTGAACCGGCTTGTGCTGCCCGGTTCTTTGTACCTTGCAATTATTGCGGTTATTCCGACCGTTATTCAAAATGCGTTCGGCTTTCCGCAAAATATTTCCATGCTTATGGGCGGTACTTCGCTTTTGATTTTAGTCGGCGTCGACTTGGACACAATGAGCCAAATTGAAGCGCTGCTCAAAATGCACCACCATGACGGTTTGGTAAAAAAAGGAAGACTGCGCTCGCGCAATCTGTAGCACAGCGTTTAGTTAAACAGGAGTTACTATGAAAGTACGAACAAGTGTAAAGCCTATTTGCGACAAATGCAAGGTAATCAAAAGAGCCGGCGTTGTCCGGATTATTTGTTCCAACCCCAAGCATAAACAGCGCCAGGGCTGAGCCCAAGGAGTAGTTGAATGGCTCGAATTGCGGGAGTTGACCTCCCTAATAAACATGTCAATATCGCATTGACGTATATTTACGGAATCGGACGTTCTTCCGCCGCCGAAATCTGCGCGAAAACGAAAATAGATCCGGAACGCATGATGAACGATCTTTCGCAGGATGAAGTTGCGGCTTTGCGTACGCTCATAGACGGCGAGTATAAAGTTGAAGGACGTTTGCGCTCCGAAATCGGATTGAACATTAAACGCCTTATGGATATCGGCTGCTATCGCGGCTTCCGGCACAGAAAAGGGCTTCCTGTCCGCGGACAGCGCACCCGCACAAACGCACGCACCCGCAAAGGTAAGAAAAAGACCGTTGCCGGCAAGAAGAAATAAGGTGGAGGCAGTATAAATGGCGACTGTAAAAAAACGGAAAGAAAAAAAGACCGTATACGAAGGTAATGTCTATATTCAAGCGACGTTCAACAACACGATTATCACCATTACCGATTTGCAGGGAAACGCGCTTTCGTGGGCTTCTTCCGGCGGATTGGGCTTTAGAGGCGCAAAAAAATCGACGCCCTTTGCCGCTCAGTCGGTAGCCGAAACCGCCGTGCAAAAAGCGGTCAGCTACGGTTTGCGCGAAGTTCACGTTTTTGTAAAAGGCCCGGGCGTCGGCAGGGAATCTGCCGTCCGTTCTTTGGGAGCTCTCGGCTTAAAAGTAAAATCCATCAGCGATGTTACGCCGATTCCCCACAACGGTTGCCGCCCGCGCAAAACACGCCGTATGTAATCGGAAAATTTTTCCGGTTTACTATATAATGTTGCGGTATACGGTTTCGGCCGCAGCCGCAGCGAGCCGATGTAACGGATTTTGCTTGCAAAAAGCGATCCGTAATCGCGCTTTATTCGAAACGATAAGGAGTCCCGATGGCCCGTAAAAATCTGTTGCAGGGATTTAAAACACCGAAAGGGATTACATTTGAGCATATTGAAACGAATCCGAACTACGGAAAGTTTACCGCTTATCCCTTCGAACCCGGTTTCGGTACTACGGTCGGAAATACGCTGCGCCGGGTGCTGCTTTCCAGTATTCAAGGATATGCGGTTACGTCGGTCCGTATCACGTCGTATGATACCGACGGCGTTCCGCATGTTATTTCCAGCGAATTCGAAAGTATTCCCGATGTGGTTGAAGACGCGCTGGAAGTACTGAACAATCTGAAGCAAATCCGCTTTAAGCTTGACGGCGATACGGAACAGGAAACGTTTTTATTCGAATTTAAAGGACCGGGAAAGATTTCCGGCGATATGTTCGAACGCGCTCCCCAGCTTCAAGTGATGTCGAAGGGCGTGCACGTTTTTACGATGATGGATAATGCCCGCCTCGAATTCGAAATTCAAGTCGATTTGGGACGCGGCTACGTTCCCGCCGAAGAAAACGAACGCTATATCGAAGTTGTCGGAACGATTCCGATGGACGCGATTTTTACGCCCATATCGAAGGTAAAGTACGCAATCGAGCCCTGCCGCGTCGGTCAGCGCAACGATTACGATAAGCTTGTTATGGAAATATGGACCGACGGCAGCGTCAGTCCCGAAGACGCTCTTGCCGAAGCCGCGAAAATCGCAAAAGATCATTTTTCGATTTTCATCAATTTTAACGACAGCGAAATCGGCCGCGGCGATGAAATCGACGAGGGCGACGAGCGGATCAAACAGCTTTTGAACACGCCGGTTGAAGAACTCGAACTTTCGGTGCGGTCTTCGAACTGTCTGAAAAACGCCAACATCCATACAATCGGCGAACTGACGAAAAAGACGGAAGACGATATTGCCAAAACCCGCAACTTCGGCAAAAAAAGTTTGTCCGAAATCAAGGATAAACTCCTTGAATGGAACCTTAATCTCGGTATGACGGATTACAGTCATCTGAAAAATGCGGTAAATTTAACGAAGAAAAAGGAAGAATCAGATGAATCATAAAAACGGATTTAATCCCCTTTCCCGCACGGCGTCTCACCGCCGGGCAATGTCGCGGAACATGGTAACGTCGCTGTTCAGATACGAGCGGATCACGACGACGAAGGCTAAGGCGCTTGAAGTGCGCAAAGCCGCGGAAAAACTTATTACGCGAAGTAAGGTCGACAGCGTTCACAACCGCCGTCAAGCGGCGCGCTTTATCGCCGACGAAGTAATTTTGGCAAAATTGTTTACCGATATCGGACCGCGCATGAAAGAACGCAACGGCGGCTACACCCGCATCTTAAAGTTGGGTTTCCGCCAGGGCGATGCGGCCGACTTGGTTATTCTCGAATTGGTGGATTACAAACTCGACACATCTTCAAAAGATAAAGACGCAAAAAAAGACGAAAAAGGCGCAAAGGCCGCTCCCAAAGCCAAAGGCACGGAAAAGGCCGATACGAAGGCTAAGACCGACGCAAAGCCGAAAGCCAAGGCGGTAAAAGATTCGGCTTCAAGTAAGGCTAAAGCTCCCGCGGAAAAAGCCGTCGCTAAAGCGGACAAACCTAAAGAAGCCAAGCCTAAGGCCGCTAAAGCGGAGAAGCCTAAAGCCGCTAAAGCCGGCGCAAAAAAGGCCGCCGGAAAAGCCGTTTCGGGTGATGCTTCTTCGGAAAGTGTCTAAAAAAAAGCCGATTGACGCCGGTGCACGGAGACCGCTTTATGCGGTTTCCGCTGCTTTTTATTCCGGGTTTGCCTTGCAAGCCCGCACATTTATGGAGGAATTATGTCGAAATCACATCGCGGCAAAGGCATCCGCTCTTTAGCGAATCACGGACGCGGCGTTTGCGGACGCTGTAAAAAAGAAAATATAAAAACGCTGTATGAACACGAAGTTGAAGGGCAGAAAATCGCCGTGTGCAAATTCTGCAATGCCGCCATTAAAAATGGCAAAAGCGCGGTTCTATAAGCGGACAAAGTTGGATGCCGAAAGCGGCTTTTGACTTAAGCGGTTTCCGGTACATTCGGCCGGGCCCGAGAGGGAGAGGAACGGGAATGAAAGTTCTCGGCGCCTCTCTTTTTTTTCGCTTCAGTGGTCAATATTGCGTTTTTAGTATACGTAAAAAACTTCAGTGGAGCTACAGCAAACTATAGACATGACGTTTTTTTATTTGTATACTGATATTCTTATTACGTATTCTTGTAAATCGCGGAGATTATGGAGGTTTATTATGAAAAAGAAATTAAAAGCGGCCGCCGGCGCTCTGCTGTGCCTTGCAGCGTTTTTGTTTTTGGGCGGAGCAAAAAAGGCCGATACCTTTGCGATCGGCGGAATTTTTCCCCTTTCGGGACAGGTTGCGGTATACGGTATTGAAGCGCGCAACGGTATAGAACTCGCCATTGCCGAAATAAACGCTGCAGGCGGTATTGCCGGCAAACAGGTTGTGCTTATTTCGGAAGACGATGAAGGCAACCCCGAAAAAACGGTCAACGCGTATAAAAAATTGGTTACAAAAGATAAGGTAAAGGTTATAATCGGTTCCCTTACGTCCGGAGCAACGGCCGCCATTACCTCTTTGGCACAAGCGCAAAAGGTTGTTTTGATTGCTCCCGCGGCGACGCTTCCGAGCATAACGAGCGCGGGCGACTTTGTGTTCCGTGCGTGTTTTATCGACCCCTTTCAGGGAACGGTCGGCGGCCGCTTTGCCGCACAGAATTTGGGCAAAAAACGCGCTGCCGTTTTGTACGACGTGGCGAACGATTATTCGGTCGGTTTATATGAAAACTTTAAAATCGCCTTTGAAAAAGCGGGCGGAACCCTTGTTGCCGCCGAATCGTACAGCACCGGCGATAAAAACTTCAGAGCTCAGTTGACGAAGATTAAAAGTGCGAACCCCGATGTTGTGTACATACCCGATTACTACGGAGTCGTTTCGCTCATTGCAAAACAGCTGCGTTCTCAGGGCATAAATACGGAAATTGTCGGCGGCGACGGCTGGGGCGGTCTTGTGGATAATGCGGGTGATGAAGTTCTCAAGGGTTTTTATTCGGACCACTATGCCGGAGATTCGACCGAACCGCTCGTACGTAAATTCGTTGCGGCTTATACCGCGCGCTATCATGCAAATCCCGCTTCCTTTGCGGCTTTGGCGTACGACTGTGTCTATTTATTGAAAGATGCCGCCGAAAAAGCCGGCACGACGACGAATTCGACCGCTTTACGCGACGCGCTTGCAAAGACGAACGGTACCTACGTAACCGGCAATTTGACTTTCGATGCAAATCGTAATCCCGTTAAATCGGCAGTTATAATGGAAATCGTTAAAAAAGACGGCAAGATTGCTCCGGTGTATAAAACGACCGTCAATCCTTAAAAAGATTTATTTATCGGTATAGGAGTGCGGGAGCAGCTATGGAAGTCGGCAATATGATTATTCGGCAGCTTGTCAACGGTTTGTCGCTTGGCAGCATGTACGCCCTTATCGCCTTAGGCTATACGATGGTCTACGGTATCGTAAAGTTGATTAACTTTGCGCACGGCGATATTCTTATGATCGGGGCATATTGCGGCTTCTTTATTTTGGCCTCGTGGGGTGCAACTCCCGTATTCTTGTTGATTGCTTTTGTTTTTGCCATGGCGATGTGTGCTTTAATCGCCGTTTTAATAGAACGCTTTGCGTACCGTCCGCTGAGAAGTGCGCCCCGCCTTAATTCGCTGATTACGGCGATCGCCGTTTCGCTGATTTTGCAAAACGGTGCGCGCGTTCTTCCGTTTATGGGACCCGAACCCCGCCAGTACCCGACGCCGCAAACCGTCAACATCGATATAGGATCGATTTCCGTTTCGAATATCGACCTTATCGTTATTCTCTTGTCCGCTTTTTTGATGATTGTACTCAATTACATTATCAATAAAACAAAAACGGGAAAGGCGATGCGTGCGGTATCGTTCGACATGCAGGCGGCAAGTCTCATGGGGATTTCGGTCGATAAAACGATTGCGTTTACCTTTGCGCTCGGCGCCGTTCTTGCCGCAGCCGGCGGTATTTTGTATGCGACCGCATACCCGCAGGTTGAGCCGGTTATGGGAACCATGCCGGGCTTAAAAGCCTTTGTCGCGGCCGTTTTGGGCGGCATCGGATCGGTTCCGGGCGCCATGCTCGGCGGTTATATCCTCGGTATTGCCGAAACGTTTACAAAGGGCTTTTTATCTTCCCAATTTGCCGATGCCATATCGTTTGCAATTTTAATTATCATACTGCTGGTTAAGCCCACGGGCCTTATGGGCAGTACAAAGCGTGAAAAGGTGTGATTATGGCAAAAGGCGTCCGTTCTTTTAAAAATACGGCCGTACCCGCGGCCTTTGCTTTGTTTTTTTTATTACTTCCGACTGTTTTAATACATTTTTCCGTTATCGACGCGTACACGGCGCAGATCATCACGCTCGGCGGCATCAATGCCGTTATGGCGCTCAGCGTCAATATCGTGTGCGGTATTACAGGTCAGCTTTCGCTCGGACAAGCCGGTTTTATGGCGATCGGAGCGTATTCGGCCATTATCTTAACCGAAACGGCGGGTTTTCCTTTGCCGCTCGCGATTCTTGCCGCAGGCCTTATAACCGCCTTCGCCGGTTTTTTAATAGGCTTTCCGACTTTAAAGCTTACGGGCGACTACCTTGCGATCGTAACGCTCGGCTTCGGCGAAATCATACGCGTATTTTTAATCAATTTTAAGCAGATTACCGGCGGGGCGAACGGCAAGCGTTTTACCGCTCCGGCAGCGGTACTGCTTTCGTTGTCGCCCGAACTTTCGTGGCTGGTTATCATCGGCTCTTTAATATTGATTATCGCTTTGGTGCAGAATTTTTTGCGTTCAACCTACGGCAGGGCGATTCTTGCCGTGCGCGAAGACGAGATCGCCGCATCTTCAAGCGGCATCGGCGTATTCCGCTATAAAATGATCGGCTTTGTGATCGCCTCTTTTATCGCCGGCATCGGCGGCGCTTTGTATGCGCCCTTCATCGGCTTTATAAAACCCGACCTCGCATCCTTTAACCGAAGCATCGACTACTTGATTTTTGTCGTTCTCGGCGGTATGGGCTCTTTAACCGGTTCCGTTATCGCCTCCTTTGTGCTTACTTTTTTGCAGGAATTTTTGCGCTTCCTGAAAGACTTCCGGCTGCTTATTTATCCGCTGATTTTAATCTTTGTTATGCTGTTCCGGCCGCAGGGACTTTTGGGTATGAAAGAACTTTCCTTTGTTGCCCTGTGGGACAAGGTTCGCCTTATGACGCGCAGCGGCTTAAAAAAACGCGCAAAAACGGAGGCCTCCGATGGACAATAGCACATTGCTCATGCAGGTAAACGATATTTCCATCGTATTCGGCGGTTTGCGCGCGGTGAGCAATTTTTCCTGCATGTTGAATAAGGGCGAACTGGTCGGCTTAATCGGGCCGAACGGCGCCGGAAAAACAACGGTGTTCAATATGCTTTCCGGCATATATATGCCTACCGAAGGCAGCATTGACTTTTGGGACAAAAAACGGCGCGTGCACAGCGTCGAAAAGCTTTCGAGCGATAAATTGAACCGCATCGGCATTGCGCGTACCTTTCAAAATATCCGCCTGTTCGGCAATTTGAGCGCCGAAGACAATATCCGCATTGCCCTGCACGGGAGCCGCAAGGTAAACCCGTTCGACGTGGTGCTGCGCACGGGACGCTTTTACAAAGACGAACAGCACATGAAGGAAAAGGCAGGTTCTCTTTTGTCGCTGTTCAAAATGGCGGATAAAAAAGACGAACTTGCAAAAAATCTTCCCTACGGCGAACAGCGCAAACTTGAAATTTGCCGCGCTTTGGCCGCCAATCCCTTGCTTTTGCTTTTGGATGAACCGGCCGCCGGAATGAATCCGCAGGAAACGGCCGAACTTATGCAGCTTATCGCGTTTATCCGCAAGGAATTCGGCCTTACGATTTTGCTTATAGAACACGATATGAATTTGGTTATGGGAATTTGCGAGCGGCTCATTGTGCTCGATTACGGCCGGATTATTGCCGAAGGGAAACCTGCGGACATTCAAAAAAATCCCGCGGTTATAAAAGCTTATTTGGGCGGGGAGGCCGCTTCCGATGCTTAACGTAACAGATTTAACCGTACATTACGGCGCAATAGAAGCTTTGCACGGCATTTCGTTTGAAGTGAATGAAGGCGAAATAATTTCCCTTATCGGTTCGAACGGAGCGGGAAAAACGACCACGCTTCACGCATTGTCGAATATCGTAAAAAAAACACGCGGAACCGTTATGTTTGAGGGACAGGACATAACCCGCCTCGCGCCCGACTCCATAGTTCGCACGGGACTTATCCAAGTGCCGGAAGGCCGGCGTATTTTTGCAAATATGAGCGTTCACGAAAACCTCGAGTTGGGCGCTTATACGCGAACAGACCGCAGCGGTATAAAAAGCGATATGGAAAAAGTGTTTACGCTTTTCCCCCGCTTAAAGGAGCGCATCCGTCAAACGGGCGGCACGCTTTCCGGCGGAGAACAGCAAATGCTTGCTATGGGGCGCGCTCTTATGTCGAAGCCCAAACTGCTCCTGCTCGACGAACCGTCCATGGGGCTTGCCCCTATTTTGGTCGATGAAATTTTTTCGATAATTAAAGAAATCAATGCCGAGGGCACGACGATTTTATTGGTTGAGCAAAACGCGTTTAAGGCCTTGAATATTGCGCACAGAGCGTATATTCTGGAAACGGGATCCGTCGTAAAAACCGCCGAAGCGTCTTCGCTTATAAAAGACGAATCGGTAAAAAAAGCATATCTAGGCGGATAAAAGGAAGGTAGTATGATTGTTGCCGATGTTATGACTAAAAATCCGGTGTGTATTGCTCCCGATATGTCCGTAAACGACGTTAAAGCGCTTATGACAAAGGAAGGGGTGAGCAAATTCCCCGTTTTGGATAAAAACGATAACCTTGTAGGGATTGTTACAAAAAAAGACTTACTTAAAGCCGGCCCGTCGCCCGCTACGACGCTGGACATGTACGAAATAAGCTATTTGCTGTCGAAGCTTAAAGTCGACAAGATAATGGAAAAAGACGTAAGCATCGTGCAGGAAACGGAAGTGGTCGAAGAAGCCGCGCGCATTATGGCCGATAAAGACATTACCTGCCTGCCCGTTATGCGCGGCAGCCTTTTAGTCGGCATCGTTACCGAAAAAGATCTCTTCCACGCCTTTGTGGATATGTTCGGCGCCCGTCATCAGGGAGTGCGCGCCACGTTTTCGCTCGATGAAAAACCGGGTCAAATTGCGCGCCTTGCAAAAGCCATTGCCGACTCGGACGGGAACATCGTGTCGCTCGTAACCGCCGAAGGAGAAGACGTAAAACACCGGCGCTGCATGGTAAAGGTTTCCGGCTTAAAAAAAGACGCTTTGCAAAATATCTTAAAAGACACAGGCGCCGTTGTCGAAGATATCCGCTAGCGGGGGGCTGCCGTCTGTAACCGCAAAAACCGTAATTTTTACTGAGTTTTTCCGGTTATAACCGCAAAAGTATTGATTTTTAATGAGTTTTGCGGTTATAAGGGAATTAAAAAACTGTCCGAAAACTTTCGCTTTCGGACAGCTCCAACCCCTTATCGGAATCTTAGTTTGCCGTTATGGCGATTGCGCGGGATTTTGTTTCGGCCCTGCGCGGGATGCTGACCGACAACAAGCCGTTTTTGAAACCTGCCGAAACCTTTTCGCTGTCGATGTCTTCGGGGAGCGTAAAGCTGCGCGAAAAGTTGCTCGACACGCGCTCTTTGATGAGCCAGTCGCCTTCGGTTTTTTCTTCTTTTTGCTCTTTTGCCGAGCTTATTGAAAGCACGCGGTCTTTCAAATTTATTTGCACGTCTTTATCGGTGCAGCCGGGAAGTTCCATGTCGAGGATGTACGCGTCTTTGGTTTCCCGAACGTCTACGCGCGGCAGCCGGTTTTTGCCGTTGGCCGGCGATTCCGAAAAGTTGCGGTCGATTACATCGAACAGGTCGGATGTAAATCTCGGATTAAAAAAGGATAAGGTATTCATTTTGTGCCTCCTGAATTGATTTCGTTTATATTCGCATTGCGGCGGCGCCGCTGTGCGTCATTTATGATATTGCAATAAGCGTGCCAACTTTTCGTTTACAGCCTAATAGATGCGGAACTGTGTTACCGAGCCGTAGACGGAATCGCGCGTTTTTTTGCGATGATTTTTATTTTGTTGTATAGTAATGAATAAGACGGTTTGATAAACACGGGGCTTTCGGCGGGTAAAAATGTGCACTTTACATTCGGCACGGACGAAGGATATTTCCGGCTAAATATGCAGCGCATACGGCAAAAACGGCGCAGTGTATCAAAAATATACGTCTTAAAAGCGTTATTTTGACACGGTTATGGCTTTTAAATAAAAAAGAAGGGGGACTTTTGAGCAAACGCGGGGAATCCGGTATGAACAAAAAGTCGAAAAAAGTGCCTGTGAATAGCGACAAAGAATTGTACGTCCCTGTACAACCCTTTGTCCGAGATTTGCCTTACGGCAAACTCGCGCAACGAGGGCATGCCATTGCATGACCGAGTTGCGCATTTTCCTTTTTGTATTTATGTGGTATAATTGAACGGTCATGGTTAAAGAAGACTTTCCGTTTGAAGCGGTAAACGCGTTTTTGCGGGTGCATACCGCCGTTTTTACGCCGAAAACCGTGCAGCGCCATTTGCTGCAGCAGGGCTTTCATGTGAACGTGCGCGAGATTCCCGAATATCTTGACTCGCATCCGTTGGCGTTCGAGCTGAACGGAAACGACTATATAAGCCGCGCCGGGCTTTTTACGGGCGAATACTTCAGCATAAAACCTTCGCGTTTTGAAATACAAGAGGGCATTTTGGTTATCGGGCACCGTTGCATGCCCTTTACCGATCCCGAAATGTTTCCGCACGAATTGAATTTTTATACCGATAAAAAAGCCGTGACGAAAAGATGTATTCCGGTTGCGGCGGACGACATTTTGGATATGTATCGCCTGTTCGGCGAAGAATACGTTCCGCAGTTTTTGGCACTCGATCCGGGCAACGAAAAATACAACTTTGCCGAAAACGATTACGAAATTCCCAATAAAATCAATTTAACCGTGTGCAATATGAAAGCGCTCTATGAGCGCTGGAATTTCGCCTACAAAGATCGCCTGCTTGCCAAAGTCGTCGATTGGGACAAGGGAACGGTCGAGCTTTCGTTTTTAAAGCAGGAGCGTTCGCATCTTTTTGAATCGACCGCCGAAGACGACCGGCGCAGTTTTTGGTACCGCTACATGGATTCGTGCCTGCAAAACGTTATAGACACTTACGGCCCCTGTTCCGGCATCGAAGAGCAGCTTGCGCTTGCGTATTTGGGGCATACGCGGCTTTTGTGTACTCCCGCGTGCGGTTCTATGGAAGAATTCCTTGAGCAGGCGCACGGCATCGAGTTTGCCGAATACGGCGTCGAAACCCGTTTGTGGAAAAAGGGCGAAGAAGTGTACGATTCGCCCTTGTGGAAGGGACAAATTCAGCCTGAAATCGACATTTCAGATACCCTGTATGCCGAAATCGGAATTCCCGTTCCCGAATTTATCGTCGACGCGTACATTTACGATTCGCTGTACCGAAAAGACCGCTGCAGAACCGATGTTTTAAAACGGATTATTCCCGAAGTGCACGTGCTCGAAGATTGGCAGCTTAAAACGTTTTTATTGCACCTTGAATCGCGCTATGCCGCACTGGCCGAAACGTACAATCGCTTTACCGATTTTAATAAGGGCGATGTGCGTCAAGCCGCGCTGGAATTGTATTCGGCGCTCGTAACGCTTATTTGCGAGCTCGATTTGTGCGGGCTGCCGGCGGATGTTTTTCCGCAGCAGGATTTGGTGATTTTATCGCAGCTTTTTGCCCATACGGGACACCTTATCGAAGTGCTGCTGTATCAGGAAAACGTAACCGATGCCGATTTGAATTCGGCCGCCGCATCTCTTGACGGGATGAGCGCAAGTTTTGAAGATATAGAAGAAGTTTTAACGGACGTTATGCACCGTAAAAAGAAAAACGCGTTTTCGGTTATAAAATAACAGGAGGATAAAATGAACATAAAAGCGCTTAATGCGGTATCTCTTTCCGTGCGCAGTCTTGCGATGGACGCGATTCAAAAAGCGAATTCGGGACACCCGGGCTTGCCGCTCGGCTGTGCGGAACTTGCCGCCGTACTCTACGGCGAAATCATGAAACACAATCCGGCCGATTCCCGTTGGGTCGACCGCGACCGCTTTATTTTGTCGGCGGGACACGGTTCGATGTTCGACTATGCGATTTTGCACTTGAGCGGCTATAAAGTATCGCTCAAAGACATACGGAATTTCCGTCAGCTCGGTTCCTCATGTGCGGGACACCCCGAATACGGCTTAACCGACGGCGTGGAAGCGACGACCGGGCCCTTGGGGCAGGGCATTGCGATGGCCGTAGGTATGGCGCTTGCCGAAACCGTTTTGGCCGCACAATTCAATACCGCAAAGCATAAAATCGTAGACCATTATACATATACGCTCGTCGGCGAAGGCTGCCTTATGGAAGGCGTTTCGTCGGAAGCGTCGAGTTTTGCCGGCAGCATGAAGCTCGGAAAGCTCATCGTCTTTTACGATAAAAACAATATAACGATCGACGGCGCTACCGACGGTGTTTTCGGCGAAGATGTCGCCGAACGGTATAAAGCCTACGGCTGGCAAGTGCTGCACGGCTCTATGTACGATATGGAAAACATCGTCTTACTGACCGAACAGGCAAAATCGGACGAACGGCCGTCGCTGATTATTCTCGATTCGGTTATCGGAAAGGGCGCGCCGACGGTTGCCGGAACATCGAAAGCGCACGGTTCTCCGCTCGGAGATGCCGGTATCGCCGCGGCGAAAAAAGAACTCGGACTTCCCCTCGATAAAGAATTTTACGTTGTGCCCGAAGCCCGCGAGTATTTTAAATCAAAAAGCGAAGGCTGGGCAAAAAAAGAAAACGAGTGGAAAGCGTTGTTTGCCGACTGGGCACAAGAAAATCCGGAACTTGCAAAAGAATGGAAGCGCTTTTTTGCCGGGAAACCTTCGAAAAAGCCGCTTATGAGTTTGTACAAAGAAGGCGATTCGCTTGCAACGCGGAATGCTTCGGGTACGGCTTTGCTGGAATTAAGTAAAGTCTATACGAATTTAATCGGCGGCTCGGCGGACTTGCAGGGGCCGAACTGCACTAAGCTCGCGGACACGACGGCCTATTCGCCTTCGTCGCGCGGCGGCCGCTACATTCACTTCGGTATACGCGAGTTTGCGATGGCGGCGATTTCGAACGGTATCGCCCTGCACGGCGGATTTCGCCCGTTTTGCGCAACCTTTTTGGTTTTTGCCGACTATCTGCGCCCCGCTTTACGCTTGTCGGCTTTGATGCGCCAACCGGTTATCTATGTACTGACCCATGATTCGATTTTTGTCGGCGAAGACGGGCCGACCCATCAGCCGATTGAAACGCTTGCGTCTTTGCGCGCCATTCCGAACCTGCGGGTACTGCGCCCGGGAGATGCCGAAGAAACGGCCGAAGCGTGGAAGGCGGCGCTCGCTTCAAAAGAAAGCCCCGTTTGCATCGCGCTGAGCAGGCAGTCTTTGCCGGTGTACAAAAAGGACGATCCCGACTGGCGCACGACCTTTTCGTGCGGCGCATACATTGTGCAAAAGGGCGGCACAAAGCCCGACGTTACGATTTTTGCATCCGGTTCGGAAGTATCGCTCGCGCTCGAAGCGGCTAAAAACGTTACGGGCAAAAAGGTGCGCGTCGTTTCGGTTGTTGACCGCGAACTGTTCCGTTCCCAGCCTGCGGCGGTTAAAGAAGCCGTTGCGGGAAGGGGCGGCCGCCGTATCGTTGCCGAAGCCGGAAGCCCCATGGGCTGGGAAGGCTTTGCGTCGAGCGAAAAAGATTTGTTTTGCCTGCATTCATTCGGCGAGTCGGCGCCGGGTTCGCAGGTTGCAAAACACTTCGGCTTTACCGCCGACGCTTTGGCAAAACTTATAACCGGATAAAATCCGGATGGGGGCTTTGTCTATGTTAAAGAAAAGAATTTTTCTTATGGCTGCTCATGGTATTCTTGCTTCTCTAACCCTTGTAATTGCCGGGCAAACGGGAATTCAATCGGAGGTATAGTCTTGGAAAAAATAACTTCTAAAAACATACTGATATTGTGTATGTTGTATTTTTGCTGTGCTGCAATCTTTTACGGATATAAGGCCGAAGCATTATTTTGGGATAAAAAAAACGGGGTATCCGGCTTCTTTCGTTTTAGTTCCGCATTTCGGCGACGGTAAAAGTGTCGGAGACAATCTTAATCTTTCGTGGAACAATGAAGTAAAAACATTTTATTTATTTGTTCCCGATATCCCGTAATGATTATGGAATTATTACAATATTGCAAATGAATATGCGGGGAAATATTCCATGGTAAAAAAAACAAACCTGACTCTGATTATGACAGTGATTTTATTTTGTCTCGGCTTGCCGGCCGGTTATGCGGAAGACGGCACTGTCATTGCGGAATATCGATATGGCGGCTTGGAGCTTAGAGAATCTTATGTTATTTTGACTGCACAAAAGGCTTTTTTCGGTAATTTATATACATCACGAGTGCCGCCTTCTTTAACGGAGATCAATGGGTATACAATACGGACGGAACACGCAATTCCGTTCCTTATCAGAGGCGAAGAGAATAAACAATTTATTATTTTATGGAATGATGAAGTGTGTTATTTATTCAAGAACAGTCGTATCGCGCCGTACAAGGGTGCTGAAGGCCCTGTATATGTAGGACTCGAAAAATCCGAATGTCTGTCGTATGTACTTACACCTGCAAAGGCTACAACTGCATCTTCTTTCCTGAAAGAGCCGGCTACGGCAACAAGGCCGCGTATGGATTATGCACCGGAAAATCTGGAAAGATTCGGCTTGGATGCTCCGTGGGTCGAAAATGCGCCGGGGGCGGGGATCGGAGAAAAAGTTCGTTTTTCGGTTGCCGATGACGATGGAGAGTTCGCTATAGGTAAAACGGTCGGATTTTATATTTTCAACGGATTTATTTCATTTGAGCGGCCTGATTTATATAAAAAGAATTCTCGCGTCAAGAAAATCAAAATGACCGACATGAAAACAAATAAGAGTCGGGTAATAGCATTACAAGATACACCGAACCCGCAGTTTATCGATATAAATGATTTTGCAGGAACCGAAGTTGAATTGGAAATTGTCGAAGTGTATCCGGGTACGCACTATGAAGACACCTGTATCGGGGGAATTGTATTAAAACGTCTGCGAAAGTAGCGGAGGAATCCGGTTACAATCGATAAAGTACATATGGCAAGAAACTTTTTGGAATGTAATTAGGCGTTGTAAGTGAAGGTAAAAAAACGGCCTCGTTTATTCATCGGTTTTTATCCGCCATTCTTTTTTGTGATTTCGTTTTTTTTCGCTTTACAAAATTCACATTTGGAGTCATCATATTTATAGATAATAGCTGTCGTACGTCTGTTTTCAGCACCGCTATCGTCTTACCGTTTTAAGAAAAAAAATAAATTTTTTTTCTTAAAAACTCTGTTTTTTTGCTCGTCGCGACTGATAATAACTGTAAAGGGTTGAGAACTGCCGATTGCATAAAGCCGGCAGGCACGTTTCCCCCTTACAGGAGGTTACAATGTCAAAGACAAACAAACGTCGGGTTTTTGCGGAACCGCAGGTATTTTCCGCACAAGAATTCGAAGCTTCGGGAATCAGGGAACTGAGTTTTGAAGAGTTGCTTGAAGTAAACGGAGGTAAACAGGTAAAAGACGATCCGAGGACGGACAAAAACTCGGACACCTGTCCGCATTCAAGCAATACACCCCGAGAAAGTTCTTCTTCCGGCAGCGGTTCCTCGGGAGGCTCTTCCGGCGGCGGGGCATCGAGCGGTTCAAGCGCATCAAGCGGAAGCGGTTCTGGTACATCAAACGGCGGCAGTTCGTCGGGCAGCTACGGTTCGGAATCTTCAGGCGTTTCGAACGCGTCCGGCGGCTCGAATAAGGAAGAAGAAAGATCTCCTACACAGGGAGGCGGAGCGCCGCATGCCGAAATCTCATCGCCTTCGGGTGGCAGTTCTTCCGGAGCGGAATCGGCCGGGACGAATACCGGCTCTTCCGGCAGCAGCTCCGCCGGAGGCTCTTCAGGCGGCGGATCTTTCGACCGTGATTCTCCTGAGCGGGACAGAGATTCCGATCGGGACAGCGGATCGTGGAGCGACAGCTATACACCGTCTGGACAAAGTCGGGAATCGCCTAAGCCGAACAAAGGTGAGGAAAAGTCCCCTACGCAAGGAGGCGGAGCGCCGCGCGGAGAATCGGCAGCGACGGGGAGAAACCACGGCAAAAATACGGGAGCGATAAATTCCGGGACAAAGGGCGGAGTTTTGTCGGGCTTTAAGGAATTTTGGGGTAATGCCGGTAATAGTGTAGGAAAGGCGGTTCGCGGTGTTAAAGATACTGTCGGGGATAGATTGACTCGATTAAATAAAAAAATAGAAGAAGAAACTACTAATAGTAGTAATAATAGTCAATCTATTAATGATTTTAAGCTTCCTGAAAAAAGAAAGCGTGAAAGTGCTGTGTATATGTCATTTGATAAAAGTGAAGAAACTTTAAAAATTACTTCTTATCGAATGTTAGCAAACGGGGATTGGCAGCCAACACATGTTACTACAATAAGCGCTCGAAACCATGTACGTAATGAATTAAATAATTTAAGGAAAACGCCTGATGCAACAACTTTTCCTCTTGATGGCTCAGAATCCCAATGGTATTTTCCTCGACAATTCCCGAATGGAGTATGGGAGTGTAGAACGAGCAGAATAAGTACGAATCCCGATATATCAGGGGTTTTTATCCCTACTAACGCTTTCCAAGACGTACCTGTATATGGTCCTAAAAGTCAAGGAAAACCTACGCCTAATTTAGATGGGAATTATATCCCGACTGGTATACAAACTGATACAGGATACGGTATCCATTTTGCTCCCAATGGTACTTGGGGGTGTATAGGTTTGGAAAGTAAGCAAGATGCAGCATGGCTGGCAAATAAAATTGACGTTGCACTAGAATCTTCCAATGGATTTGCTCTTTTGCGGGTAAAGGACTAACTATGTTTAATCGTCGACCTTTATTGTTTATAAGTGTAATTTGTGTTCTATTTTTGAGTACGGGAATATCCGTTGTTGCTCAAAATATAAAAAACGGACAGCAAAACCGAATAATACAGACGCAAGATTTGCCTCTGAATATCTTTGAATCGGACATCTTTACCGGCATACCGAAGGCTCCCGAATTCATTACACAAAAATATACGGTAGAGCAGTTGAGTGAGGATGAAGCCCGAAAAGACTATTGGCGCTTTGCGGGTGAATGGACAAGCGTCGTTATATGTTCGGTCGGCGAAAACCGTATTATTTATACACAGTACAAAGACGACTATACGCTTCAATATGTTGAATTGACCCAAAAGGCTTCTTTTGCCTCTGAGTGGAGTCCTTATATAGGGAAGAGTACGGATTATCTCTTACGTATATTCGGCGTGCCTACGGAGCTGAATTCGTCGGTTATACTTTATGCAGACAAAGGATATTATATATCTTTTTACTACGAAAAAAAACGTATAACTAAGATTCTTTTAGCGCGGGAACAATGAGGTCGGCAAAGGGAGGAATATGAAATATATCGGATTTATTGTTGCATTGATTATTTGCATGAATATGTCATGTTCAAAAGAAATAAGTAAAACAGAAACTGCGGAGGCAAAAGACCTTTCAGATGAAATAACGGTAAGTGATATTTTTGAAAAAGACATCTTTGCCGATATTCCGCCTACTCCGTTTGAACTTAATAATGAGCCATGTGAGATCAAGGAAGTTCCTTTTGATCGAATGCTCGATTCGGTTACGCAGGAAGAACTGCAAACGATCTTTTCAGGCATCTATGATGCTGCCGTCATTGCGGAGTCGAAAGTATTTGTAATTCGGTATACGCTTTATAACGGATCCTATAAGATCCGCTCTGCATCTTTCTGTACGTATACTGCGTTGTGCGATAAGTGGAGTTCGTATATCGGAAAAACGCCGTATGACGTGTTGACGGAATTCGGTACTCCAACCGAAATACGTAGAGGTTCTCCGATTACTATGTTGTATAAAAAGGATGTATGGACGGAGGGGGAAGGGCTTGCGACTTGGTATGTACAATTTGATTATACTGATAAAACCATAATCAAGGTTTCTTTATGGAAGCAAAGGTAACTTTATACCGGAGGGCGGCGATGCATAAATCTTTTTTATTTATTTTAATGCCGCCGACCGGATATTCGAAAAATTCTCAATTCCCGAATCGGAATTGTAGGCATGGAGATTAAGTGTTCTTATGAGAACAGCGGAGGCAAATTATGAAAAAGAGAGTGCTGTATACGTTTCTATTCTTTCTTTTTCCGATATTTTTGTATTCGCAGGGGCTTGTTATTGATGAACGCGATATAGCCTCTCTTATACCTGAAAACTTTGTGAAAAATTTTTGTGCACGGACGGATGGAGTAAATGATAAAGCAACCGATATCACGTTTAAGGATATGACGATAGAACAAAAAAGAATTCGTTATACCTATGAAACGTATGATATCTATATAAAAGATATTCCCAAAAAAGCAAAACAACGCTTTTTCGGTAGTACCTTGCTGTCCGAATTCGGTGAAGAATATGGATATAATCGCCGTCTTGCAGAACCGTATTACAGTAGAGGTTTTATAACTTACAATGAGATAGTAGAACTTTTAACTAAAGCCGCAAAAGATGAGTATGTACTTTTTGACGATAGAGAAAGTCTGACATCAGGTGTACGCTTTTCTCTTTATAAAAAGCTACGACATAATAAAAATATTATCGGAGAATCAGCAGTAGGCTTTTCAGAAGGAGAAGGAGCATTCTGTCCCCAAATGTATATAATAGAATGTGCTTTCCTAAACGGAGAAGACCGTATTTCTTTTATAAAGATGTACTGTTATGATTGGAATTTGGACATTGTATCTTTTTTCCCGGAATATTTTAGAAGGGATACGTATGTAGATACATGGGCTTTTATTTCGGGAAAAGAGCAAGAACAATTCAGAGAACAGATCGAAAAGCGTTCAAAGCGACTTCCGCCCTGGATGCTTGAATTTTTGGATTACTATGACAAACTGTATATATCCGTACAAAATTTATTTGATATGCAGCTTCCGTTTGAAACAACCGTATTTTACACACAGGCAAATTTAAATATCCGCGACAAGGCGGGTACGGACGGAACAAAACTGCGTATGATAACCATGGGAACACGGCTGCGGCTACTTGAAATCGGCGCAAAAGATAAAATCGACGGCATAACTGCGCCGTGGGTAAAGGTGCGTTTACCGGACGGTACGGAGGGTTGGTGCTTTTCGGGGTATATAACTGCGAAAAAAATATATAAAGCTGTTCTCGATAGAGAAACACCTATTATAAAGAATTCCGGCAACGGTAATAAAAAGCTTGACAGTATTGATAATCTTATCATTGATAATAAAATGATAAGGCTGGGGGATAAAAAGCCTAAGGGGATGATTTCCAATACTATATTGGAAGCTCCTTTTATGGAATTTTATAAATTCGGCGATATAGAAGGATATGAGAGTCTCGACACTATAATAGGTTGGAATAATATGAATGCCGTTATATTTATTACAACTGTTGCCCCTACTGCTCGCACGCAATCAGGTATTACAATCGGTTCATCAAGGCAAGAAGTTATTCGTGCTTATGGCGAAGAATATTTGTCTACTAAAAACAGGATACAATATATCAATAATGAGTTTGAATTGGTCGGTATGATTTTTTATTTTGAAAATAATAAGGTAATACGGATTACTTGTTTTACGCATATATAATTTATGGGTTGGTTGTAATGCGAATATTTTTTTAACACTTCGTGTCTATTAAAGGCTGGTGCTTTGCAGGATATGTTGCGGTACAAAAGCCGTGAGGGTGCGAAAAAGATAATTTTATACCGGAAGGTCGGCGATGCATAAATTTTTTTATATTTTATTTTAATGCCGCCGCCCAAATGTTCGAAAAATTTTCTATTCCGAAATCCGACTTATAGGTATGGGGAATAAAACCGTTGCGAAAGCAGCGGAGGAATCTGTTATGAAAATTTTTTGTACATTTCAATTGCCGTGTTCTTTTTTCTAAGCGGGTGTGCAAAAGAAGCTGTAAAGGAAAAAGACGCTGAGCAGCAAGTCACTGTCGATGACGCGAGAATCCTTGGAAAGGACGGTTTTACCGATACGCAAAAACAAAAGCGTTTGCTTATTCCTTATTTTATCAAAGCAAAGTATAACGGCGAAGATGTATTGGTCGACAGAAAAGACGGCCGCATGTTTTACTGCAAAGATTTTTAAAAACTCGCGGGTTGTGCCGGCCGGCTCTTATGATGACGGCCGTCGCTTCCGGCTGCGGATTGCGAGGACAGCGAGAAGTATGCACGAAGATAAAATCATCGCAAGGCAAAAAACTTGGCCGGTCGATAAATTGAGCAATGACTGATTAAAGTAAATGGGAGCGTCGGTCTGTACGCTGATTCGGTAGCCGATGTCGGCATCGGGTTCGCGGAAATATTCTATAATAAAGCGTACGATGCCGTAGCCTCCCGTATAGACTGCGGTTAAAAAACCATGGAAGGGCTTTTTTTTGCGCAAAAACCATAAAAGCGCAAAAAGGACAATGCCTTCAAAAAAGGCTTCGTACAATTGGCTGGGGTGGCGCGGCAAATTGACGAGTGTCGCATCGGCGGCAATGCGCAGGCCGGCTTCTTCGGCTATTTTGCGTACCCAACCGATCGACAGCGAAAACTTCGGCGCATCGGGAAAAATCATACCCCACGGGACGGTCGTAATGCGCCCGTACAGCTCGGCGTTAAAAAAGTTGCCGAGGCGTCCGAAGGTGTAGCCGAGCGGAATCGCCGTTCCCATTGCGTCCATCCATTGCAGTGCGGGGCGTTTGTTTTTGGCGCACCATATAAGCATACCGGCCAAGCCGCCGATAAAGCCGCCGTGATAGGACATGCCGGCTAAACCGGTGAAGGTACCGGATTTGCTGAACGGCCAAAAAATAAGCCATGGTTCCTGCCGGTATACGCCGCTTTGGTCGTATACAAGCGTAGAGAACACGCGGGCGCCTAACAGCAGACCGACAATGCCGAAGGTGAAAAAACTGAAAACGTCATCCTGCGTCGCTTTTTTTTCGGGCGAATCGAGCATGCCTTCTTTTTGCAGTTTGGTAAAAATCCATATGGCGGTTGCAAACGCGCACACGTACATAAGACCGTACCAATGTATGATGTTTAAAAACGGAACTCCGGGAAAAATTTGCGGATGGAGCCATGAAGGGTATTGTATTGCCAAAAACATAGGTTGTCCTTAAAGTCTGAAGCCTTGCGCGTGCGCTTTTACGATTTTCGATTTTAAAAGCACGTTTTCTTTTCGCAGCTGAGTGATTTCGTATTGCTGAGCCTTTATCGTGTCGGCAAGTTCCGCCGTCGTTAAGGCGCCGCTTCCGATTAAATCTTCCACGTAAGACATCTTCGCTTCGTAGTCTTCTTCGGCTTCGGTACCCACAAGGTCGAAGCTGTCGGCGGGAAGTCCCGCGTCATCGAAATTCAAATCTTCCGACTGCATGATTTTATCGGCGATGCGGTAAATCGATTGCGACAAAATCGACTGCGGTTTGTACACCGTTATCGGAAGGCGGGAAGAAAGCGCCACATCCTGCATCGGGTCGCGGTACACAACGCCCAAATAGTCCATCGTCAGTCCCAAATATTCGGTGCATGAGCGGCGTATCTTCATCGCGCGGTCGGCGTCTTTCGGGTTTTCGATCATGTTCATAACGAGGCGCGGCTTGAATTTTTGAATGCGTTTAATAAAAACTTCCGCGCTTTTCGGATCAAGCCGGATGATGGTTTCCGTCAGTTTGGGGATGTAGAGCCGCTGCAACGACGAGGCATCGCTTTTCAATTGTTCAAGATATTGGTATGCTTTTGAATTCTTTTTAAACGAATTGTACATAAGGCGGAACAGCACATTTTTCAAAAACAGATAGCCGTTCAGTGTTGCCGTAACGGTCGGTGCCGTAACGAGGATACCCTGCGGCGAAAGCAAAAACATATCCAAAATGGTTAAATGCGTTCCGGCTCCCAAATCCAAAATCAAATAATCTGTTTCTATGTGCTGGAATTTTTTTATAAGCGTATTCTTTTGCGACAGGCTCAATGCGGTGAGTCCGGGAATTTCGGAATCGCCCGCAATGAAGCGCACGTTTTTATAGCCCGAAGGCATGATGATTTCTTCAAAATCGGACGCACCCGACAAAAAGGTTCCCAAGCCTTTTTTGGGCGCCTGCTGGCCGATTGCCAAGTGCAGGTTTGAAGCGCCCAAATCGAGGTCGGCAAGGATAACGTCTTTTCCTGCTTTGCCCAAGGTAACGGCAAGATTTGCGGACAAAAGGCTTTTGCCTACGCCGCCTTTTCCGCTCGCAACGGGGATTATTTGCATGGTTCACCTTCCGTCGTTTTGTTTTGCTTATAATTTTTTATCATAACCGCTGCAGCCAGTATAACATCAATTACAAAAAAAAGCATTATAAATATGAATGTTTTTAAAGAAACAAATCTGTTTATAAAAAGGTACCGTCCCCGATCGGTTTGTAAAAATGTGCGGCACACAAAAAGCGCAAAACCGGCGGCGCTCGCAATCTTTATACAGCCGTACAGGTTTGCGGCAAAAGCTTTTTCCCCGCCGCCTTTTTCCATCGCATATAATAGAAAAAAAGGCACCATAAGAAGCGGGACGGCCGCATACCACGACAGAAGTCCCGTTGCCGAAGACGTTCCCGTTTGGAGGGTGAGGACAAAGTAAAGACGGATTATCTCGTATGCGGCGGCAGCCGCAAAAAAAAGCGATTTTTTGCTCATGTATGCATTTCCTTTTCCCATTATACCCGAATCGTATGCGGCAGGCAACAGAGCGGGGGAATAAGAACGCAAAAAATTGGTAACGGATTGGTTGAAGCTGACGACTTTACCGAAGCCGGCTGAGTTTGCTAAGGCGGGCGAATCTTGACGCGGGAATCGAATCATACTAGACTTATAAAGAATTCGGGAGAAATAATATGCGGCGAGCGTTCAAAGCGGGTTTCTCATTTTTGATTTTCATAACGGCAATCATATATTGCCAAAGCGCGCAAGAAAAATGGCAAACGAAAGAAATTCGCGTAAAGCCTGCAAATATTAAACTCTTGCTAAAATACCGCGGCTCCGGATTAACATACTTCGATTATACGGATAAAGAATATAAAGAGTTGCTGAATGTCATAAAATTGTTTTATACCGATAGGGACGGAGAGCATTATCTGGGTGAAATTACACGGACGGGTGTATACGACGCAAAAGGAAACGCCGTTTATGTATTGCCGGAAAATTTAAAAGGCTCATATATAAGTTCGCGAAATTTGTCGTTCCCGACTTCAGTGAACTATGTACGATATCAAGACGGCAAATATATTGAAATGGATACGGCCGTCGCATTGGAAATAGATTTAAAAACCATGACCGTCAAAAAATATGAAATTATTTTGGAATAATTATAAAATCAATAAGGGTATTGCAATGCAAAAAAAGTTCACTTTTATTTGTATCATTATACTTTTGGCGGCAACCGGTTTTAGCTGCCGTCAGACTTCTTGCCGACAAAATACGGTACCTCGTCCAGAGAAAAAATTGATAACTTTCCGGATGGGGGAGCAAGGAGATTTTGTAAGCGGGCTTTTTAACGAAGATAAAGCAGTTGTTGTTTTTTCAGAAAAGTATTATATCAAAGAAAATTTCTCCGATGGCTATGCTTTGATCGGTCAAAACTATGATCCCGAAAAAGATGTGCCCCTTTTTTGCTCCGTTGTCGATGTGAGCGGGACAACTATATTGCAATACAAGGATTCCAGTCCGGTGTATAGAATACATATATCGGAACAAATGTTCCAATATATGCTCTACGATAAAGACAAGGACATTGATGAACATGGTTTTTATGATATACATGGTAATAAAGCGGTTTACTGTGACAGGCGCGTTGCTTATTTTTCAGGAGGCTTCCATGAAGGCTATGTCGTATATCATGATCTCAAAAAACATAAAGCGTTCTTTATGGATAAGCACGGTACGTTCTTAAAAGGGCGGTTCGGTTTTCCGGTCAGTGCCGATATCTTAAACGGATTTTCCGAAGGTTATGCCGTTTTCGGAGAAAAGCACGGCAATCCTGATTTGCATACGCAAAGCAAGAGCTTATGGGGAATTATGGATAAAAAGGGACGTAAGCTGCTTTCGGCAAAATATGCCTATTTGGGAGAGCGTGTAATAAAAGGTTTTATACCGGCAGCCTCCGTTTATTATGATAACGAAGAAGAAACCGTCGCCGCAACGGGGCTTATTGACGTAGCGGGAAACTGGCAAATAAAGCCGAAATATTACGAAGTTAAAAATTATTCCGGCAGCGTCTGTGCGGTGCGATACATGCCGGTAAGTGCCGATCGCAAAGTGCGGAATGCTTCCGGATACAAAGCGTCCGGCTGGAAATTGGTCGATATACGGGACAATGATGTTTTTATTCTTCCTCAGGATTATACATTGGACGACGACTTTAACGACGGACATATTATATACGGTAAACCTGCCGGAGAAAGGCAATGGAAATGGGGGCTTATGAATGAACGGGGTGAGTTTGTGACAAGGCCCGTCTTCGATAAAATATGGTATTCATCGTGCGGTTATTGGATTGTTTTATACAATGACGAATACATGCTGTATTCGGATAAAGACGGCCTTGTGCGTCCGAAAGAATATCTTGACTTCAGCAAGATACCGTAAGACGGCAGTTGACAAAGAGAAAAACTTCCTATAGGCTCAAAAACAGAGACGCTGCAAAGTACAGTTTTTTATACACCCGACCGTTTCGCTTTACTTATTTACTTACCGAAAATATTTTTTACGGTCAAAACGATTTTATGCGGCTTTTGAAGAACTGCTTGAGGTAAACGGAGGAAAGCAGGTAAAAGACGATCCGAGAACCGACAGAAACTCGGACACCTGTCCTCATTCAAGTAATGCACCCGGAGAAAGGTCTTCCGGTGGTCCGAATAAGGGAGAGGAAAGGTCTCCTACACAAGGCGGCGGCGCGCCGCGTACTGAATGTTCGCCACCTTCAAAGCGAGATACGTCGAGCGGAGGAAGTTCCGGGCGAAGCAGTTCATCCGGCAGGGAGTCCGGAGGTTCTTCCGATTCTAAGCCATCGAATCCTGGCGGGGTAAATAAGGGAGAGGAAAGGTCTCCTACACAAGGCGGCGGCGCGCCGCGTACGGAATGCTCGCCGCCTTCAAAGCGGGAAACGTCGAGCGGAGGAACTTCAGGTTCTTCAAGCAGCGGCGGTTCGACAGGCGGGGGCGGATCATTTGACCGAGGGGAGCGGGATAGGGATTCCGATCGGGACAGCGGCTCATCGGGAGGCGGCGGAAGCGGCTATCATCCTCCTGCGCAAAGTCAACCGGTGCCTAAGCCGTCTGTTCAGCAAGGGCAAGAAAACGGCTTGCCGCAAAAGCCGAATCCGGCAGTACCTGCTTTACCTGAAGAGAAAAAGGGACTGGGAGAAAAAATACGTTATTTCTGGAATGTTGCAACAGGAAAATCATCAGACGGAAAGGCAAAAGGTTTATATTCAGCATCCGGCTTTGATGGGCGCCTCTCTGACAAACAATTTAATTTTTTTGTTAAAGCAGGCGGGGCTGAATATACCTTTGAAAAAACACTTTTTGACGGTAAGAATTTTAAAGTGGACTTTTCCGGGACTATGGGAACTTGTCAAGCGGAGGCATGGGTAGGAATGAAAGACGGTAAAGCGGGAGGGAGCGCGGAAGCTTCCTTAATTAAATATGCGGCAAATGTTGATGTGTCGGCCTTCGGCAAAACACTGAGAGCCGAAGGAGCGTTCGGTTTAGGAGTAGGAGCCAGTACATATCTTATTGCAGGGCGTTCCATGCTGCCACATGCTGCAGCAAAGGGGATTTTAGTTGAAAGTAATATCTATTTGAGGAACTGGGAATGGAAATAAATCGGAATTTTGGAGCGGTTTGTATTGTATTGGGAGTTGTTTTTCTCGGTATATCCATGCAGTTTGACCATATAATCGGTGGCAATGCCGTAAGGGGCTATCATAAAGAAGATGTATATATGGTGTACGACAAGGAAGATAAGGCATATACGCAAGTATCAAAACCCGTATGGTACGCAAATTATGTATGCACTTGCGTTACAATGGTATTTGCCGGGGCACTTTCTTTTTTCTGTTCATACCTTTTTCGCAGATATGTACCGCTGGGAATCCTATGAGAATAGTAATATTTACGTGTTGTATACTCTATATAACCGCTGTGTTCATTGCGGGAATACCCTTGAAAATCAAATTAAATAAAAAATATGCACACGTTATCGGTATAAATACTTTGGATAGTTTGACGGAGAGCGTATTTGACAGCTGTGAAAAAAACGAAGAACTGAAAAAGATTTTAGCGCAGTTAAAGATATATCAAGCCCATTCTTTGATAGGCAGTCCTTTGTGCGCATCGGTTGTATTGGTATATATGTTCTTTCTCGCATAGCGGAAGGGATAAAAAATGAAGTGGGTTAACAAATTGGCTTTATTTTGCATTGTGTGTGCGGTTACACTTTTTGTAGGCGGTGTTATTTTTAACCATATGATCGGCGGGAATGCAGACAGCGGCGATCATAAAGAAGGTCTATACATGGTATACAATAAAAAGCAAGCGGAGTATACTCAAGTGTCAAAGTCCGTATGGTATGCAAATTATGTATATACGCAAATTGAAGTATTTTTTATTTATCTGGGCCTTGTTTCCGTCGGATATTTTTGGACAATGTATGTTTCCATACCGCTGGCAAAAAAAATAAACATACTTAACCGAAATCGCTGATATTTTCGGATATCGGTAGTGTTGCTGTTTGTTTGAGGGAGCTGAAGTTTGAAGATAAAATATTTTTATGAGGACCTTTAGATTGATAAAAAGCATTAAAGAATTTAAATTTCGATACGTACTGTGTATTTTTATAATGCTCCCATTCTGTGCCTCATGCAAACAAGGGGAAAAGACCGATTTTATCTTACAGGAAGAAGCGGACTTTGCACAAAATTGGCTGGAAAGACTCAGAGCAGGCGATTATGAATATGCGTATAATCATGCCGATGAAGAACTCAAAGCAGACCTAACTCCGGAAGTGTTCGAAAGTTTTGTTTTAGTGTATCCGAAAGAAAATGTAAAAAAATTGTCTTTACTGCGCTGGAATTATAGCAAAGCTCAATCGCTTAATTCTGCGGGTTTGGTCCGTTATTCTTTCTACTACGAATACGAATTTGAAAACGGGGATTTTGTCATAGCGGAGGTGTTGTGTGAACGCAACGACGGTGTGTTAATGACTGTCGGTGCTGCTCTTAAGCGGACTACCGAGTCGCAAAGAAACGTCAACAAGCTTACTTTAAAAAATAAAAGCGCTAAACATTATGCCGTGCTGTTTTTAATGTTTCTAACGTTTTTATATTCGGTTTGTATGCTTGTTGTTTGTATTCGTACTCGGTTCCCTTTGAGGCAAAAGATCCCGTGGCTGCTTTTTATTTCCGTCGGTTTCGGTGCCGTCGATATAAATTGGACAACGGGTATGATTCATATACAGCTTTTACACATACATCTTTTGTCTGCCGCCGCGCTTATTCGCAGCGATTTTGCATGGCATATTGTGTTCGGTATTCCCGTGGGGGCTATTTTGTTTTGGTTTAAGCGCAAAAAGATTCTGGCAGCCGCAAAAAATAATAACGAGGTTGTATGAAATGAAAAAAAGCGTAGTAATATTTTTAACTTCATTTTTAATCATTTTTATTGTTTTAAATGGTATTATTTGGGGTAGATTCGTATATATTAATCATAAAGTCGACTCATATGATATTAATAAAGACGGTTTTTATGACCTTACTGAACAAAATGATGAATTTGATTATTGGTTTAAGAAATCTACTCAAGGAGCATCATCTCATATGTTGCTTTTATCTAAAGAAACAGTATTTGCGTCTTTAATGTTTTCTTTTATAATAGTATTTATGTATAATGTAATTATTATAATTTATAAAACACACAAAAAAAAGATGTAAGATTCAAAGCGAGATTACGGTGAAAAGATTGTTAACAGTATTTCTGCGGAAGCGAAAGGATATGTTGCCTCCGATATCTGCCGAAGGCGGGCTAAAATGAAAGGTTTTATTTGGTTGTTTTTATGTTCAGTTCTGTTCTGCGTTTCGTGTAAAAAGCAGCCCCCGCAAAAAGAAGCAGGCTTGATATTTTATAACAATTACCGTGGGCCGACACAATTGTGGATAGACGGTAAAGAAGCCGATTTAGTTCCGCTGCGATCTTTTCCTGAAAGATGGAAAGACTATATATACTTTAATTTTGATTGGAAAACAAATAAACTGTGGGCAAGAACGGTATTGAGTACCGAAGAGGCATTCTTTTTTGCCGACGTAACCGACGGTACTTACAATGCTGCAAAAGAGTTTATGATAAAAAAGCCTGAGGGGGAAAGGCTGTGGATTGCTTTCGTTTATAACGATGAAGTAATAATCGAATACTATAAAGAAGAAGATACGATACATTATCCGGGTTTATACGTTATAACGGATTTAAAGACGGGCAGAGAGCGGATTGTAGATCTGCGGGGGATGTTTGCCAAAACGAGGGTGAGCAATAATTTTCTTATCGGGTACGACGGCACGCATCTGTTTCTCGACAAAGGGTGGTATGATATGGAAAACGGACAATATTATCCTTATCCGTCGGACAAACATTCTTATATTAGATACCGCGAAATAGTTAGAGGTGTTCCATGTGTAGTTGAAGTTCACAATCATGATTATTTTATGCGGATATATGATACGCAAAGCGGAGAATACAGAGGAGAAGATATAAACTTACGGAAGATAAATATAAAAGACTGGTGCGATGTGTATGCTGAAGAAGATCGACTTTTTATTACGATAGGGACGAATAATGCGTGGATTATTCCCCCGGGAGGAATGGCGAAGGGCAAAACGTTTAAGTACGATATGCGCACAAAAACCTTAACGGAAATCGAAATGCCGCACGTCTATGCGCGTATTGTCGGACGCATAAGAGAATAAGGAATCCTATGGCGAAAACTTTGTGCTAATGAAAACACGCTTATGAAAAATGCGTGAAGTTGCGGCCCTATTCGCTTTCTCCCGCTACTTGACAGACACGGGCCTCCCGTCTACTATATACCCTATGACTGCAAACGAATTGCGATCCAAATATATAGAATTTTTTAAGAGCAAAGGGCACACCGAGATTTCCGGTAAGTCCGTTATCCCCGAAAACGATCCGACCGTGTTGTTTACGACTGCGGGCATGCATCCGCTGGTGCCCTATTTGATGGGCGAACCGCACCCGTCGGGAACGCGGCTGTGCGATTATCAAAAATGCATCCGCACGGGCGATATCGATTCGGTAGGGGATTCGAGCCATTTAACCTGTTTTGAAATGCTGGGTAACTGGTCGCTCGGCGATTATTTTAAAAAAGAAGCGATAAGCTGGAGTTTTGAATTTTTAACGGGCAAGCAGTGGCTGAATATTCCCGTCGATAAACTGTCGGTTACCGTTTTTGCAGGCGATGCGGATGTGCCGCGCGACGACGAATCGGCTTCAATCTGGATGTCGCTGGGCATTCCGAAAGAACGCGTGCACTTTTTGCCGCGCAGCGATAACTGGTGGGGGCCCGCCGGCGAAACCGGTCCATGCGGTCCCGATACGGAAATGTTTTACGATACGGGCAAAGCCCCCTGTTCCGATCACTGCGCGCCGGGCGCTTGCTCGTGCGGCAAATATGTCGAAATATGGAACGATGTCTTTATGGAATACAATAAAGACAAAGACGGAAAGTACAACAAATTGAGCCGCCGCTGCGTCGATACCGGTATGGGAATCGAGCGTACGGTCGCCATGCTGCAGGGCAAAAAATCCGTGTACGATACGGAAGTATTTCAGCCCATCATTCATTCGATCGAAAAACTTACCGGCAAAAAATACGGCGACAACGAAGCCGACGACGCGTCGATCCGCATTATCTGCGATCATACCCGCGCGGCCGTTTTTATTATCGGCGATCCGAAGGGCGTGCTTCCTTCCAACGTGGGGGCGGGCTATGTTCTGCGCCGCCTTATCCGCCGTTCGGTGCGCCACGGCAAAAAACTCGGTTTGGAAAAAGCTTTTTTAGGCGTACCCGCCCAAGTCGTTATCGACAACTTTAAAGGCGCGTACCCCGAGCTTGAAGAAAAACGCCGGCTTATATTGGACGAACTTTTGCGCGAAGAGGAAAAATTCCTTGAAACGCTTAAAAAAGGCGAAGCCGAATTCGAAAAGCTTTTGCCCAATTTAATGAAAAATCCCGCAAAGATTATTCCCGGACGCGTTGCGTTCCGCCTCTACGATACCTTCGGCTTCCCGGTCGAATTGACCGAAGAGCTGGCCGGCGAACACGGCATGAAGGTAAACAGACAGGAATTTGACGAAGCGTTTAAAAAGCATCAGGAGTTGTCGCGCTCGACAAGCGGTCAGGTGTTTAAAGGCGGTTTGGCCGACCATTCCGAAATTACGACAAAGTACCACACGTGCACGCACTTATTGCAGGAAGCCCTCGTGCGCGTGCTGGGGCCGCATGTTATGCAAAAGGGGTCGAATATTACCGCCGAACGCTTGCGGTTTGACTTTTCGCATCCGGCGCCCATGACAAAGGAAGAAATCGCCGCAGTCGAAAATATGGTAAACGAGCAAATCAAGCGCGACCTTCCCGTTACGATCGAAATTATGGATTTGGAAGATGCGAAAAAAGCCGGCGCGCGCGCGCTTTTCGGCGAAAAATACGAATCAAAGGTAAAAGTGTATTCCATCGGCGATTTTTCCAAAGAAGTGTGCGGCGGGCCGCACGTGGAGCACACCGGCACCATCGGCACGTTTAAAATACAAAAAGAGCAGTCGTCTTCGGCGGGCGTACGCCGCATTCGCGCGGTTATTGTAGACTGAGCCGCTCCGTGCT